>DATAPW010000067.1:0-59676 GCA_036265005.1 Acetobacteraceae bacterium | reverse complement strand
GATCCGGTGTTTGCCGCCGAGGAGTATGCCCGGCTGTATCCGGACCGCGCCGCGCTGATCCGCCGGCTCGGACGGCTGCCCGACAACGTGACGTTCGGCCCGCCCGAGGACCGCGTGGTGCGCGCCTTGGTCAGCGTCCATACGCCAGCCCTGCTGGCGCTCGACCGAGAGTATGCCTAACCCCAACGCTCGTTCATCGATCCCACTGTCATGGCCGGGCGGGGCCCGGCCATGACAGTTGGGGCAACGCGTGGGTCGTCATCAATGAGCTTCGGTATAACCCCCTGTATAACCCCCTCTCATTGCGAGCCGCGCCGCGACGCAGCAATCTTCGTCAGGTTTGTGCGCGCACAGACCGGTCGGGGACTGCCGCGTCGCTGCGCTGCTCGCAATGACAGCCTCTCACGGCACGAACATTTGTCCCACCCCACGCGTCGTGAGACTGATCTGTGCCCCTGCGACCGCGCCCCGGCACGACGATCGGGACAGCCCTGCGTCTCACCGAACGATCGAACGTCCCGCTCCACGCGTCGTGAGACAGATGTGTTCAGCGGGTGTCGGTGGTGCGGTTGCTGTTGTTGTCGTGATCTGCCTGGGCCTGTCGGGCCTGTTCCTCTTTCGAAGCTTCATGGTGCCCGACCGCACAGCCCGCCGCCGCGCCCAGGGCGCCGTGGTGACCTGCGACATGTCCTGCCAGGCCGCCGACCGCCGCGCCCTTGAGACAACCGGCCGCCTGGACGGAACCGGTCGTCCCACCGAGGGCGATCAGGCAGGCCGCGGCCACAATGAATGAGCGCATAATTGTTTCCTCTGCATGTGCGCGCCCAAAACCGGCGCTCCACATCAGCAACGCGACGAACGGCTTGCGGTTCGCGGCGGCGACGGCACACGAAGACGGCACCCGCTGCAGCGTCGGGCTAACGCTCCAGCACCTGGCGCACTTCCTCCAGTGCGGCGGGATCCTCGATGGTCGGCGGCACCGGGGCCGCCTCGCCATCGGCGATCCGCCGGATCGAGGCGCGCAGGATCTTGCCCGACCGCGTCTTCGGCAGCCGCAGCACCACACGCGCATCCTTGAACGCCGCCACCGGGCCGATCCGCTCGCGCACCAGGGCCACCAGTTCCGCGGCGATCTCGGCTTCCGGGCGGTTCACCCCGGCCTTCAGCACCACCAGCCCGATCGGCGTCTGGCCCTTCAGTGCGTCCTTCGCCCCCACGACGGCGCATTCCGCCACCGCGGCGTGCGACGCCAGCACCTCCTCCATCTGCCCGGTGGACAGCCGGTGGCCGGCGACATTGATGATGTCGTCGGTGCGGCCCATCACCCAGACGTCGCCGTCAGCGTCAATCGTCCCGGCATCGCCGCTGCGATACCAGCCGGGAAAGTCCGACAGGTACGCGGTGCGGTAGCCCTCGTCGTTCTGCCACAGCGTCGGCGCGCAGCCGGGCGGGAGCGGCAGCCTGGCGCACAGATTGCCGGTGTGGCCGGGTTCCAGCGGCTGCCCCTCGTCGTCCAGCGTGTGCAGGTCGTAGCCCGGGCTTGGCCGCCCGCCGGAGCCGGGCTTGAACGGGAACAGGCCGAAGTCGCGGAAGCCGCTGGTGATCGCCCAGCCGGTCTCGGTCTGCCACCAGTGATCGACCACCGGCTTCGCCAGCAGCTCCGCCGCCCAAACCGCGGTGGGCGGATCGCAGCGTTCGCCGGCGAGGAACAGCGCCTCCAGCTTCGACACGTCGTACTTGGCCAGCAGCTTGCCGTCGGGGTCCTGCTGCTTGATCGCCCGCATCGCGGTCGGCGCGGTGAACAGCACCTTCACCCGGTGTTGCGCGCACACCCGCCAGAACGCGCCGGCATCCGGCGTGCCGACCGGCTTGCCCTCGTACATCACGCTGGTGCAGCCGCTCAGCAATGGCGCGTACACGATGTAGCTGTGGCCGACCACCCAGCCGACGTCGGACGCCGCCCAGTAAACGTCGCCGGCCTCGACGCCGTACAGCATGCGCATCGAATTCCACAGCGCGACCGCGTGGCCGCCATTGTCGCGCACGATCCCCTTCGGCCGTCCCGTCGTCCCCGAGGTGTAGAGGATGTACAGCGGGTCGGTCGCCGCCACCGGAACGCAGTCGTGCGGCGGTGCCGCGGCCTCGGCTTCGGCCAGGTCATGGTCGCGGCCGGGTGTCAGCTCGGCGGGCGCGGCGTCGCGCTGCAGGATCAGGCAGGCATCCGGCTTGTGCGGCGACAGCGCGATCGCCGCGTCCAGCAGCGGCTTGTATTTCACCACCCGGCCGGGCTCCAGCCCGCAGGATGCGGAGACGATCACCTTCGGTTTGGCATCGGCGATGCGCGAGGCGAGTTCGGCTGCGGCGAAGCCACCGAACACCACCGAATGGATAGCGCCGAGCCGCGCGCAGGCCAGCATGGCGACGGCCGCCTCGGGCACCATCGGCAGGTAGATCACCACGCGGTCGCCTTTGGCCACGCCGAGTGCGGCCAGGGCGCCGGCCAGCTTCGCGGTCCGCGACTGCATCTGCCGGTAGGTGAAGGTCTCGACCCGCCTGGTCATCGGGCTGTCCCAGATCAGCGCGGCCTGCTCGCCGCGTCCGGCCAGTACGTGGCGGTCGATGCAGTTGAAGCAGGTGTTGAGTATGGCGCCAGGGAACCAGCGTCCGTACGGGCCGCTCGCGGGGTCGAACGCGCAGTCCCATCGCCGCTCCCAGGTGATGCCGTCGGCGACCCCCGCCCACCACGCCACCGGGTCCGCGCTCCAGGCGGCATAGGCTTCGGCGTACCCGGGCGTAGGTGCGGCGTCGTCCATCGCGGCCTCCCTGAGCAGCGGACCAGCATGGCGCGGCTTCCGCCGATCGCGCAATGCGGCTCCCATTGCGACTTCGGAATATTAAGCCATCGTTAACCTTTGCGGCGCCATCAGGAGGATGGTCAGCGAGCCCCCCGGAGAGTAGCCATGTCGCATGCGCAGCAGAGTGCGTCGGTTCCCATCGAGGTCGTCCTGCACGATCTGCTGGCTGCCTTGGACCGGGCTGCGGCCGCCTCGCTGGCCAGCGGGATCATCGCCTCATCCGGCCAGCGCCACACGCCGGCGCAGGCACTCGCGGTGCAGCAGGAGGTCCTGCGGACCATGTTCACGCCGCAGCGGTGACCGGGCCACGACTTTGGTCCACCCGGAGACCGCGGCGACATAGTTCGGTCACCTTCCTCGGCTTCACTTCCGGTGTCCGGAACGCGGAGGAAGGACATGACGGAAAACGAATTCCGCCGCATCGCTCTCGCCCAGGGATGCCTGCCGGCCACGCCACAGCCGGCTCCCGACCAGGCCGTCGAACCAGATGCGCGGACGGACCGCCCTGCGGACAGTCCTGCCATGGTGGATCAGCGCGTCCCCACCGCTTGACCCAGCCCTCTGTCGCGCCGATCATTCGCGTGCAAACGAGCAGCTCCGGCCGCGGCCTGGCTGGGGCCGGAGGGGTGTTTGGCAATCTCCGCATGGCCAACCGAAACAGCCGCTGACGCGCTGGCTGGTTTCAGCGTCGAGGACCATATCGGCTTCCTGCTGCGCCGGGCGCATCAGCGGCATGTCGCGATCTTCACCGCGGGGATGGCGCATGCCGAGTTGACGCCGACACAGTTCACCGCCCTGCTCAAGACGGTCGAACTGGGGCGGATCACCCAGAACCATCTGGGCCGGCTTGCTGCCATGGATCCGGCGACGATCCAGGGCGTGGTGCGGCGGTTGACCGCACGGGGCCTGATGCGGCGCGGTCCGGACAAGATGGACCGGAGGACCGCCGTGCTGGAACCGACCGAGGCCGGCGTTGCACTGATCGCCAGTGCCGTGGCATGCGCCCGCAAGGCGCATGAGGCGGCGCTCTCGCCGCTCGCACCTGCAGAGCGAGACCAGGTCATGTCGCTGCTGCGCAAGATGGGCTGAAACCGAAATGGATGCCGTGCCTGCCACCGACGCACCGACCCTGGGCTTCGGCTTCAGCTTCGCTGACCTCGCCATGCGCGACGGCCTGATGCGGCTGGACCGTGTCTTCCTCGAGCAGCTTGCCGCCGAGGATGCGGCGCTGCACGCGCGCCTGCTGGCGGCACGCGCCGCACCCGAGGCGGTCGCCGCGAAGGACGAAAGCGAGCTTGTCGTCACGCTCGGCCCGCACGTCGATGGCTTCGTGGCTGCGCTGTTCGGCATCGAGGCGGAGACGCTGGCACTGGCGCGCGAGACCCACGCGCTCGATCCGGTCCATGCCTGCAAGCGGCTGTTCGTACAGCGCCAGGCGGTGAAGAAATACCCCGATCCGTCCGGCTTCGATGGCGCCGCATTGCGCGCGGAGCTGGAAGCGCGGGTTGGCGAGGCGGTGACCGAACGCGCGTTCGCCGAACATGTCGCCAGGTGGGAAACCGCCGGCGAGGCGGATGCGCTGGATGTAGCGCTGCGCTATGCCGCCTGGGCGACGCTGACCGACGCCGGTCACGCGGCGCATCCAGGCAATACGCTGTTCCGCGTGCCGCACCGGCTCGACTACAACCATCTGGTTCCGGTTGAAACCATCGAGCGCGACGGCGTGACGATGCTGCGGTTGCCGGAGCATCACTGGCGGCCGCGCGAGGGTTTCGCGCTGACCGATGCCGGCATGAGCACCCAGCAGGCGCTGGACCAGGTCAACTACTGCATCTGGTGCCACACCCAGGGCAAGGATTCCTGCAGCATCGGCCTCAAGGATCGCAAATCCGGAGAATTCCAGAAGTCGCCGTTCGGCGTGACGCTGGCGGGCTGTCCGCTGGACGAGAAGATCTCCGAGATGCACACGCTGCGGGCGCAGGGCAGCGTACTCGGCGCGTTCGCGACCATCGCGATCGACAACCCGATGATGGCAGCGACCGGGCATCGCATCTGCAACGACTGCATGAAGGCGTGCATCTACCAGAAGCAGGACCCCGTCGATATTCCGCAGGCCGAGACGTCGATCCTGAAGGACGTGCTTGGCCTGCCGTGGGGCTTCGAGATCTATGCCCTGTTGACGCGATGGAACCCGCTCGACATCCGCCGTCCGCTGCCGCGTGCCGACACCGGCCGCAAGGTGCTCATCGTCGGCCTCGGGCCGGCCGGGTTTACCTTGGCGCACCACCTGATGAACGACGGCCACACCGTAGTGGCGATCGACGGGTTGAAGATCGAGCCGCTGGGCTTCGATCCGACAGCGCCGGTGCGCGACACCAGGCATTTGTTCGAGAACCTGGATGACCGGGTGATGGCGGGCTTCGGCGGCGTTGCCGAGTACGGCATCACGGTGCGGTGGAACAAGAACTATCTCAAGCTGGTGCGCCTGCTGCTGGAACGCCGCGCGCAGTTCGCGCATTTCGGCGGCATCCGGTTCGGCGGTGGCGCCACTCTCGGCATGGACGATGCGTGGGCGATGGGTTTCGACCACATCGCGCTGTGCATGGGCGCCGGCAAGCCGACGGTGCTCGATATCCCGAACGGACTGGCGCGCGGCGTGCGGGCTGCGTCCGACTTCCTGATGGCGCTGCAACTCACCGGTGCTGCGAAGTTTTCATCCATAGCCAATCTGCAGATGCGGCTGCCGGCGGTGGTGATCGGTGGTGGCCTCACCGCGATTGATACCGCAACCGAGAGCCTGGCTTACTATGTCCGCCAGGTGGAGAAGTTCGCCGCCCGCTATCGCACGCTGGTGGCCGAACGCGGCGAGGCGGCGGTACGGGCCGGCTGGAATGCGGAGGAAGTCGGCATCGCCGACGAATTCCTCGCTCATGCCGCTGCGATCCAGGCGGAGCGCGAAGCGGCCGTGCGCGAGGGCAGGGCCCCTCGGCTCGCGCAACTGCTCGATAGCTGGGGCGGTGTGACGATTGCCTATCGCCGGCGGTTGATCGACAGCCCGTCCTACACGCTGAACCACGAGGAGGTCGCCAAGGCGCTGGAAGAGGCGGTCCGGTTCGCCGAGGGACTGGCGCCGCGCGCGGTGGAGGTGGACGCATTCGGCCACGCATCTGCCATCCGCCTGGGACGCGCGGATGGCTCCGAGGTTGTGCTGCCGGCGCGCGCCATTCTGGTGGCCGCCGGTACCCAGCCCAACACCGTGCTAGCGCGCGAGGATGGCCGTATCCGGCTCGACGGCCGGTATTTCCAGGCGGTGGACGAAACCGGCGCGCCGGTCTCCGTGGTGCGCGGGCTCGCCAAGCCAGACACGACGCAGGTGCTGATGCACCGCGCCGACAATGGCCGCTTCATCAGTTTCTTCGGCGACTTGCATCCCAGCTTCTTCGGCAATGTCGTGAAGGCGATGGGAGGCGCCAAGCGCGGCTACCCCGTGGTGTCGCACGCACTCGCCTCGCAGCCGCCGTCACCGATCGCCGGCGCCGACCTGATCGCACGCTGCCGACAGGACCTGCTGCCCACGGTGCACGCGGTGCACCGGCTGACCCCGACCATCGTCGAGGTGGTGGTGCATGCGCCGGCGCAGGCGCGCGCCTTCCGCCCGGGGCAGTTCTACCGGTTGCAGAATTACGAGATGCTGGCTCCGCGTGTCGCCGAGGCGGGGATCGCGACCACGGTCCTGGCGATGGAAGGGCTGGCGATGACCGGCGCCTGGACCGACCCGGAGGCGGGACTGGTGTCGGTGATCGTGCTGGAGATGGGTGGCAGTTCGGATATCTGCGCCGTGCTGAAGCCTGGCGAGCCGGTGGTGCTGATGGGTCCGACCGGATCGCCGACCGAGATCATGGCCGATGCCACCGTGGCGTTGGTTGGCGGTGGCCTGGGCAACGCCGTGCTGTTCTCGATCGGAGCGGCGTTGCGCGAGGCAGGCTCGCGGGTGCTGTATTTCGCCGGCTACAAGCTGATGCGCGACCGCTACAAGGTGGCGGAAATTGAACGCGCGGCCGACACCATCGTCTGGTGCTGCGACGAGGCGCCGGGGTTCGCGCCGACGCGTCCGCAGGATCGCAGTTTCGTCGGCAATATCGTGCAGGCGATGGCGGCGTATGGCTCCGGCAAGCTGGGCGAACAGGCGGTGCCGCTGGCCTTGGCGGACCACATGATCGTCATCGGGTCGGACCGCATGATGCAGGCGGTCGGCGCGGCGCGGCATGGCGTGCTGGCGCCGCTCCTGAAGCCCGGTCACAGCGCGATCGGTTCGATCAACTCGCCGATGCAGTGCATGATGAAGGAGGTCTGTGCGCAGTGCCTGCAGCCGCAGATCGACCCGGCGACCGGCGAGCGGACCGTGGTGTTTTCCTGCTTCAACCAGGATCAGGCGCTGGACCGGGTGGATTTTCCTGCGCTGCACGAACGGCTGGCGCAGAACGGTGCGCAGGAGAAGCTGACGGCGCACTGGGTCGATCGCGCACTGCGCCGGCTGCATGCGCGCGGGGCGGCGGCGTGATGGGCGGTTTGACGGAATGCGCTGCGCTGGTTCCGCCCTACGGTCCCGTGGCGTCCGTAGGGCGGATAAGCGCAGCGTAATCCGCCGTCGGGCTATTGCTTCTTCGTCGGTGCAGGCGCCGCAGCCGGTGCCGAGGCGCTGGCCTTCGTCGGCATCGCGGCGGAATGCATCGCGGAACCCGGACCGCCCGCCCGCATCATCTGGCCACGGATTTCGCCGCCCTTGTTGTCCGCGGTATGGACATTCGCATACCACTTGCCGGCCTCGAGATCCTTGATCTGCGCATCGGTCAGCGTGGCGGTCCCGCTGGTGGGGCTGGCCGGATTGGTGCCGATCGGCACCACGACGCCGGCGTTGGCCCCGGCGGCTGCCGGGCCATGGAAGTGCGCCGCGGTCGCCGGGCCTGACAGGCCGTAATACGTCATGGTGTAGGTCAGTGTCTTATTGCTGGTGTCGAGCGTCGCCAGCACGTCGCCGGAGCCGTTCGAGGTTGTCGGCGGCACTTCGGATTTGCCGGACATGGTTGCATGGAAGTCGATCATGGCGGCCGAGGCGGCTGACAATGTGCCAGCGGCGAAGACCGCGGCGAGCAGTGACGTACGGAACATGCATCCCCCTTTGTTATGGCGTGACACCAGAGTCGGATCGTGGTGCCCAGAGTGGTAACAGACGCGCGGGAAGTCACGGTATTCCCGTATCGCCCAGGAAATGGCCCAGCGATTACCCCGCCGACCGGACCATGCCATGACGGCGCGCAGGCCGTAAGCACAGGATTGAAGCCGGGGGAGATTGCCACCATGCCGCCGCCACCGCTCGGGCCCGAGGTCGATCCAACGCCGCGACCGCTGCCGGCGCGTGTGACGCTGACCGGGCGGTATGTCGCACTTGAACCGTTGCATCTCCGCCACGCCGCGGAGCTTTGGCAGGCGGCGCAGGGCGCGGACGACAGCTGGGCATATCTCGGCTATGGCCCGTTCCCGTCGGACACCGCGATGGCGCGCTTCGTCGGCGATTTTGCCACCACGCATGACCCGATGGCGTGGGCGGTGCGTCCGCTCGACACCGGCTTCGCATCCGGCTGGCTGACGTTGCTGGACATCCAGCCCAAGAACGCGGTGATCGAACTCGGCGGCATCTGGTTTTCCCCGCGACTGCAGCGCACCTGTGCGGCGACCGAGGCGATGTTCCTGCTGTTGCGGCTGGCTGCCGATGAACTGGGCTACCGCCGGCTGGCGTGGAAGTGCAATGCGCTGAATGCACCGTCGAAGCGCGCCGCGGAACGCCTGGGCTTCACCTACGAAGGGCGCCACCGCGCGCACATGGTGGTCAAGGGGCGGCGGCGCGACAGCGACTGGTACAGCATTGTCGCGGACGAATGGCCGCGTTGCCGCGACGCGTTCGAGGCGTGGCTGGACCCGGGGAATTTCCACTCGGACGGCAGGTCGAAGCGTGGCCTGGCAGAGCTACGTGAGAGACCTTAGCCAGTGTTGGTACCTCGTCCCGGCACCCACGAAAGGTTGGCGGCGAGCCTGATGTTGATAGGCGAGGCCATCGCACAGAGACAGGCCAGCCCCACCAACCATCGCCTACCGCACCCGGCTACCGCACCGTCGTGACGCGCAGCACGTTGGTGGTGCCGGAATGGCCGAACGGCACGCCGGCGGCGACGACGATTTCCTGGCCGTGCTCGGCAAAGCCCTCGGTCTGCGCCACGCGAGTCGCGCGGGTCATCGCGTCGCCCATCGAATGCGCGTCAGCGGATACCACTGCGTGCACACCCCATACCAAGGCCATGCGCCGCGCAGTGGTCAGGTGCGGCGTGAGGCCGATGATCGGCGCCTCCGGCCGCTCGCGTGCGACGCGCAATGCGGTGGCGCCGGACGCGGTGAATGCGACGACGGCCTGTGCGCCGATCGTGTGGCAAACCTGGCGTGCGGCAGCGGCGATGGCATCCGCAGTGGCGTGCTCCGGCTCCGGTCGGCTGGCATCGATCATGGCGCGCCAGCCAGGATCCTGCTCCACGCGCGCAACGATGCGGTCCATCATGTTGACGGCTTCGTAGGGATACTGGCCAGCGGCGGTCTCCGCCGACAGCATCACGGCGTCGGCGCCGTCGAACACGGCTGTCGCAACGTCGGAGGCCTCGGCGCGGGTGGGCGATGGTGAGTTGATCATGCTCTCCAGCATCTGCGTCGCGACCACCACCGGCTTTCCCAGTTGGCGCGCCGCCCGCACGATGCGCTTCTGCGCCAGGGGCACTTCTTCGGGCGGCAACTCGACGCCGAGATCGCCGCGCGCCACCATCACCGCATCGGTGAGTTGCATGATTGCGTCGAGATTCTCCAGCGCCTGCGGCTTCTCCAGTTTCACCATGACCCAGGCGCGGCCGCGGATCAGTTCCTTGGCCTCCGCCACATCCTCCGGCCGCTGCACGAAGGACAGGCCAATGTAATTCGCCCCGTGTTCCAGCGCGAAGGCGAGATCGTCGCGGTCCTTCCCGGTCAGCGCCGGAATCGGCAGCACGATGTCGGGCACGTTGACGCCCTTGTGGTCCGACAGCGGCCCGCCCACCACGACCTCGGTCTCCAACGCGTCGCCGCGCTTGCGCACCACACGCAGCTTCAGCTTGCCGTCGTCCAGCAGCAGCGTGCAGCCGATCGAGGCAGCCTCGATGATTTCGGGATGCGGCAGGTTGACGCGCGTGGCGCTGCCCGGGGTCGGATTGAGGTCGAGTTGGAATTGCTGGCTGGTCTGCAGGTGCACCCGTCCGCCGGAAAAGCGGCCGACACGTAGTTTGGGGCCCTGGACGTCGGCCAGGATGCCGATCGGCCGTTCGAACCGCTCCTCGAGCTGGCGGATCATGGCGAAGCGGGCAGCGTGGTCCTCATGGGTCCCGTGGCTGAAATTCAGTCGGAAGACATCGGCGCCGGCCTGGAACAGGCGCGTCATCACATCGAGCGACGAACTCGCCGGACCCAGGGTCGCGATGATCTTCGTGCGCCGGCGGCGGCGCAATCTGGGTCGTATGGCCATGCGGATTCCTTCAGGCAATCAGGATGGCGCGAACATCGTTCACGTTGGTCAGCGTCGGGCCGGTTCGGACCGCATCGCCCAATGCGTCGAACAGCGTGTGGCTGTGATGGCCGGCGAGCATCGCCCGCGGATCCAGGCCCTTGGCACGTGCACGCGCCAGCGTGTCGGGCGTCGCAATCGCGCCGGCGATGTCGTCCATGCCGTCCAGGCCGTCGGTATCGCCGGCGATCGCCCAGACATTTGCGGCGCCGCCGAGAGCCACGGCGAGCGCGAGCAGGAATTCGGTGTTGCGGCCACCATGGCCGGCGGGTCCGCGGCCAATCGTCACGGTGGTCTCACCGCCCGACAGCACGACGGCGGGTGGCGACAGCGGCTGGCCGTGCGCACGGATGCTGCGCGCGATGCCGGCCATCACGGTGCCCATCTCGCGTGACTCGCCTTCCAGCGCGTCGCCGAGTACCAGCGGAGTCAAGCCAAGGCCGCGTGCCGTCTCGGCCATTCGGGTCAGTGCCGTCATCGGCGTGGCGATCAGGCGGAACTCGATGTCCGGCAGTTCGCCAGGCTGGGGAGTTTCGTCTGTTGCATTCGCCAGGCGTGTCATGACCGCCGCCGGCGGCTCGATGCCATAGCGGGCGATGATCGCCCGTGCATCGGCAAAGGTCGTAGGGTCCGGGACCGTTGGTCCCGAGGCGATCACTGCGGGATCGTCGCCCGGCACATCGCTGATCGCCAACGTCACGACCCGCGCGGGGCGCGCCGCGGCAGCCAGCCGGCCGCCTTTGATCGCCGAGAGATGCTTCCGCACGCAGTTCATTTCCGTGATGTTGGCACCGGACGCGAGGAGGGCCCGGTTGACCTCCTGCTTGTCCGCCAATGTCAGGCCATCGGCTGGTGCGGCACACAGCGCCGACCCGCCGCCGGAGATGAGCGCCAGCACCAGATCGTCGGGGCCGAGGCCGCGTACGCGCTCGAGCAGCCGGTGCGCGCCGCGTTCGCTGTTGGCATCGGGTACTGGGTGCGAGGCCTCGATGACCTCGATATGCCCGGTGGGAACGCTGTGGCCGTAGCGGGTGACGACAACGCCCTCCAGGGGCACGTCCGGCCAGGCGTCTTCCAGTGCTGCGGCCATCACCGCGGCGGATTTGCCGCAGCCCACCACGATACAGCGACCCTTTGGCTTGGGCGGCAGCTTCGCCGCGAGGACCTTGCGCGGATCCGCCGCGGCGACAGCGGCGTCGAACAGCGCCCTGAGCGCCGAACGGGCACGTGCATCGTCCCAGACCATCGGCCTCGCTTTCCTTTCGTCCGCTCGCGCCGGAGTATGGCGAACCGGAGCCGGACGCGCCATCTTCGGAACTGGTAGAGGAGGCCCACCATGACCGCACCGCAATTCGACGAGAAGACCCGCACCGAGCTGGAAGCCGCCGCGTTTCGCCGTCTGGTGCAGCACCTGCGCGAACGGACCGACGTGCAGAACATCGACATGATGAACCTGGCGGGATTTTGCCGGAACTGCCTGAGCCGCTGGTATCGTGAGGAGGCCGAGGCGAAGGGCATCGGCCTGGCCGATCCGGACGCGCGCGAAATCGTCTACGGCATGCCGTACAAGGAGTGGCAGGCGCAGTATCAGAAGGAGGCCAGCGCGGAGCAGAAGGCGGCATTCGCCAAGGCCAATCCGGGACATTGACCGCACCCTGGGTGACCGCTATCCCCGCCGGCCTTGACTGATCGGGGGACATGATGGCGCTGCGCGCGGTGGCAAAGCCTGTGGATGGTGACACCAAGACCGGCGGCATCGCTGCCGATCGGCTGCGCAGCCTGGTGGACCGCATCGAGCGGCTGGAAGAAGAGCGCAAGGCACTCGGCAGCGACATTCGCGACATCTACGCGGAGGCGAAGTCTGCCGGGTTCGATGTGAAGGTGCTGCGTCAGCTCATTCGCATTCGCAAGCAGGAGGCGGCGGATGTGGAGGAGCAGGAGACGCTGCTCGATGTGTACCGGCGCGCGCTCGGGATGTGATACGGCGTTGAAGCGATGAGACGGTGATGGTAAACAGTCCAGGCACCCGACGGACTCGACAAAAGGCGGGCCCGCCGGGGCCGGTTGGATAGGCTAACGGCGGATGAAGAAGCTCAGCTTCATCCGCCACCTACTCCACCGGATGCGCAGTGCAATGCATAGTATTGAATGCATAGTGTTGTCTGTGCTCCGTTGGCGGCACGATTGCCGCGCAGGCGGCATCAGGGCTGCCGATGTGCCAGAGCGGGCTCGGCGCACATTATGATGTTGAAGCGGACCGACCGGCCTGCTAGTCAATCCGAGCACCCGGCGAGCTCGCCAAATGGTGGCCCGCCGGGGCCGGTTGGGTAAGCTAGCGGCGGATGAAGACTGTGATCTTCATCCGCCACCTACCCCACCGGAGGCGCAGTGCAATGCATAGCATTGTCTGCGCTCCGTTGGCGGCACGATTGCCGCGCAGCCGGCATAGGCGCTCTTGATGAAGACGCGGTTAGCCGTGCAACCTGGCCAGCGTTTCGCTGTTCGCGCGGATCACCAGCATGCGCCGGATCTTCTGCGTCGGCGTCAGCAAACCATTTTCCACGGTGAACGCTGCCACCACTGCGTGCTTTCGTATGCGTTCGGTCACCGATAGCCGATGGTTCACCCGCGTCACCGCGAGCGCCGCCGCTACATCGTCATAACCATCGGCCGGCACCACCAATGCGGTCAGCGACGAGCGGCCATCGCCGGCAACGACGGCCTGCGAAATCTCCGGTTCAGCCATTAACATGCCCTCGATCTTCGCCGGCGATACGTTCTCGCCGCCCGACAGAACGATCATGTCCTTCTTGCGATCGGTGATGCGAAGGTAACCCTCGTCATCCAACGTGCCGATGTCGCCGGTGTGCAGCCAGCCATCCCGGATCGCAGCGGCCGTTGCATCGGGCAGGCCCCAGTAACCGTCCATCACCAGGTCGCCGTGCACCAGGATCTCACCATCCTCGGCCAGGCGAAGGTCGACGTCCTGCAGCACGCGTCCGACCGTATCGATGCGGATCGCGTCCGGCGGGTTGGCGCTGATGACCGGGCCGGCCTCCGTCTGGCCGTAGCCCTGCATGATCATCAATCCCAACGCCAGGAAGAACCGACCAACTTCGGGCTCCAGCCGCGCGCCACCCGACATCGCCGCCTTGAGACGGCCGCCGAAACGGGCACGCACCTTGGCTCGCACCAGACGATCGAGCAGCGGATCGAGCAGGCGCTCGGATAATCCGAGGCGGTGACCTGCGCCCCGCTTCTGGCCAATCTCCAATGCCCGATTGAACAGTGCCTGCTGCCAGCCCGGTTGCCGTCCCACCTGGGTCAACACACGGCTGCGGATCACTTCCAGCACGCGCGGGACCGCCGTCAGGATCGTCGGCCGCACCGTCAGCATGTCGGCCGCCAGATGCTCGACGCCGCGGCAGTAGACGATTTCGGTGCCGATGCTGGGCAGGAAGAACTGGCCGACGGTATGCTCGTAGCTGTGCGATGCCGGCAGGTACGACAGATACACCTCGTCCTGCAGCGCCAGTGGCCGCAGCAGCTCGAACGCACCGCGACAGTTCGACAGGATGGAGCGGTGCGGCAGCATCACCCCTTTCGGCGCCCCGCCGGTGCCGGAGGTGTAGATCAGGCAGGCCAGCGCGGTCCCCGCGATGGCAGCGGCCTCCAGGGCCATATCGTCCGGCGGGGAGCTGTCGGCCACCAGTTCGCCCCAGTGGATCAGCCGGGGCGTGCCGCCAGCGGCTTCCGGCGCGCCATCGATGACCACCAGCAGGTCGAGCCCTCCGGCCTGCCGGCCGGCCTCGCGCAGCACACCGGCGAGGGCCGGGGACGACACGATGGCAGCCCGGGCGCCGCAATCGCGCAGGATGTGGGCGTGGTCCGCCACGGTGTTGATCGTGTAGGTCGGCACCGGCACGGCACGCAGCGACATCAGTGCAGTCTCGGCGATCGGGTATTCCGGCCGGTTTTCCGAAACGATCAACACCCGGTCGCCGCCCGACACGCCAGCCGCGCGCAGGTGTCGGGCGCAGGAAGCTGCCATGCGGCCGAACTCGCTCCAGCTGATGGAATGCCAGGCGCCGTCCCGGAACGATCGCAGCAGCGGCTTGTCCGGCCAGCTCCGGGCGAGCGCGAACATCATCGCCGCCAGATTTGGCCAGGTCGGATAGAGCTCCACGTTACCTCCCGTCGCCCACGGCAGCCTGCGCCGGGCGCAACCCTTTGACCTCCGCCCCTACTACCTTACATGGATGAGGACCGCAGCCTCGCGAGGACGCAATGACGCGCCATACCGCCCCAGCCGATGTCGTATCCAGCCCGCAGACCGCGGAGGGCCTGCCGAACTGGGACCTGTCCGACCTCTATCCCGCCCCGGACAACCCAGCCGTCGCGGCGGATTTCGCCAAGGCGGAGAAGGCGGCCCTGGCCTTCGCTGCGGCGCACCAGGGCAGGCTGGCTGCCATGTCGGGCAGCGTGCTCGCAGCGGCGATAACCGAATACGAGCGCATCGAGGAAGTGCTGGGAAGGCTGATGTCCTACGCCCAGCTGCTGTTCGCCGGCGATTCCACCAATGCCGAGATCGGCCGTTTCTACCAGACCGCCAGCGAGCGGGTGACCGTGATCAGCAGCAATCTGCTGTTCTTCACCCTGGAGCTGAACCGGCTGGACGAGGCGGCGCTGGAGCAGAAGCTGGCGGACGCGGCTTTGGCGAAATGGCGGCCCTGGCTGCGCGACCTGCGCGTGTTCCGACCGCACCAGCTCTCCGACGAAGTGGAAAAGCTGCTGCACGAAAAGGAAGTGACCGGGCGCAGCGCATGGAGCCGGCTGTTCGATGAGACAGTGGCGGCGATGCGTGTGCCGCTCAACGGCGAGGAACTCACCGTCAGCGACGCGCTGAACAAGCTGTCGGATCGCGACCGCTCGATGCGCGAATCGGCCGCCCGCGCGATCGGTGCAGCATTCGGCGGGAATATCCGGCTGTTCTCGCTGGTCACCAACACGCTGGCGAAGGACAAGGAGATCATCGACACGTGGCGGCACTATCCGCGCCCCGGGAGCTATCGCAACCGCGCCAACATGGTGGAGGATGAGGTTGTGGACGCGCTGGTGTCGGCGGTGCGGTCGGATTTTCCACGGCTCTCGCACCGCTACTACCTGATGAAGGCGAAGTGGCTCGGCCTGCCCAGGCTGCAGCATTGGGACCGCAACGCGCCGCTGCCGGATGATGATGATCGAACGATCCCGTGGAACGAGGCGCGCGAACGGGTGCTGACCGCGTACGGTGCGTTCAGTCCGGAATTGGCCGATGTGGGGAAGCGGTTCTTCGACCGGCCGTGGATCGATGCGACGTTGAAGGCCGGCAAGTCGGGTGGAGCCTTCGCGCATCCCACCGTGCCATCGGCGCATCCCTACCTGCTGCTGAACTACCACGGTCGCACGCGCGACGTGATGACCCTCGCGCACGAACTCGGCCACGGTGTGCACCAGGTGCTGGCGGCCGAGCAGGGCTACCTGATGTCCGGCACACCGCTGACCCTGGCGGAAACCGCCAGCGTGTTCGGCGAGATGCTGACCTTCCGCGCGCTGCTGGATGCGGCCGATCCGAAGCGCCGGCGCATCATGCTGGCGGCGAAGGTCGAGGATATGCTGAACACGGTGGTTCGGCAGGTTGCGTTCTATCACTTCGAATCGCTCCTGCATGATGAGAGGCGTTCCGGTGAACTGGTGCCGGACCGGATCGCCGAGATCTGGATGCAGGTGCAGAAGGATAGCCTCGGGCCGGCGTTCGAGTTCACGCCGGAATACGGGGTTTACTGGGCGTATGTGCCACACTTCATCCACACGCCGTTCTATGTCTATGCCTATGCGTTCGGCGACTGCCTGGTGAATGCGCTGTACTCGGTGTTCCAGTCCGGGCATCCGGGATTCCAGGCGAAATACCTGAAGATGCTGCAGGCCGGCGGGACCAAGCGTCACAAGGAACTGCTGGCGCCGTTCGGATTGGATGCGTCTGATCCAGCCTTCTGGAAGAAGGGCCTGGATGTCATCGCCGGCTTCATCGACGAGTTGGAGCAGGCGGAGTGACCGCGGCCCGGTCAACGGCAGCCAGCTTGATGACGCGCAACACACGGATGCCCTGTTCTCTTACCCACGCATCGCGGACCGCGTCGGATGTACTCAGCAACCTTGAAGGTGCCGTCACCGCCATTCGGCAGGCAGCACGGTTGACCCCACCCCCCAACCCCCTCCCGCAAGGGGAGGGGGAGTCTTGACCCTTTGCTTGACCTTGTTCCTGTCAAAGTCCTCACGCCATGTCTGACCGCGGCAACATCTTCGGTGAAATCCGCCGGATGGCGCGGACCTCCGGCGCGGTGGGCGGGATCGCGGCGCGCGTTGCGGGCGAGCGCATGTTCGGCATCAAGACAGACCGCGCCAGCCACGCCGAGGACCTTCGCACCATCCTCGGCGGCCTGAAGGGACCGCTGATGAAGGTGGCGCAGTTCCTCTCCACGGTGCCGGATGCACTGCCGGCGGAATATGCCGCAGAACTCGCGCAACTTCAGGCCAACGCTCCCGCCATGGGCTGGAACTTCGTCCGACGCCGCATGGTCAGCGAACTCGGGCCCGACTGGGAGTCGAAGTTCGCCAGCTTCAGCCACGGCGCCGCTGCAGCTGCCAGCCTTGGCCAGGTGCATCGCGCGCGTCTGCACGATGGCACCGAGGTCGCCTGCAAGCTGCAATACCCCGACATGGCAAGCACCGTGGAGGCCGACCTACGCCAATTGCGCCTTGCCATGGCGATCTACCACCGCATGGACAACGCCATTCAGCACGAGGAGGTCTACAAGGAGCTGACCCAGCGGCTGCGTGAGGAACTCGACTACGAACGCGAAGCCGCGCAGATGCGGCTGTACCACCAGATGCTGGCGAACGACCCGACGGTACACGTGCCGGTGCCGATCGAGGGGCACTGCACGCGCCGGCTGCTGACCATGACCTGGCTCGACGGCCGGCCGCTGATGCAGCGTCTGGCGGAAGATCCGCCGCAGGAGGAGCGTAATCGCATCGCTGAGGCGCTGTTCCGTGCCTGGTATGTGCCGTTCTATCGCTACGGCGTGATCCACGGCGATCCGCATCTCGGCAATTACCAGGTGTGCCCGGATGCGACCGTGAACCTGCTCGATTTCGGCGCCATCCGCGTTTTCGGCGCGAAGTTCGTGCGAGGCGTGATCGACCTCTACGAGGCGGTGCGCGACAACGACGATGCCAAGGCGCATCACGCGTATGAGACCTGGGGATTCACCGACCTCTCGAACGAGAAGATGGCCGCGCTGAACCTCTGGGCGCGGTTCCTGTATGAGCCGCTGTGTGAGGACCGCGTGCGCCGCATCCAGGAATCGGACGATCCGCAGTTCGGCCGTGAGGTTGCCGAACGCGTGCATGCCGGATTGAAGCGCACCGGCGGTGTGAAGCCGCCGCGCGAATTCGTGCTGATGGATCGATCGGCGATCGGGCTCGGCGGCGTGTTTGTTCGCCTGAAGGCAGAGCTGAACTGGTGCCGGCTGTTCCGTGGCCTGATCGACGACTTCGACGAACAGGTGCTGGCGGAGCGGCAGGCAGAAGCGCTGGCGAGGGCAGGGGTGCCGCCGGCGGGGTGAGCGCTTTTGCCCGTCGATCGATGTCCGGCCACTATGGGACAGCGCACGCACGGGGACGCAGACGATGAAGCGCAAGATGCATCTGGTGGCGTTTCTTCTGGCGGGTCCCACCGCGCATCATCACGGTGCCTGGCGTCATCCGGAGGCCGATAACGGCTTCCTTGCCCCCGAATGGCACGAACACATCGCGCGCGTCCTTGAGCAGGGCAGGTTCGACAGCCTGTTCTTCGCCGATATCCTCGGGCTGTACGACCTGTATGGCGGAAATTTCGCGACCATCCTCGGGCGTGGCGGCCAGATGGGATTGCTCGATCCGATCCCGTTGCTGTCGATCATGGCGCGCGTGACCCGCCACGTCGGCCTCGGCGCCACGCTGTCCACCACGTTCTACCCGCCGTACCATCTGGCGCGTTCACTCGGCACGCTGGACCTGATGAGTGGCGGGCGCGTGGCGTGGAACGTGGTTGCCTCGCACGGCCGGCTCGAGGCGATGAATTTCGGCATCGACGAACTGCCGCCGCGCAATGCGCGCTATGACGTGGCTGAAGACGTGGTGCAGGCGGTTTGCGCGCTGTGGGACAGCTGGGACGCAGACGCGCTGGTGCTCGACAAGCAGGGTGGCGTGTTCGCGGATCCCGCCAAGGTGCATTACGTGAACTACCAGGGACCGTGGGTGAAGACGCGGGGACCGCTGACCGTGCCGCGTTCGCCGCAGGGGCGGCCGGTGATCATGCAGGCGGGATCGTCGCCGCGCGGTCGCGATTTCGCCGCGCGCTGGGGTGAAATTGTCTTCACGCTGCAACACGACAAGTCGGCCATGCAGGCGTTCTACCGCGACATGAAGGCGCGCGTGGTTGCCGCCGGGCGCGCGCCGGAGGATTGCAAGATCCTGCCGTCGGTCGATCCGATCATTGGCGATACCGACGCGATCGCGCGCGAGCGGCAGGCCTATCTCAACGACCTGGTCGTCGCCGAACTCGGCATGGCGCAGATGTCGGGCCACATCGGCACCGACCTGTCGCGCTTTCCGCCCGATCAGCCGTTACAGGACATGGATATCGAAGATGGTTCACGCGGTTCGCTCGACGTCATCCTGCAAGGCACTGCCGCGCACGGCCTGACACTCGGCGAAGCGGCGCGGAGGTTTGCCACCAGCGAACTGTGCCCGCAGATCGTCGGATCACCGGCGAGCGTGGCGGATCAGTTGCAGGACCTGTTCGAAAGCCAGGCGTGCGACGGCTTCATCCTGACGCCGACGCTGATGCCCGGGATGTACGAAAGCTTCGTGCGCGGCGTGGTGCCGCTGTTGCAGGCGCGTGGGGTGTTCCGGACCGAGTACTCTGGGACGACATTGCGCGAGAATTTGCGCGACGATCCACCATAGATGATGGGTTTCGCTGCGCTCTACCCATCCTGCGGCGACACGGAGACACAGAACCGGAGTGGCCTGCGCAGGATGGGTAGAGTGCAGCGAAACCCATTACGACAGCCAAATCGCCACCCGCATCATCCCCCCAGTCGCGTAATCCGCCCCGCCGTCATGCCGCCATCGATCACCAATTCTGAACCGGTGATATGCCGCGATGCGTCGGACGCCAGGAACAGAATGCCGTCGGCGACATCCTCGGGCCGTCCGGCTTCGCCAAGCGGCACCGTCGCCGCGGCGATCGCCCGCGGATCGAGTGGCGCGTTCGCGCCTGGCGGCAGCTTGGTCCAGATCGGCGTGTCGATGATGCCGGGGTGCACCGAGTTCACCCGGATGCCGTCGCGCGCCTGCGCGCATTCCAGCGCCATCGACTTCGCGAACAGCCGCACTGCACCTTTGCTTGCGCTGTAGCCGGCCAGGCCCGCCGATCCGCGCAGTCCGGCCACCGAGGACAGCATGACGATCGACCCGCCGCCGGACCGGCGCATCGCGGGAATGCAATGCTTGACCGACAGGAACACGCCATCGACGTTCACCGCCATCTGGCGGCGCCAATCGGCCAGCGACATATCGATCGCCGGACCCATGATGCCGATACCGGCATTCGCCACCAGGATGTCCAGATGGCCGAAGCGCTTTTCGGCAGCGGATACGACACCGGGCCAGGCGGCCTCGTCGGTCACGTCGAGATGCAGGTAGACGCCGCCGGTCTCCGCCGCCAGGCGCTCGCCCGCCGCATCGTCCAGGTCGGTCAGCAGCAGCTTCGCGCCCTCGCGTGACAGCACCTGGGCACACGCCGCGCCGATGCCGGACGCGGCGCCGGTGATGATGCCGACCTTGCCCTCGAGTTGGCCCATCACGTCCCTCCTTGGATTTGCACCAGCATGATCATCCCATCGCACCATGGACAAGGGGAGGCATGCAGGTGATGTCGGTGTGCGCGACCTCTCAGTTAGGCCCGCAGTACTCAGTTAGGCCCGCAGTGCGTCGCATGCTCGCTGGCAAATCCGCGCTGATCACCGGTTCGCTTGGCGGGATCGGCTTCGCCACCGCGAAGGCACTTGCGATACAAGGTTGCAACGTCATGGTGAACGGCGCCGCCCTACCGATCGACGGCGGCCGGACGGCGGGGCGGTCGAGCAGATTCAGACTCCGTTCACGCCTGATCGGTTAAGCCTGTGCCGTGATGATACGGCCGCGCCCCCTTGCACCACCCACCCCCTTCGCGCATGGTGCGGCGCAACTGGACTGGGGCAGCGGCCGCACATCCTCTCGGGCCCAGTTCCTCCTTCTGGGTTGTTGATTGTGAAGGATTGATTGGATGCGCCTCGCGGTGCTGAAGGAACGGCGTGCGTTTGAAACACGCGTGGCGGCAACCCCCGATACGGTGAAGCGGCTGATCGCGCTGGGCCTTGTGGTAGCTGTCGAAGCGGGTGCCGGCGAAGGCGCTGCCCTGCCGGACGCCGAGTTTGCCGCTGCCGGGGCCGAGATCGCATCGGACGCGGCTGCGGCGCTAGCCGGCGCCGGCATCGTATTCGCCGTGCAGTTGCCGCTGCCGGAACAGCTTGCGTCGATACCTCGCGGCGCCCTTCTGGTGTGCATCGCCAATGCCTTCGCCGATCCGTCCGAGGTTGCTGCCATTGCCCAGGCGGGCATCGACTGCGTGGCGATGGAACTGCTGCCCCGGATCACCCGCGCACAGGCGATGGACGTGCTGTCGAGCCAGGCCAACCAGGCCGGCTACCGTGCGGTGATCGAGGCGGCCGATGCGTTCCCGCGCGGCTTCCCGATGATGATGACGGCGGCCGGTACGGTACCGCCCGCCCGGCTGTTCGTGATCGGCGCCGGCGTGGCCGGACTGCAGGCGATCGCCACCGCACGCCGGCTCGGCGCCATCGTGTCCGCGACCGACGTCCGTCCCGCGGCCAAGGAGGAGATCAAGTCGCTCGGCGCCAGCTTCGTCGGCGTCGAGGATGAGGAGACCGCCGGCCAGACCGGCGCCTATGCCCGCGAGATGAGCGAGGTGTTCCGCAAGAAACAGGCGGAACTGATGGCCACCACCATCTCCAAGAACGACATCGTGGTCTGTACTGCGCTGGTGATGGGCCGCAAGGCGCCGGTCATCGTCACCGAGCCGATGGTGCAGTCCATGCGCCCGGGCAGCGTCATCGTCGACCTGGCCGCCGATGCCGGCGGCAACTGTGCCGCCACGGTGCCGGGCGAGCGGATTACCACCGCCAACGGGGTCACCATCCTGGGCTATTACAACTGGCCAGGTCGCATCCCGGTCGCCGCCTCGTCGCTCTATGCGCGCAACCTGCTCACCTTCCTGACCACGTTCTGGGACAAGGAGGCGAAGGCGCCGAAGCTGCCGGATGCCGATGACATCGTGAAGGGCGTGTTGCTGACCCGCGGCGGCGCTGTCGTGCATCCGCAATTCCTTCCCTCTCAGGCCGCCTGAGCCCGGAGACGTACCGATGAACCCGAACCAGTTGGCCGACGAAGCCGATCGGCTTGCACAGCGGGCCGGCGAACTTGCCGCCCATGCGCATACGCTGGTCATGGGCACCGGCGTCGTCGTGTCGGAGGTGGAGCCGTTCATCTACCTGCTGGCGATCTTCCTGATGGCCTGCTTCGTCGGCTACTACGTGGTGTGGAACGTCACCCCGGCGCTGCACTCGCCGCTGATGGCGGTGACCAATGCAATCTCATCGGTCATCGTGGTCGGCGCCATGCTCGCGACCGGGCTTGGCACCAGCGGCTGGGCAATGGCGTTCGGCTTTATCGCGGTCACGCTGGCATCGGTGAACATCTTCGGCGGCTTCCTTGTGACGCAGCGCATGCTGTCGATGTTCAAGAAGCGGCAATAGGGGACACGCGCCGATGTCCGCCAACCTGACCGCACTCGCCTACCTGGTCGCTGCCGTCCTGTTCATCCTCGCGCTGCGCGGGCTGTCCAGTCCGGTCACGTCGCGGCAAGGCAACCGCTACGGCATGATCGGCATGGCGGTGGCGGTGATCGCCACGCTGGCCCAGCACGGCATGAGCGGGCTGGGCTATGGGCTGATCTTCCTCGGCATCATCATCGGCGGCGCGGTTGGCACCTTCGTCGCGCGGCAGATCCAGATGACCGCGCTGCCGCAGCTTGTCGCAGCGTTCCACTCGCTGGTCGGCCTGGCGGCGGTGTTCGTCGCAGCCGCCGCGCTGAATGCCCCCGAGGCGTTCGGCATCGGCACCGTCGGCCACGTCCACACCGAGAGCCTGATCGAGATGTCACTCGGCCTGGCGATCGGCGCCATCACCTTCTCCGGCTCGTTGATCGCATTTGCCAAGCTGCAGGCGCTGATGAGCGGTGCGCCGATCACCTTCCCCGGCCAGCACAAGCTGAACCTGGGTCTCGGTATCCTGCTCGTGCTGCTGATTGTCGGCTTTGTCGCATCGGGCGGCCATCAGGTGCTGTTCTGGCTGATCGCATTGCTGGCGTTCGGGCTCGGGTTCCTGATCATCATCCCGATCGGCGGCGCCGACATGCCGGTGGTGGTGTCGATGCTGAACAGCTACTCGGGCTGGGCGGCGGCAGGCATCGGCTTCACCATCCAGAACCTGGCGCTGATCATCACCGGCTCGCTGGTGGGCGCGTCGGGCGCGATCCTGTCCTACATCATGTGCAAGGGGATGAACCGCAGCATCTTCAACGTGCTGCTGGGCGGCTTCGGCAACGAGGGCGGCTCCATCAGCGCGGCCGCCGGCGCGACCGACCGCACGGTGCGCAGCGGCAATGCCGAGGACGCGGCTTTCATCATGAAGAACGCCTCGAAGGTGATCGTGGTGCCGGGTTACGGCATGGCGGTGGCGCAGGCACAGCACGCGTTGCGCGAGATGGCGGACACGCTGAAGAAGGAGGGCGTGGACGTGAAATACGCCATCCATCCGGTGGCCGGCCGCATGCCGGGCCACATGAACGTGCTGCTGGCCGAAGCCAATGTGCCGTACGACGAGGTGTTCGAGCTGGAGGAGATCAACAATGAGTTCTCCACTGCTGACGTGGCCTATGTGATCGGCGCCAACGACGTGACCAATCCGGCGGCGAAGACCGATCCGCAGTCGGCGATCTATGGCATGCCCATCCTGGACGTGGAGAAGGCGGGCACAGTGCTGTTCGTCAAGCGCTCGATGGCGTCGGGCTATGCCGGCGTGGACAACGAATTGTTCTTCCGGCCGAACACGATGATGCTGTTTGGCGATGCGAAGAAGATGACCGAAGAGATCGTGCAGGCTCTGGGGCACTGAGGTCTCAGCCTGAGCTGAAGCCTCCTGCGCCCCGGGTTCAAGGTGACGGCGGGAGCCAATCACTCAGCACCTGATCCTCGGTGTAATCCAGGGCCTGAAGGTCAACCCGCGGTGTCTCACCATGCAGCGCCAATGCCGTGGCGGCCAGGCGTCGAGCTTTTGGCAGACCGTCACCGATCAGGCTCGTGACGAGAGAGCGCAGGCTAGGACTGTCCGCCAGCAGTTGTTCGATTTCGATGCGGGCCCGCTCGACCGTGGCCTGCCAGCCTGCCCGTGGTTCCGTCACTGGTGACGCCTGCAGCTTGATCAGGTGTTCCAGCACGTTGAGAACATGGCTGCGAACCGCCGCGCGCTCCGAACGACCCACCGTCTCGATCTCCTCGGCGATGTTCGGCCAGTCAAGGTCAGCATCGTTGACGCGCTCACCGGCCGCCAATCGCCGTAGCAGGGCACCCTGGCGCCGGCTCCAGGCATAGATATCGAGGTCGTAGTCGCTCATGCGAGCGACGCTACCATCAGCCCGCATCTGCCTCAACGCGCTCGACCGCGGCTGCCGCAATGCCGCTGTTGCGCAGGCCTGCCGGATGGAACCTCGCGGGCGACCAGCCGGCCATCTCCTCGTAGCTGCGGTATTTCTCCAGCAACGCGGCCTGCGCCGCCGCCATCAGCGACTCGGCTTCGTCCGGACGGCTTTGCGCCAGCGACCGATACCGCGCCTCGTTGTATGCATAGTCGCGGAACGCCATCGTCGGGCGCGGGCTGTCCAGCAGGAACGGATTCTCGCCGGCATTGCGCAGCGAGGGGTTGTAGCGGAACAGCGGCCAGTAGCCGCACGCCACCGCCAGGTCCTGCTGCTTCATGCCGTGCTGCATGTCGATGCCGTGCGCGATGCAGTGGCAGTAGGCGAGGATCAGCGAAGACCCCGGATACGCCTCGGCCTCGCGGAATGCCTGCAGCGTCTGCTGCGGATTGGCGCCCATCGCCACCTGCGCGACATAGACATTGCCATAGGCAATCGTCTGCAACGCCAGGTCCTTGCGCGCCATCCGCTTGCCGGCCGAGGCGAACTTGGCGATCGCGCCCAACGGCGTCGCCTTCGATGCCTGGCCGCCGGTGTTGGAATACACTTCCGTGTCCAGCACCAGCACATTCACGTCGCGCGCGCTGGCCAGCACGTGGTCCAACCCGCCATAACCGATGTCGTACGCCCAGCCGTCGCCACCGACGATCCACACACTGCGGCGCACCAACTGGTCCACCACCGACAGCAGGTCCTTCGCGCGCGGCCCGTCCAGCGTGCGCAGGCGTCGGGTCAGTTCGGCCACCCGATCGCGTTGTGCGCGGATCTCGGATTCCTGGACCTGCGGCGCGGTCAGCACGGCTTCCACCAGGTCGGCCCCGAGCGCCGGCGCCATCTCGCGCGCCAGGCGTTGCGCCATGTCCAGATGTTTGTCCGCGGCCAGTCGGAAACCCAGGCCGAACTCGGCATTGTCTTCGAACAGCGAGTTCGACCACGCCGGTCCGCGGCCCTCGCGATTGGTGGACCACGGGGTCACCGGGAGGTTGCCGCCGTAGATCGACGAACAGCCGGTGGCGTTGGCGATCTGCGCGCGGTCACCAAACAACTGCGACAGCAGCTTTAAGTACGGCGTCTCGCCGCAGCCGGCGCAGGCACCGGAGAAGCTGAACAGCGGCTCGAGGAATTGCACCCCGCGGACATTGGCGAAATCCACCCGTGCCCGATCGTTCACGGGCAGGGCGGCGAAGAACGTGTTGTCGGCGTGCGACGGTTCCACCAGAGGTATCTTGTCCTGCATGACGAGCGCCTTCGCCGGCACCACCGGGCAGGCCTCCACGCACAGGCCGCAGCCGGTGCAGTCCTCCACAGCGAAATCCAGTGCAAACCTGACGTCGGGGAAACCGCGAACATTGATCGGCGCCGACCGGAATCCCGCTGGCGCTCCATCGAGGCGCGCACCATCGAAATACTTCGCCTGGATCACGCCGTGCGGGCAAACGAAGCTGCACTGGCCGCACTGGATGCAGGTGTCCTGCTGCCAGACCGGCACTTCGTCGGCGATGTTGCGCTTCTCCCAGACCGAGGTGCCGGACGGCCAGGTGCCGTCCACCGGCATGTGGCTGACCGGGATTTCATCGCCGCGTCCCTCCAGCATCGCGGCGGTCACATCGCGCACGAATGCTGGTGCATGGACCGGCACCACCGGTGGGCGTTCCCATCGACTGGTTACCGCATCAGGCACCGCCGCCTCGAACAACTGGGCCAGTGTGCCATCTACCGCACGATAGTTGGCCTCGACGATCGCGGCGCCCTTGCCGCCATAGGTCTTCTTGATGGCCCGCTTGATATGGTCGATCGCCTGGTCGCGCGGCAGCACGCCGGAAATGGCAAAGAAGCAGGTCTGCAACACCGTGTTGGTACGCCCACGCAGTCCTACCTCCTGAGCCACGCGCGATGCGTCGATCACGTAAAGCCGCAGCCCCTGTTCGATGATCCGCAACTGCATGGCGCGCGGCAGATGGTCCCACACCTCGTCGGGGCCATACTGCGTGTTCAGCAGCACGGTGGCGCCCGGTGCGGCCAGGCGCAGCACGTCCTGGCGCGTGATGAATTGGAACTGGTGGATGCCGACGAAGCTGGCCTGCTGGATCAGGTAAGGCGCCTGGATCGGCCGCGGCCCGAAGCGCAGATGCGATATCGTCTGTGCGCCGGATTTGTGCGAATCGTAGACGAAGTAGCCCTGGGCAAACAGCCCGGCGTCCTCAGCGATGATCTTCACGCTGTTCTTGTTGGCGCCCACAGTGCCGTCGGCGCCGAGACCATAGAACACCGCCTGCACCACATCGTCCGGGGCAATGCGGAACTCCGGGTCGGGCGACAGGCTGGTATGCGATACATCGTCGACAATACCGACCGTGAAGCCGTCGAGCGGGTCAGGCTTGCAGAGTTCGTCGAATACCGCCTTCGCCAGGGAAGGGTTGAAGTCCTTCGACGACAATCCGTAGCGCCCGCCGATCACCACCGGCATGGTGCGCCGCCGCCCGTGCGCCACGGCCTGTGACAGGGTATGGACCACATCGAGATACAGCGGCTCGCCGGGTGCACCGGGTTCCTTGGTTTGCTCCAGCACGGCGACCGCGCGCACGGTACGCGGCAGCGCCGCCAGGAAGGCGTCCGCGGCGAATGGCCGGTACAGTCGCACCTGCAGCACGCCGACCCGCTCGCCCATCGCATGCAGGGCCGACGCGGTGGCGCGGGCCGTTTCAGCCCCGGATCCCATCAGCACCACCACACGTTCGGCGTCCGGTGTCCCGTCATAGTCGAACAGATGGTAATGCCGGGCGGTCAGCACCGCGAAGCGGTCCATCTCCCGCTGCACGATCTCCGGCAGACGCGCATAGAACGGGTTCACTGTCTCGCGCGCCTGGAAGTACGTGTCGGCGTTGTGCGCGGTGCCACGCACCACGGGGTGCTCCGGACTGAGCGCCCGGGCGCGGTGTTCGCGCACCAGGTCATCGTCGATCATCGTGCGGATCTGCCCGTCGCTGAGCAGCTCGATGGTGCTGACCTCGTGCGAGGTACGAAAACCGTCGAAGAAATGTAGGAACGGTATACGCGACGCCAGCGTGGCGGCCTGCGAGATCAGCGCCGCGTCGTGTGCCTCCTGCACCGATGCGGAAGACAGCATGGCGAACCCGGTGGTGCGCATCGCCATCACGTCGGTGTGGTCGCCGAAGATCGACAGTGCCTGGGTAGCGATCGCGCGCGCCGCGATATGGAACACCGTCGATGACAGTTCGCCGGCGATCTTGAACATATTGGGCATCATCAGCAGCAGGCCCTGCGACGCGGTGAACGTCGTGGTCAGTGCGCCGGATTGCAGCGCGCCATGTACCGTGCCGGCGGCCCCGCCCTCGCTTTGCATCTCCTGTACCACGGGGACGTTGCCCCAGATGTTGGGAATGCCCTTCGCAGACCATTCATCGGCCAGTTCCGCCATGGTCGAGGACGGCGTGATCGGGAAGATCGCACACACCTCGTTCACGCGGTAGGCAACGTGCGCAACCGCGGTATTGCCGTCCATCACGGCGCGTTGGTCCGACATCAAGTGTTACTCCACAATAGTGCACCATTGTTGGTCCCCCTCCCGAAAGGGCAGGGGACTAAGAATAGCGCTCACCCAACAGCCACCATCTCGATCGCGTGGCACGGGCACTGCTCGAAGCATGCGGCACAGCCCGTGCACGTCGCCTCATCGAGGCTGTAGCCCAGGCCAGTACCAAGCTTGGCGATCGCCTGCTCCGGACACGCGGCGTAGCAGTTGTCGCACTCGAAGCAGTTGCCGCAGGACAGGCAGCGTTGCGCCTCGTGACGCGCCGTCGTTTCCGCCAGTCCACCCACGACCTCGTCAAATCCCGTCACGCTCTGTTGCTCGGACAGATGACGCTGGGTCGCCGGATCGACGTCGCTGAACACCGGGAGGTGCAGCATGTCGAACGTCACCACCGACGATGATGCCGGCTTGTCATAGGTTTCGCCGCGCAGCCAGGCATCGATGCAGCGTGCTGCCTTCTTGCCGTGGCCCACCGCGACGGTGACGGTGCGCTCGGCCGGCACCATGTCGCCGCCGGCGAACAGACCGGGATGGCCGGTCATCATCTGCCGGTCCACCACCACCGTATCCCATTTGAATTCCACGCCCGGCACGCTGCGCAGGAAATCGCTGTCGCTGTCCTGCCCGAGTGCCAGCACGACGGCATCGGCCTGCAAGGTCTCCAACTCACCGGTCGGCTGCGGGCGGCCCTTGTCGTCCAAGGTCATTCGTTCAATGGTCAGCGTCGGCCCGACGATTTCCCTGATCGTCGTCAGCCACTTGATCTTGATGCCCTCGGCCAGTGCCTCATCGGCCTCGAATTCGTGCGCCGGCATGTGCGCGCGGTCGCGGCGATAGACGATCAGTGCTTCATCGGCGCCCAGTCGGCGCAGGCTGCGCGCGGCATCCATCGCCGTGTTGCCGCCGCCATAGACCACAACGCGCCGCCCCAGCATCGGCGCATCGCCGGTACTGGCTTCGCGCAGCAGGGCCACCGCATCCAGCACCCGCACCGCGTCACGCGCCGGTATGTCAGCGTGCTTGCCGACATGCGCGCCGATTGCCACGAACACAGCGTCGAACTGTCCCGCATCGCGTTCCGCAAGCAGGTCGGTGACCTTGCGGTTCAGCACGATGCGCACGCCCATCTGCTCGATGCGGGCGATCTCGGCCAGCAGGTCGGCGCGCGGCAGGCGGTAGGCCGGGATGCCAAAATGCAGCATGCCGCCGGGCACCGGTCCCGCCTCGTGGATCTCCACCTGGTGGCCAAGCCGCGCCAGGTGATAGGCCGCAGACAGCCCGCTCGGGCCGGCGCCAACCACCAGGATGCGCCTTCCGGTCGATGGTGCGACCGGCATGACCCAACGCCCGGCCGTCGCCATGTCGCCGAGAAAGCGCTCCACCGCATGGATCGACACGGCGGCATCCATTGCGGCGCGATTGCAGGCGGTCTCGCACGGGTGATAGCAGACGCGGCCGTGGGTCGCCGGCAGCGGATTGTCCGCCATCAGCACCTCCCACGCGCGCCGGTAGTCGCCCGCCTGGGCCAGCGCCAGCCAGGCCTGGATGTTCTCGCCTGCCGGGCAGGCGTGGTTGCAGGGCGGCAGCAGGTCCACCCAATGCGGCTGGCGGGTGCGAAATGGGCCTGCACCGCGACCGCTGGCCAGATCGACCGCGGGAGTCAGGTCGTGCGCCTTGTGCGGTGTTGCCGTCGAATGCGTGTCGTCCATGGCGCGCTTCGCCCCCCGGTGCTGCCCAACGAGCCGCGCCGGATGACGCGGACCGGGCAGGACCAATGCGCCGGCACCTTTGCGCACGCCGCGTTAGCAAAGCATTGACGTGGATCAACCAAATGTATGCGGGTTCCCACTACCATCCGGCGCCATGACGCACCTGTTGACCACGCTCACGCTGAACCCCGCCCTCGACCTCGCCGCGCAGGCGGACTCGGTGGTGCCGACCCATAAGGTACGCATGCATAACGAGCATGCCGATCCTGGCGGTGGCGGCGTCAACGTGGCGCGAGTGCTGCACGAACTGGGCGCCAACGCGCTCGCCATCGTGGCCGCCGGCGGCGCCACCGGCCGCGTGCTCGAGGAGATGCTGGATGACGCCGGCGTGCAGCGGCAGAGCGTGCCGGTCAAGGGTCAGACGCGCGTCAGCCTGAACGTGCTGGATTGCTCAGCCGGCCTGGAATATCGCTTTGTGCCGGAAGGTCCCACCTTGAGCGAGGGCGAATTCCACGCCTTCCTGGCGGCCGTCGAGGCGGCCGAGGGCAAGTGGCTGATCGCCAGTGGCAGCCTGCCGCATGGCGTCCCCGACGATGCCTACGCGCGGATGGCGCACATTGCCGCACGCAAGGGCCAGCTCTTCGTGCTCGATACCTCCGGCGTGGCGCTGCGGGCGGCGCTCGAGCAGGGCGGCCTGGAGCTGGTGAAGCCCAGCCTGGGCGAACTCGAGCACCTCGTGGGACGCGCACTGCCGGACCCCGACGAGCAGGATTCGGAGGCCATGAAACTGGTGCGCAGCGGAGCGTCGCGGCTGGTCGCGGTCACCCTCGGCTGCGACGGCGCGGTGCTGGCCACGCCGGACGGCGTGGTACGGCTGCCGGCAATGGACGTTGCCATGCACAGCTCGGTCGGCGCGGGCGATGCATTCCTCGCCGCGGCGACGCTCGCCCTGTCGCGCGGCGCCACAGCGGCGGATGCGCTGGCCTGGGGCACCGCCGCAGGTGCGACTGCCATTGCCTGTGCCGGCACCGCGCGGCTGCGCCGTGGCGACGTGGAGGCACGCTATCGACAACTCACCCGGCAGGCCGGCGGGATTGTCCTGCCTGCCTGACGATGCGTCGCTCCGGTGAGCACCAGCTCCTGCGTCCTAAAGCCAGGCCTGCACCGTCTCGTGTGCCTTCAGTCCTTCTCGACCTCGCCGCCGCCGGCAACCCAGTCCTTGAAGCCGCCGAGGTTGCGCACATCGGTGAAGCCCATGTCGCGCAGTGTCTTGCCGGCGAGTGCCGCCCGTCCGCCGCCGGCGCAGTAGAGGATGACCGGGCGCTCCTTGCGGAACGCCGGATTGTGGTTCGGCGACTCGGCATCGGCACGGGATTCGAGCGAGCCGCGCGGCACCGCCACGGCGCCCTTCGCCTTGCCGGTGGCCGCGACTTCGGTGCCGTCGCGTACGTCCACGATCAGCGCTCCCTGTGCCTGCAGTCTGGCCGCATCCGCCGCGGTGATCTTGGGAACCGTGGCATGCGCCGCTTCCAGCATCTGCTTGTAGCTTGTGGCCATGGTTTCCTGTCCTCCTGCGTCAGCGGGACATCCTACGCCGCCACAAGCGCCAGGCAACCGGCCGCCTTGTGTGCGAGTTCGGCACGCAAGGCGTCCACCTCGGGGCCGATGACGAAAAGCGGCGCACAGCCGTGTGCCTCGCGGACACGTGGCTGACGATCCGGATGTAGCCGACGCCAGGGATTGCGGCTGGATTCCGGTTAGCGGAATTGCTCCAGGCGCCAAACGCAGTCGTTTTTCACTTGATCTGCATGGGGCGCTTTTTTGGCGGGCCAAAGTCGTTACGGTGGCATCAGAAGCTCACATGTCCGAAGCTGATGCGCAACAGCCAGTAGAGCAGTCCGCCGACCAGAAACCCGACCAGCGTTCCATTCACCCGCACGTATTGCAGGTCCTTGCCGACGCGCAGTTCCAGCCGCTCGACAATCGTCGCAGTGTCCCAGTTGGCGACGACCTGGGCGATGAAATCCGACAGCCGCGTCTGGGCAGCCGGCAACAGGCTGGCGACCACTGCCTCCACCGCCGCATGCACCCGCGCGCGTGCGGCAGGGTCGGCTTCCAGCATCGACCCGAGATTGGCCAATGCGCCTTCGATATAGGCCACTGTGTGCCCCGATGGCTGTGCGGCATCTTTCTCCAGTGCCATACGCAATCGCGCCCAGACATCCCATAGCCACGCCTGCACCGTCTCGTGTGCCACCAGCCGTCGGATCGCCGCGCCGAGTTCGGCGGTGCGGGCGGGATCATCCTCGAGGCGGGCAATCTCCCGGCGCACCCATTCGTCGAAGGCGGCGCGCAGTTCCGAGCCATCCGGGCTCATCTTGTCCAGTTCGGTGTTCACTGTTGCCAGTACGCGTCGCGCGATGGAGGCACCCAGGGCCCAGCCGACAAGGCGGCCGCTCTGTTCGCGCACCCGCTCCTCGATCGCCGCCTGCAGGGTTTCCTCCTTGCTGGCCAGCAAGGTGCGGAGCTGGCCCAGTACGAAGCCGAATACCTCCTGGTGTCGGCCGCCCTCCACCAGGCTGTGCAGGGCGCGCGCCACCACACGACCTGCGCCGGGGCCGCCCAGGATGCGCGGCACGATGCGGGCGACCAGCCGGCGCGCGCGGCCATCCTCCACCGTTGACAGGATGCGCGGCAGCAGGCCGGCGAGCGCCACTGCCGCCGGGTTCGCCGAGGCGGGGTCCGCCAGGAAGCGATGCAGGATGCCTGGCAGGTCGAGCCGTGCCAGCACACCCGCGACCTCGTCCGCTGTGAATACATGGGTGGCGACGAAGCGGCCGAGTGCGGCGCCGAGGCGCTCCTTCTGCTGGGGAATGATCGCGGTATGCGGGATCGGGATGCCGAGTGGGTGGCGGAACAGTGCGGTGACTGCGAACCAGTCGGCGATACCGCCGACAAAGCCGGCCTTCGCTGCGGCCTGCAGCAGATCGGCAGCCCACCCCTCGGGCAGCGCGTAGCTGCCCAACGTCAGCGCCGCCATCAGGATCAGCAGGCAGGTGGCGAAGGCCCGGTGCCGCGCCAATGCGCGGCGTGCTTCGGCGTCTGGGTCCGATTCGCTCATGCGGGGCAGAGCCTTGGCTGGGCGCATCCCAATGGCAATAGCCACCCACCGCAATCGCGTGGACACGCATCGATCGCCGCGTTTGATCCCCTGTTGGCGAGGCTTGCGGATCATCGAGGAATTCAATCAAAGCTGCCAGAATCATTCATCTGATGCGTGAACCCCGATCCTGGCCCCTCGCCTTTGCGCGGCTGACGAATTACACCGGCACGGCATAAAGCGAATTCTGCAGCGCACCGGACCGATGAATACCCTGACCGCCATCGTACTCGTCGGTGCTCTGGCGGGAGGGTTTGTCCAGGGCCTTTCCGGGTTTGCCTTCGGCCTGGTGGCGATGGCGTTCTGGGCCTGGGTCGTTGCACCACAGATTGCGGGTCCTCTGGTGGTGTTCGGTTCGCTGGTCGGTCAATTGCTCGCGCTTGGCTCCCTTCGTCGCAGCTTCAGGCTGCCAAGGCTCTGGCCGTTCGTACTCGGCGGATGTGTCGGCACACCGATCGGCGTGTGGATGCTCCACTATGTCGATCCGACCCAGTTCAAACTCGCCGTGGGCCTCATCCTTGTGGCGTATTGCCCGCTGATGCTGTTCATCGGCGATATTCCGCGTGTCACGGCGGGCGGTCGCCTGGCCGATGGCGGCATTGGTGTGATCGGCGGACTGATGGGCGGTCTTGGCGGTCTGAATGGGCCGGCGCCGACAATCTGGTGCTCACTGCGAGGCTGGAGCAGGGACGAGCAACGCGCGGTGTTCCAGACTTTCAGCCTGTGCATGCAGTCGCTGACCTTGGCGATCTATGTGGCCAGCGGCCTCATCACGCTCCAGACCATTCGTCTGTTCGCTGTCGTCGCGCCGGCGATGGTGGTGCCCACGCTGATCGGCGCTCGGCTCTACGCGCGGTTCAGTGAGGCCGGGTTTCGCCAACTCGTCCTCGTCTTGCTGAGCCTGTCCGGCATCGTGCTGTTGATTGCCTCGGTGCCACACCTGCTGGGCAATTAACCGCTGCCTGAACGTTCACCGCGCGCACCGGATCGGCTAGCCTGCCACCAGCTCAGGGGGGATTCGCCGATGACCATCCGCAGATTGCAGCCCGAGGGTCGCCTCTCCGGTGCCGTCGTCCACGGCAACACGGTTTACCTGGCCGGCCAGGTGGCGGACGATCCGTCGCTCGATGCGGAGGGTCAGACCGCCGATGTCCTGCGGCAGATCGACGCGCTGCTGACCGAGGCGGGCACCGACAAGTCCCGCCTCCTCTCCTGCCAGGTGTTCCTCGCCGACATGGCGGATGTGGCAGCGATGAACCGCGCCTGGGACGCCTGGCTTGATCGCGCCGATCCCCCGGCGCGGGCGACTGTCGAGGCGAAGCTGGTCGATCCGCGCTGGCGGGTGGAGATCACCGCGATCGCCGCATTGTCGTGACCATCCCGCCGGTCCGGGCGCGCACGCGGGAGCATGTCGTCGGTCTGGACCGGCACTGGCTCCGCTCGACAGGCTTCACGATGCTGTTGGTCGGGCTGGTCGCCACGGCAGTCGGCGTGGACTGGACCGCGACAGTGTCTCTGCTGGTCACCTGCGCGGTCGGATTCGGCTTCTTCTACCTGCTGTTCCCTGGTGGCGCGCATTTCGGCATGACGGTCGCCAACTTCCTGGCGATCTATGCCTGCCTGTTCGAGTTCTTCCGCGACGCGAACTTCCCAAGAGCACCGCGTGGATTTGCTCTCGGCGCAGTTGCCTTGCCGGTGGCCGGATTCCTCGTCGGCTGCATCATGCGCCGCCGCCAGGTTTTCTCGATCATCCAGGCACGCCGCATCCGCGAGCTGGAGCGTTTGCCGCGCTTGACCGGCTGGCTGCTTGGCGCGTTCGGCGTTGGCGCCGCGTCGTTCGGTCTGCCGCGCCTCGAACTGGATCCGTTTGCGCAGGGCATCGCTCTGCTCGTGGCGATGGCGATTGTGACGCTGTTCGTCATGGCGTCAGTGCGTGACGTGGTCCTGGTGATGATCGACATCGCCATGGTCTTCGAAGGTGTGGCGGCACGGCTCGATCGGCTGGTGCGGCCGATGATGGCATTCGTCACGTTCTACGCGCTGCTGGTGGTGGTGTTCGGCTGCCTGTATCGGATAGCCGATCTCACCACGCAGGTGCCGCAATTCGCATTGCATGCCGAGCCGGCGCGAATCAGCTTCGTCGATTCCCTGTATTACAGTGTTGCCACGATTACGACACTCGGGTTTGGCGACATTGCACCGACGTCGTCGCTGGTGCGGGCGCTGACCGGATTGGAGGTGGTGTCGGGCGTGCTGATGCTGCTGTTCGGCTTCAGCGAGATCATGCGCAGCGCCGGACCTGACAGCGACCCCCGCCTGCGTGACCGCCGGACGCCTCGGCCACCGCACGATTCTGTGTAGCGGCCGACCAAATTTTACCATGATGAAACGGCACGCCGGCGCGGGATAGGAGTGTGGGCATGGATTGGCACGGTCGGAAGGTTCTGGTTACCGGCGGGGCAGGGTTCCTCGGTTCGAACCTTTGTCACGCGCTGGCGCAGCGTGGCGCGCGGGTGACGGCGCTCGACGGGTTCCTGTTCGGCGGCGGGGCGAATGCCGCAAACCTAGCCGACGCGCCGGTGGAACTGGTACGCGGCGATATTCGCGAGATCGACCTGCGATCGCTGTGCGAGGGTGCCGCCGTGATCTTCAACCTCGCCGCCCAGACCAGCCACATGGGCGGCCAGAACGATCCGCTGGCCGATATCGCCGTGAATGCGGTTGCCCAGGTGCGGCTGATCCAGGCCGCGCGCGAGGCAGCGCCCGACGCCATCGTGGTGCACGCCTCGACGCGGCAGTTCTACGGGCGCGTGCAGAAGCTGCCGGTGGACGAGAGCCAGTCGGTGGCGCCGCCCGACGCCAACGGCGTATCGAAATTTGCCGGCGAGCAGTACTGGATGCTGGAGCACCGGGTGCGTGGCCGGCCTGTCGTGTCGCTGCGGCTGACCAACTGCTACGGCCCGCGGCTGCGTATTCGCGACGCGCGGCAGACGTTCCTGGGTATCTGGATCCGCTGCGTGCTGGAAGGTCGGCCGTTCGAGGTGTGGGGCGGCTCGCAGTTGCGCGACATGACCTATGTGGATGATGTCACCGAGGCATTCCTGCAGGCTGCCGCCAAGCCCGAGTGCCACGGACGGATCTTCAACATCGGCGGGCCGCCGCCGGCATCCTTGCACGATATCGCCGAGTTGATGGTCCGCCTGGCAGGTCCACCGGCGCAGTACACCACGCGCGAATTCCCGGCCGACCGCGCCACGATCGACATCGGCAGCTACCACGCAGATGACGGCGCATTCCGTGCTGCTGCGGGCTGGGCGCCAATGGTGTCGCTGGAGGAGGGGATCGGGCGGTCACTGGATTGGTTCCGCCCGCGGCTGGCGGAGTACCTCTAGCGCTTTGGGCGACCGGTTGGCCAACTGGATGAGCCAGCAGCTCGCGGATTGCGCTCCGCGTATCCGGCCGACCTGTTGCACATGCGCAACGGGCCGCCCGATCGGTCGCCCGATCGGTCGCACCGGGATGATCCGAACATAGGTTGCCCGGACTCCCCGCTGCCTTGTAGGGTGCGGCCGGAAGGGACTAGAACACAGCATGAACAATGATCTGTTCGGTGGTGGCCAGGGCAAGGCAGCGGACAGCTATTCCGCGAAGGACATTGAGGTCCTCGAAGGGCTGGAGCCGGTTCGGCGCCGGCCTGGCATGTATATCGGCGGCACGGACGAGACCGCGCTGCACCATCTTGCCGCCGAGTTGCTCGACAACGCGATGGATGAGGCCGTTGCCGGCCATGCCAGTTTCATCGAAGTGACGCTGGAGCCCGACAACTGGCTGACGGTACGGGACAACGGACGCGGGATTCCGGTAGACCCGCACCCGAAATTTAAAAACCTCAGTGCATTGGAGGTCATTTTTACCACGCTGCATTCAGGTGGAAAGTTCGGCGGCAAGGTCTACGCGACGTCGGGCGGCCTGCACGGCGTGGGCAGCTCGGTGGTCAACGCGCTGTCTGCCGCGATGCAGGTGGAGGTCGCCCGAGACCGTGTCCTGTGGAAGCAGAGTTACGCGCGCGGCAAACCCACGACCAAGCTGATCAATGCCGGACCGGTGCATAACCGACGCGGCACTTCGATCCGCTGCCAGCCGGATCCGAAGGTGTTCGGCGCCATCGGCTTCAGCCCGGCGCGGCTTTACCGGCTGTGTCGCTCGAAGGCCTACCTGTTTCGCGGCGTGCAGATCCGCTGGGCGTGCGACCCTTCGTTGCTGCGCGGCGCCAAGGATGACACGCCGGCCGACGCGGTGCTGCACTTTCCAGGGGGGCTGCGCGACAGCCTGCAGGCGGATATCGGCGAGCGCTCGCTGGTATTGCCGCAGCCCTGGGCAGGGGAGGCGGACCTGCCCGGCGGCGCCGGGCGCGTCGAGTGGGCCGCGTCGTGGCTGGAGGAAGGCGAGGGGTTCGTCCACTCCTATTGCAACACCATTCCGACGACGCAGGGTGGCACGCACGAGGCAGGCTTCCGTGCCGCCCTGGTAAAGGGCCTGCGTGCCTGGGGCGAACAGCGCGGCAACCGGCGCGCGGCACAGGTGGTGCCGGACGATCTGCTCGATCCGATCGCGGCGAAGCTGTCGGTGTTCCTGCGCGACCCGCAGTTCCAGGGGCAGACCAAGGAGAAGCTGACCAGCCAGGAGGCGACGCGCCTCGTCGAGACTGCGCTGCGCGACCGTTTCGACCATTGGCTGGCGGGCGACCCCACCCAGGCGGACAACCTCCTGGCTTTCGTCATTGAGCGGGCGGAGGAACGGCTGCGTCGCCGCGAGGTCAAGGACACCGCGCGCAAATCCGCCACGCGCCGGCTGCGGCTGCCTGGCAAGCTCACCGACTGTACGCGCGAGAATGCCGCGGAGACGGAGATCTTCCTGGTGGAAGGTGACTCGGCCGGTGGCTCCGCCAAACAGGCGCGCAACCGCGAGACGCAGGCGGTGCTGCCGCTGCGCGGCAAGATCCTGAATGTCGCCAGCGCATCGGCCGACAAGCTGCGGCAGAATCAGGAATTGAAGGACCTGATCGAGGCGCTGGGCTGCGGCGTCGGTGACCGCTTCGATCGGGCGAAACTGCGGTACGGTCGCATCATCATCATGACGGATGCGGATGTGGACGGCGCGCATATCGCGTCGCTTCTGATGACGTTCTTCTATCGGGAACTGCCCGAGCTGGTGCGCCATGGCCACATTTACCTGGCGCAGCCGCCATTGTACCGGCTGACCCAGGGTGCGAAATCGGTTTACGCGATGGACGATGCGGACCGCGAGACGAAGACGAAGCGGGAATTCAAGGCAGGGGCCAAGGTGGAGGTGAGCCGGTTCAAGGGTCTCGGCGAGATGCCGCCGATGCAGCTGAAGGAAACCACGATGGACCCGGCGAAGCGAACCCTGTTGAAGGTGGTCGCCGCGCCGGATGAGCGTGCGGCGACCGCCGAGTTGGTGGAGAGCCTGATGGGACGGCGGCCCGAGCTGCGCTTCGCGTTTATCCAGGAACGGGCGCGAACGGTTGAGGAGGTGGACGTGTGACGGCAGCGCGCCCCTGTCACTTGCCGATGCGACCGTCGCCTGCCGCCCTTCAATGTTGGCCGGACCGCCAGGTTTGCTGCGCACCCTGTTCGCTACGGACCGCTGCGGGACAATGCTTCTACAGCATCCCTTGTGCGGCGGCGTAGACCCTGGCCCTCATGTTCGGTACCCTTGGCCAGCACGCGCCCTTAGCTCAGTTGGATAGAGCAACAGCCTTCTAAGCTGTGGGTCGGTGGTTCGAATCCACCAGGGCGCGCCACACTCCAAGGTTCACATCCAGGAAGGCTCACGGCCGTGAGCGCAGTCGGTCAAGCTGCCAGGTAAACCGTCTTGCTGATCATGAATTCGCCGCCGCACATTGGCGATCGTCACCGCTTCCTCCCCGCTTCTAATGACAATGGTCGAGGCGACCGCGCCAACAGGTGGCTGAGTTTGGCGCACGATATCCATATGTCACGCCCTCCGCCGTGCCTTTTTGGGAGCGGCGCGCATCAACAGCGGCGCCAGGAAACGCCCTGTATGGCTTTCGGGGCTTGCGGCGATGTCTTCCGGCGTGCCTTCGGCCACGATGCGGCCACCGCCGTCGCCACCTTCGGGACCTAGATCGAGGATCCAGTCGGCAGTCTTGATCACCTCCAGATTGTGCTCGATCACCACCACCGTATTGCCCTGGTCAACCAGGGCGTGGAGCACCTCGAGCAGCTTGCGCACATCCTCGAAATGCAAACCCGTCGTCGGTTCGTCCAGAATGTACAGCGTGCGTCCCGTCGCGCGCCGCGCCAATTCCTTCGACAGCTTGATCCGTTGCGCCTCGCCGCCTGATAGCGTCGTGGCCTGCTGGCCAAGCGCTATGTAGCCAAGCCCGACCTGCTGGAGGATTTTGAGCCGATCATGGATGCGCATCTGCGCACTGAAATACGGCACCGCCTCGTCCACCGTCATTGCCAGCACCTCGGCAATCGACTTGTCGCGGAACTTGATCTCCAGCGTCTCACGGTTATAGCGCTTGCCCTTGCAGACATCGCAGGTCACGTAGACGTCCGGCAGGAAGTGCATCTCGATCTTCAGCACGCCATCGCCCTGGCAGGCCTCGCAGCGGCCGCCCTTCACGTTGAAGCTGAAGCGGCCGGGCTTGTAGCCGCGCGCGCGTGACTCCGGCAATTCGGCGAACCAGTCGCGGATCGGTGCAAACAGATCGGTATAGGTGGCGGGATTGGACCTCGGGGTGCGGCCGATCGGCGACTGGTCGATGTCGATGATCTTGTCGAGCAGTTCCAGCCCTTCGATGCGTTCATGCGGCGCGGGAACTTCGCCCGAGCCCATCAGCCGCCGTGCCGCAGCTTTGTACAGCGTGTCCACCACCAGCGTGGACTTGCCGCCGCCGGAGACGCCGGTGACGCAGGCGAACGTGCCCAACGGGAAACCCGCGGTGATCGACTTGAGGTTATTGCCGCGGGCATTCACCACCCGCAGGAACCGGTCCTTCTGCACGGGCCGGCGCAGCATCGGCACCTCGATCCGCCGTCGCCCGGCCAGGTAATCGCCGGTCAGCGATTTCGGATTTGCCGCGACTTCCGCTGGTGTCCCTTCGGCCACCACGCGCCCGCCATCGACTCCGGCGGCCGGTCCCATGTCGATCAGGTGGTCCGCTGCGCGGATCGCTTCCTCATCGTGTTCCACCACCAGCACCGTGTTGCCAAGGTCGCGCAGGCGACGCAGCGTGCCGAGCAGCCGTTCGTTGTCACGCTGATGCAGACCGATCGAGGGCTCGTCCAGCACGTACAGCACGCCGGTGAGGCCGGACCCGATCTGACTTGCCAGCCGTATGCGCTGACTTTCACCACCGGACAGCGTGGCGGAACCGCGCGACAGCGTCAGGTAATCCAGCCCGACATCGACCAGGAACTGCAGGCGCTCGCCGATTTCCCGCAGGATCCGGCGGGCGATCTCCTGCCGCTGCGGCGTCAGTGTGTCGATCACCGTGGCGAACCACGCGGCTGCCGCCCGGATCGATAAGTCGGATGCTTCGGCGATGTTCTTGCCGCCGACGCGAACCGCGAGCGCTTCGGGCTTCAGTCGCGCACCGTTGCAGACCGCACAGGGTTTCTCAGCCTGGTAGCGGGAAAGTTCCTCACGCACCCAAACGCTGTCGGTTTCCTGCCAACGGCGCTGCAGGTTGCGCAGCACGCCCTCGAACGGCTTGGTCACTGTGTAGGCGCGTACGCCATCTTTGTAGGTGAATGACACAGGCGCCTCGCCCGTGCCGTTCAGGATGGCATCGCGCACGCGCACCGGCAGGTCGTGCCATGGCGTCTTTGTGGTGACCTTGAAGTGCCGTGCGAGACTTTGCAGCGTCTGGTCGTAGTAGGGGCTCTGCGCGCCGGTCCAGGGCATGATCGCACCATCGGCCAGCGCCAGTCTTTCGTCCGGTATTACCAGTTGCGGATCGAAGAAGCTTTCCACGCCGAGACCGTCGCACGCCGGGCAGGCGCCATGCGGGCTGTTGAAGCTGAACAGCCTCGGCTCGATTTCTTCGATGGTGAAGCCGGACACCGGGCAGGCAAAACGCGACGAGAATACCGTGCGCTCGCCGGTATCGGCATGTTCGGCATAGACCACGCCGTCGGACATGGCGAGTGCCGTTTCGAAACTGTCGGCGAGCCGCGGTGCAATGCCGTCGCGCACGACAACACGGTCCACCACCGCCTCGATCTCGTGCTTGATCTTGCGATTGAGCGATGGGACATCACCGATCTCGTACAGCGTGCCGTCGACCTTCACGCGGGTGAAGCCGCGGCGCTGCAACTCCGCCAGTTCCTTGCGGTATTCACCTTTGCGGTCGCGTACCACCGGGGCGAGCAGCAGCAGACGCGTCCCCTCCGGCATCGCCAGCACGCGATCAACCATCTGCGATACGGTCTGCGCCTCGATCGGCAGGCCGGTCGCCGGCGAGTAGGGCACGCCCGCGCGTGCCCAGAGCAGCCGCATGTAGTCGTGGATCTCCGTCACCGTGCCGACGGTGGAGCGCGGGTTGCGGCTGGTGGTCTTCTGCTCGATCGAGATCGCCGGCGACAGGCCTTCGATCGAGTCGACGTCCGGCTTGCCCATCAGTTCGAGAAACTGTCGGGCGTATGCTGACAGGCTCTCGACGTAGCGCCGCTGGCCTTCCGCGTAGATCGTGTCGAACGCCAGTGACGACTTGCCGGAGCCGGAGAGGCCGGTGATCACGGTCAACTGGTCGCGCGGAATGACGACATCCACGTTCTTGAGGTTGTGTTCGCGCGCGCCGCGCACGTGGATGGAGCCGGCCATGCCACTGGTCCTAGCTTGTTCTCGGGATGTTCACGGTCTATATGGCAATTTCCCGGGGCATTGGGAAGGCCTGTTAACCGATGCCGTGCAAGATGATGGCAGGGTATGGGGGCAACCGCTAGATTGCCCCCCTTGGTGAAGGATTGAAGCGATGGCGGGCAGCGTCAACAAGGTGATTCTGGTGGGCAATCTCGGCAAGGACCCGGAGATTCGCACCCTCCAGTCCGGTACGAAGGTTGCCAATCTGTCGGTGGCGACCAGCGAGACCTGGAACGACCGCCAGAGCGGCGAACGCAAGGAACGCACCGAGTGGCACCGGGTGGTGATCTTCAACGAGCGACTCGCTGACATCGCCGAACGATTCCTGCGGAAGGGTCGGAAGGTCTATCTGGAGGGAGCGCTGGAGACCCGGAAATACACCGATCAATCGGGTCAGGAGAAATACACGACCGAAGTCGTGCTGCGGAATTTCCGCGGCGAACTGACGCTGCTGGACAGCGCCGCCGGTGAGGGCGGGGCAACGGAAGGCGGCGGCTACAGGTCCGAGCGAGCGCCGGCGCAGCGGGCCGCGACGACCGCCGCGTCCCGCGGTGGTGGCGGCCCGTCCTGGGATGCGCCGAAGGGCGGCGATCTGGACGACGAAATCCCATTCTGATTCCGTTCTGATATAGCGCTGCTGTCGCCGAGTGATGCCGCGCGCCGGCAGGGCTTTCGATTCAGACAATGCGCAACGGCACGGGTTATTCGGCGGCTCCGGCAACGCGATTCGGCTTCGGCCGAATGAGATTGCTTGCGATACGGACGGTCAGTCTCTTACGATCCATCACCGAATATGGCTGACCAGAGGGAAGCGGCAGTGAAACAAAGTGGGTGGACGAACGTTGGGGTGTCCGGCGTGACTGTGCTGGGCCTACTTCTCTCGGGATGCGCGCAGACGCCGCTGGGCCCCACCGTTCCGGTGATGCCGGGGCCGGGGAAGTCCTTCGAGGCCTTCCAGTATGACCAGGCCTCCTGCAAGGCGTTCGCCGAACAATCAGTCGCCGGCCAGGCACAGAATGCCAATAATCGTGCCGTTGGAGCCGCGGCGCTCACCACAGTGCTCGGTGCCGGGCTTGGGGCGGCAATCGGCGGCGGGCGAGGCGCCGGCATCGGTGCCGCCAGCGGTGCCCTCGGCGGTACGGCCATCGGGGCCGGCAGCAGTTCCAACGAGCAGATGGGCATCCAGCAGCAATACGATAATGCGTACTCGCAGTGCATGTACGCGAAGGGCGAGATGGTGCCTGGCTACGGTCCAATGATGGCGCAATCGTCACCGCCGCCACCGTCCGGGCCGGATCCAGGACTGACTCATGCGGTCCAGGTGCAATTGATCCGGCTGGGTTATCTGCGCGGTGGGGCGGACGGTGCTATGGGACCGCAGACCGCCAATGCAATCAGCCAGTTCGAGAGCGTGTCCGGCATGCCGGTAGATGGCTATCCCTCACCGCCGCTGCTGGACAGGCTGCAACGCATGCCGTAGCGAATCGGGAACAATCCGCTTGAGCATTGGTGCCTGTGCGCAGCCGTATGCACGCAGCTGCCGGCATGGGGCCATCCTGAACACATCGTAGATCCTGGCCCCTGTGTACTGGCGCTGTGTACTGGCGGGGTTGCGCCCACGGAACACAGTCGATTGGTGCCATGGTGACAGGGAATGGCTGAGTGCCACCCCTCGCCATTCGGGCCGAATTACCCTATCTAGAGGCTTACGATGCGGTGCAGCGCCGGGCCACCCGGTGCGCGCCGCCGTGCCACTGAATCGAGCCCTTTTTGAGCGATACTTCCGACGACAAGCCGCCCGGCCCGCCCGAGGACACCCAGCCCGTGACCCTCGAGGTGGAGATGCGCCGCTCCTACCTCGATTACGCCATGAGCGTGATCGTGGCGCGAGCCTTGCCGGATGCACGCGATGGCCTGAAGCCGGTGCACCGGCGAATCCTGTACGGCATGCACGATGCCGGCTACACGGCGGATCGTGCCTATCGCAAATCCGCCCGCGTGGTGGGCGAGGTGATGGGTAAATACCATCCGCACGGCGACGCGGCGATCTACGACGCCATGGTCCGGATGGCGCAGTCGTTCTCGATGCGCGTGCCGCTGATCGACGGCCAGGGTAATTTCGGCTCGGTGGATGGCGATGCCCCCGCGGCGATGCGGTATACCGAGGTGCGGCTGGCGCGTGCCTCGTCGCTGCTGCTGGACGACATCGATCAGGACACCGTTGATTATCAGCCGAACTACGACGAGACCGAGAAGGAGCCAAAGGTCCTTCCGGCGCGCTTTCCTAACCTGCTGGTGAACGGCGGCAACGGCATCGCCGTCGGCATGGCGACCAACATCCCGCCGCACAACCCCGGCGAGATCATCGACGCAACGCTGGCGCTGATCGCCGAACCGGACACGTCGCTGGACGACCTGATGCGCATCGTGGCGGGACCGGATTTCCCCACCGGCGGCATCATCCTCGGCCGGTCCGGAATCAGGTCGGCGTTCGAGACCGGCCGCGGCTCCATCACCATCCGCGCACGCGCGGAATTCGAGGAGATCCGCCGCGACCGGGAAGCCATCGTCATCAGCGAGATTCCCTATCAGGTGAACAAGTCCACGTTGCTGGAACGAATCGGCGAACTGGTGCGCGCCAAGCAGATCGAGGGCATCGGCGAGATGCGCGACGAGAGCGATCGCTCCGGCATGCGCATCGTGATCGAACTGAAGCGCGACGCCACCGCCGAAGTGGTGTTGAACCAGTTGTTCCGGTTCACCCAGCTCCAGATCAGCTTCGGCGTGAACATGCTGGCGCTGGATAGTGGCCGCCCGCGGCAGATGGGGCTGAAGGACGCGCTGCAGTGCTTCATCGCGTTCCGCGAGGACGTGATCCTCCGCCGCGCGCGCTTCGAACTCGGCAAAGCCCGCGATCGGGCGCATCTGCTGGTCGGTCTCGCGATTGCCGTGGCGAACATCGACGAAGTGATCCGCCTGATCCGGGCCAGCGCCGACGCTGGTGAGGCACGCCGCGCGTTGATGGACCGCGACTGGCCTGCGGCGGATATCGGCGCCCTGCTGGCCCTGATCGACGAACCGGGCAACGTGATCACGCCCGAGGGCACCGTGCGGCTGACCGAGGAGCAGGCGCGCGGCATCCTGGAACTGCGCCTGGCGCGGCTCACTGGCCTGGAGCGCGAGAAGATCCAGGAAGAGATGGTCGAGGTCGCGGCCAAAATCCGCGACCTGCTGGACATCCTGGCGTCACGCCCGCGGCGCATGGAGCTGATGCGGGACGAATTGCTGGAGGCGCGCGCCGAGATCGCCTCGCCGCGGATGACCGACATCATCGAGGCGGTGGCCGACCAGGACGACGAAAGCCTGATCGAGCCGGGCCAGATGGTGGTGACGATCACCCGCGATGGCTTCATCAAGCGCACCACGCTGGAGACGTTCCGCGCGCAGAACCGCGGCGGGCGCGGGCGCACCGGCGCCGGGACGCGCGGCGACGACATCGTCACCCGCAGCTTCAATGCCCACACCCACCAATGGGTGCTGTTCTTCTCCTCCGGCGGCAAGGCGTTCCGCGAGAAGGTATGGCGCTTGCCTGAAGCCGGTCCGACCGCGAAGGGCAGGGCGCTGGTGAACCTGCTGCCGGAGCTGGGCTCCGACACGATCACCACGGTGCTGCCTTTGCCGCAGGACGAGACTCTGTGGGACAGCCTGAACCTGTTGTTCGCGACGGCGACCGGCAATGTGCGGCGTAACCGGCTGTCCGATTTCCGCAATGTGCGGTCCTCCGGGCTGATCGCAATGAAGCTCGACGAAGGCGACCGGCTGATCGGCGTGGCGACCTGCCGCGAGGGCCAGGACGCGTTCCTCGCCACGCGCAAGGGACGCTGCATCCGGTTCGAACTGTCCGACGATACGGTCCGGGTGTTTGCCGGCCGCGACAGTTCGGGGGTGCGCGGCATCCGACTCGCGCCGGGTGATGAGGTAATCGGCCTGTCGGTGCTCGAACATGTGACGGCAAGCAACGAAGAGCGCGTTGCCTATCTGAAACTCGCCAGCGCACGGCGGCGCAGCAACGGCAATGGCGACGAGGAGGTTGAACCGATGGCCGACGGCGACGAGCCGGTGGCCGAGGTGCAACTGGATGAGGCGCGCTTCAAGGAATTGGCCGACCGCGAGGAGTTCCTGCTCACGGTCACGAACTCCGGGTTCGGCAAGCGTTCGTCTGCCTATGAATACCGCGTTACCGGCAGGGGCGGGCAGGGGATTGTCAATATCACATTGGCGCCGCGTAATGGCACCGCCGTGGCCGCCAGCTTCCCTGTGCGGCCAGGTGATGATGTGATGCTGGTGACCGATGCAGGGCGGCTGATTCGCGTTCCGGCGGACCAGGTGCGCATCACCGGCCGCCAGGCGATGGGAGTGACGCTGTTCCGGGTGGATGTTGGCGAGCACGTGACCAGTGTATTCCCGGTGATCGAGGCAGAAACTGAAGAGAATGGCGCGACCGACACGCCGCCAGAGGACGCAAGCTAGATGGCTGAGCCCTTGAAGAAGCTACGTGTCGGTCTGTACCCCGGCACGTTCGATCCGGTGACCAACGGCCATCTCGACGTGATTGCCCGCGCCGCGCGTCTGCTGGACAAGCTGGTGGTTGGTGTGGCGATCAGCACCGGCAAGGGTCCGCTGTTCACACTCGACGAACGCGTCGAGATGGTGCAGGCAGAAATCGCCAGCATCGCCACGCAGAACGGCATGGTGATCGAGGTGCTGCCGTACGACACGCTGCTGATCGATTTCGCCCGCAAGGTGGGTGCCTCGATGATCGTACGCGGCCTGCGCGCCGTGACGGACTTCGACTACGAGTTCCAGATGGCGGGGATGAACTATCGCATGGCGCCAGACGTCGAGACCATCTTCCTGATGGCAAGCGAGCGGCACCAGTTCATCGCCTCGCGTCTGGTGAAGGAGGTGGCCATGCTGGGCGGCGATATCTCGTCCTTCGTGCCGCCGTTGACGCATCAGCGCATGTTGCAACGCATCCGCGGCTGACCGCGGGCGTTTCCGACTACAACGGAAGCCAAGCTGGAGGATCTATGCGCCGACGGAGACTGATCGCGACCGCTTTGCTGGGACTGCCGGTAGCCCATGGCGCCAGCGCGCAAACCAAGACCGATCCGGACAACACCCTTTATTTGGACCTGAAGGACGGCCGGGTGGTGATCCAGATGTTCCCCGATCTGGCGCCGAAGACGGTGCAGCAGATCAAGACGTTGGCGCACCAGGGCTTTTACGACAATACGCCGTTCCATCGGGTGATCCCCGGCTTCATGGCGCAGGGGGGTGACCCGACAGGAACCGGCAGCGGCGGCAGCAAACTGCCCGATCTGCCAGCCGAGTTCACCAACAAGCGGCGCTTCCTCCGCGGCATCTGCGGAATGGCGCGCACGTCGGACCCCAACAGCGGCAACAGCCAGTTCTTCATCATGTTCGCGCCGGCCCCGTCGCTGGACGGCAATTACACCATCTGGGGCCAGGTAGTGTCGGGTATGGAATACGTTGACAAGATCAAATCCGGCAGCAGCAGCAACAACGGGGCGGTGAGCAACCCGGATCGCATCGTCCGCATGCGCCCGGCCACCGACTCCTGAGACAGCGAGAGCAGAGAGGCCAGTTATGAGCGAGCAATCAGGCGACCTGGAAAACACCCTGCACATCGACCTCACACAAGGTCAGGTGGTGATAGAGTTGTTCCCCGATATCGCGCCGAAAGCAGTGGAACGGATCAAGTCCCTGGCGCGCCAGGGATTCTATGACAACACGCCGTTCCACCGCGTGATCGAAGGCTTCATGGCACAGGGTGGCGATCCAACCGGCACCGGGACGGGTGGTTCCGAGTTGCCGGACCTCCCAGCCGAGTTCACCACCAAGCGGAAGTTTCTGCGCGGCACCTGCGGGATGGCGCGCACCTCGGATCCGAACAGCGCCAACAGCCAGTTCTACATCATGTTCGCGCCGGCGCCGCATCTGGACGGGCAGTACACGATCTGGGGCCAGGTTACGCAGGGCATGGATGTCATCGACCAGATCAAACGGGGGAGTGGCGGCAGCGGCACGGTGCAGAACCCCGACCGCATCGTGCACATGCGAGTGGCGGCCGATGCGGCCGGCTGAGTCCGGCTGAGGCCGGATATTGACCGGCGGGGCACCTTGGGGCTCTAACCCCCGCCGGGCGAGCCCGTAGCTCAGGTGGTAGAGCACGAGACTTTTAATCTTGGGGTCGTGGGTTCGAGTCCCACCGGGCTCACCAAGAAATCAATATCTTAGGTGGGCGGCCAGCGCCAGCAGCCGGCGCACCTGCCTGGGATCCGTTGTGCTGCGCCGCAACCGACGGAGCTCAGATCCGGTGAAATCCGATCGGACCGCGACCGCTGCTGCCACGGGAGCATCCTGCTGTTCGCCATGGTGAAACACATCAACACCGTCGGGGAAGCCCAATGAGTCAGGATCCCAGGGCAGCCGTATAAGTCTTCAAACGTCTTGCCGTAGGTGTCGGAGACGCGACCATCTTCGATATTCGTCTGGCTACAAGCAGCATGCGTGTCGCGCATTCGACGCGCTCGATAGCAAGCCACCCATTACCAACGCGAGTCCCATGGCTCGATTGCAACTGCTCATCGAGAGGCCGCACATGGGTCTCGACAAATTGCACATCGCGTCTGAGCCAAGATTGCGTGCCGATACACAAACCGCACAAGACAGAGAAGTCCATTATGACGTGGACGAAGCGGCGAATGAGACCGTATTAGCATCCAATTGGGTGCCGGTATTCTCCGTGCGCTGGAACTGTTCTAATGTAGCGCATGATCTTGGGATAATGCTGTGTCGATATGACCGACCCTCAGCGTACATACGGTGTAACGTCAGACACCGCTTCGGCAACCGGAGACAACGCGCTCGCGCTTGAGGAGATTGAGCGCGTCGGATTCACTACATTGGTTGATGTGGTCAGCGTTCCGTTGCTCGCCCGCATGCGCGATTCATTGGATCGCGTTCTGGTGGCCCAGACTGCCAATTTTGGCGGGGAGGCGGGCATGGCGGCGATCGGCGACGTGGCGACCGCTCGCGCTCTGCTCGAGGCGGATCCGGTATTCCTGGAACTGCTGGGCCTGCCACAGCTGGAGGCTCTGGTCGAGACACTTCTGGGACCGGCAGCTCTGGTTATGCAACAGAATGGGATCGTCATGCCGGGAGAGGGTGGCGATCATGTGCAGCAGTCCTGGCATCGCGATCTGCCTTACCAATCCTGGGTATCGACAAAGCCGCTCGCGCTTGGTGCATTGCTGGCGTTGGACGCGTTTACCGCGGCCAACGGCGCAACACTGTTCATACCTGGCTCGCATCGGCACTCGACGTTTCCGAGTGCCAGCTTCGTAGACAGGTGGCAGATGCCAGCCCTCGCAGCGGCAGGCTCCATCATCGTGTTCGATGCGATGGTATTTCATCGTGGCGGAGTGAACCGCAGTTCCCAGCCGCGCCGCGCCGTGAACACCCTGTTCGGAATCCCATTGCTGGCGCAGCAGATCACGTTCACTGCGAAACCCGGAATGGACGCAAAAATACGACGCCGGCTGGGTCTGGATTACGTGCCCGCCGAATCGGCGGACGCGTGGCGAGAACGCCGTCGGGCGCGACTGCAAGGGGATGACGCGTGAGTGACACTGATGTGTCGGCCATCCATACGGCTGTCGCGGCGTATTACGATGCGACGCTGGCAGCTCACGGTCCAACGTCGCGAGGCGTCGACTGGCGAGACGCGCATTCGCACTCCCTGCGGCACGCTCAGTTCCTGCGCCTCACGCGTGGCGATCCCGATGCGTCGGTCATTGACCTGGGCTGCGGCTATGGCGACTTCCTCACGACGCTGCGACGGGATGGCCATCGTGGCCATTACCTAGGCGTCGATGTCGCGCCTGCAATGATCACGACCGCTCGGACCCTGCACGGCGAAGCTGAAGACCGCGCCTGGCAGCTTGGCGCCGAGCCGCAAGCCAGCGCAGACTATACGATCGCGAGCGGCATAATGAATGTGCGGCGGGGTGCGCCGCCCGCCGTGTGGCACGCTTATATCGATGGCATTCTCGATACTCTGGCGCGGCGCTCGCGACGCGGTTTTGGCTTCAATATGCTCACGCTTTGGTCTGACCCGGAGAAGCGACGGCCCGATCTGCACTACGCCGACCCCGTGGCGATGTTCGCATACTGCCTGCAACGTTGGGGGCGTCACGTTGCGGTCCTGCAAGACTACGGTTTATGGGAATTCACCGTACTTGTGCGTCATACCTCCCAAACCGCCAACCCGAATCCGGTCGCTCCGTAGCCTCCGCCGTTATACAGAAGCCATTGTTGTCCCGCAGCCTTGAATACACATGGATATGTCAGGGCGTCCGCCTCCCAGCCGCCTGATTCCGCAACAAGGCCCGCGCTCGAATCATCTCTGATCCAGTCATGCCAGTTTCTGGAACTGGCGTAGCCAAGGCGGTAAGCGCCAAAGCCACGGCAGGCAAACCACATACGTAGTTCCCCATCTGAGGCCAGAACGGTGGGACGCACCACGGCGATCTGATCGTTCTCGGGACGGATGATCGGCTCGGGCCGCCGCTGCCAAACGATTCCGTCGGCGCTCCGCGCGGTTCGGATGGCGTGGTGCATGTCAGACTGCGCGGCGCCCCAGGCCAGGTTGGTCCCGTACCACATCCACCAGTCCTGCGGCCCTCTGCGCAGTACCCATGGATAGGACAACGTGAAGGGATCGATTGGATCCCGGTCCATGACAGGCCCATCAGAAGACCGAATGAACCGACCACTTCGTGCATCGCCTATCGCTAGCCCGATTGCATTGCGCCACGGCACAGCGCCACCGACATTCCATCCCATGTAATACAGCCGGTCACCGGCTGGATCGGGGACGACACAGCCGACACTGACCCCGGCATCGTCGAACGTACCGCGGATACCGGGAACAAGGACAGGGTCTGACGTCAGCTCGAGCACTTTCGGGCGCTCACTGATTTGCAGGAGAAGCGTGCCAACGGAGGAGCGCTGTGTGGCATCGCGGCCGCTGAAGAACACGCGGACCAAATCGCCGCCGTCCAGCGGAACCGCCACCGGCAGTGCGGCGTGGGTCGCCAATAGCGGCTGTGAACCGTCAGGGCAGTACAGCAGACCGAGCCGGCGCCAGGGCATGGTGGCTCAGATATGACGCAGCCGAGAACTGGGCACCTTCGAGATCTCGGAGCCACCCGGCGACATCACGGAACCGTCAGGAACGTCCTTGAGCACGAGCGAGCCCGCTCCCAGCACGCAATCCGCTCCGACGCGAACGTTGTCACGGATTGTGACGTTCACGCCGACGAAGCAACGCGCGCCAATATTCACGCTGCCCGACACCACCACGTGCGAGGCAATGAACGTGTCCTCGGCGATCTGACTGTGGTGGCCGATGTGGTTGCCGCTCCAGAGGGTTACGTTGCGACCGATATTGGCGAATGGCTGGATCGTGTTGTCCTCGAGAATGAACTGGTTTTCCGCCGGCACGAACGTGCTGAACCGGGTTGCTCGGGAACTGATGTAGTTGGCAATCGTGTAGCCTTTCGCTTGGGCTGCATCCACGCGGGCTCGTCGGAGTTTATTGAGGCCGGTGTAGCTTACGGCAACGAACAGGTCATGCGTATCGGGAGAAAAAGCGGCTTCGACCTCTTCAAATGACACTAGAGGGCGGCCCAGCAGTGAGTCAGAAGTTTTATAGGCGGCATCGACCGTGAATCCTGCCACACGGCGGTCGGCGTCCTCGCGGAAATACAGGTCCGCCAACTCGGCGATTGCGCCAGTGCCGAAGATCACGAGATCCTTCACGCTGCTTCTCCACTGCTGGCTATGGTGCGATACGGTTCGTCCAGGCCAAACTATAGGTCGGAGACAACGGCGACGCCAGTTGGAGCATCGGTGCATGGGACATTGGCGCCCCACCTAGATTAGGCTCTGGGGCAACGTCTCGAGGAGATGCAGTTTACCGCAAGGCCTGATGATCACGCAGAACACTGCATGATTACATGCGTGTAGGGCAGGCGAAGGAGGTCGGTCCTAACCTCCATAACCACCTTGCTGAACGCGGGCTGCACAAGGCGCTCGTACTCGGTCGCTGAACGAACATGCCGGCCGCGGTCGTTGCGAATGATGAGCCGCGCCATCCAGTGCTGCGGCGTGGTCAGTGCGGGGTCGATGGTGACCACGCGGCCACCTGCTTTCAATCGGCGGCGGGCGGCGGCCAGCAACGCTGCGGCTTGCGGATCACCCAGATGATGTAGCAGCCCTATCGCCAGGATAATATCGAACGTGCCATCGATGCCGGCGGTAGCGTCACACACGTCGGCGTGAAGAAAGCGCGCGCGACCGCCATACCGACTGCGTGCCTGCTCGATGTAGTCGGGGTTATGATCGACGCCCAGGTAATCGACGTCGGGCATGAGCGGCACAAAATCTGCCGGCCCGCACCCGATGTCGAGGACGCGGTCATCCGGGTACGGCCGGATGTACCGCTCGACGATGTAGCGGCGCAGATGCGGCCCGCCGATCAGGTTCTGCACGGCAGTATATACGGAAGCCCGCTGCAGCAGCGCCCAAGGGCCGGTGCTACGTTCCAGCATGGCTTTGGCAGCAAATCGTCGCGCGCCAGCCGACCAGCGATCGTGCGCGCCGAAGATCCGCGCGCTCGCGGCGGGGTAGCCGTATGCGTTGCGCTTTAGCCATTCGTTCGAGAATCAATCCTGTCACATCGATACTTTTCGGACAACCATGGCTGTTTGCAGGTAGCGCAGTCGTTGCCACGAGAGGCGCAGGGTAACCAGACCGAGTCGGCCGCGTCCAGTTCTAAGGTCCGATCAGTCCGAAGTTTACTGCAAGCCCGGCCATGATGCGTATAGGCGGGCGTGCTCATCCACCGTCTCCAGCCATCGGCCAGCGATGAGGCAGATTAACCTGGGTCGACGAGCGTTCAGGCGCAGACGTCCGCCCGGCTCACCGCTCAAGCGCCTGTTGCCCTCCGCCTTCCGCTCAATTACACGTCCGCGCCTCACTTCCATTTCCTTCGGGATTATTCCAGGCGGCACCATGTCTGAGCGTCTTCTCGGCTTTGTCTACATCGCTCTCGCCATTGCTCTCACGCTGTACGGACAGCTGGTGGTGAAGTGGCAGGTGAACTCAATGGGCAACGCGCCTGCTGGCCTCGACCAGAAGCTGTCCTTCCTGTTTCGACTTCTGACCAACCCCTGGGTGATCAGCAGCTTCGCCGCCGCTTTTGGCGCCGCCATGGTTTGGATGCTGGCGATTGCCCGGCTCGATCTCAGTTATGCCTACCCATTTATGAGCCTGACGTTTCCGTCGATTCTGCTGCTGAGCTATCTACTATTCAACGAACCGGTCAACATCGGCAAGGCTGTGGGCGTTGGATTCATTGTAGCCGGCATTATCATCCATAGCCGCTCGTGAATTATTCGCCACAGCCCATGGATTGCCGCGCCGCGTGCCGTGGTCGTCTGTCGATCGCGCTCAGCGCCGGGTGAACTCAGCATATAGCACAAGCGAACGCGGATTGTTGCGATTCAGTTTCTGTAGCAGATGGAATGGATACAGAGTTGCCGCGTTGACCAGCAGCCGCGCGGCGTTGGGGAATTTGGTTTTCCAATTGATCAGCATCATCCCAGACGCCTGGGTCCGTTCCTGCTTCCCCGGCAGACGAGTGATGGTGCGGCTGTAGCGGCCGACCAACTGGTTTGATAGTGGCAACAGAAAATTTGACAGCGGAAAGTTCAGCCCCACCAGATGCGCGACCTTGAAGCCAGCCGCATCCAGCGTGCGTCGCAGCACGTCGAACGTATAGCGACGATGGTGGCCGACCATTTCGTCCTCCACGCCCCAATGCGGCGGCGAGGCCGGAACAATGAGTATGCCCACTCCGCCATCGTGCAATACAGACGCACATTTTGCCAGGTAAAGAAGCTCTGAGCGGTCATCGAGATGCTCGAGCACCATGGACGAGATCACCAGATCGACTTGCCCCTGCGGCTCGTAGCTCAGCCAGTCGGCGTTGCAGATCTCCAGGCGCTGCTCCCGGCAAGCCGCGGCATTCAGGGCGGTGGCGGCGGCCACCGCATCCGGATTCAACTCAAGCCCGATGCCGCGCCATCCCAGATCGAGCAACAGCTTGGTCAGCAAGCCCTTGCCGGTGCCGATCTCGATGAACGTGCCCGGTGGCCGATCACGCAGCCGCTCGCGGACATACATATGCTGCAGGATGGTTCCTGGGGCTGTGGTTTCCACTACCATCGCAGGGTCTTAAGGCGCGAGTGATGCGAACGCCGTTGTCTATTTGAACCGACTGCATAGTGGCCCAACCATTGACCGGACGCGAACAGGTGCCTAAGGCATGGACACTCGACTAAAACAGTGCCATTGAACATGGGCGGGCTCGGTGTTGGGTACGCAGAGGGATCCTTCCAAAGTATCGGCGGTTGAGCTCCACAACGTGTAACGTCCTCATGGTTGCATCGTGACGCATGATGCATGGAACGAGCTAGACGAGCCACTCAGGTCTCCGGAGTTCTTGTCCTTCGCTGCCGCCCGGACCGGCCTTGATCGGGATCGGGTCGCTCGCACTATACACCAGTATACCGCCGAAGTTGCAGCGGGAGCCAGAATTCTCGCTGGAATGGACCTCAACGGCAAGCGGATCCTGGAGGTTGGTGCTGGCATCAGCGTGCTGAGCATCTGCCTCGCCCGCCGGGGATGCCAGATCACGGGACTTGAGCCAGGAGCGAATGGCTTCGACGTCAATGCCCAATTGGGCGCCGCGGTGCGGGCGTGGCTTGGCGCGGACGATCTGCCGATGCTTGACATCGAGGTGGACCGCCTGGACCGGGCGCAGCATGGCGAGTTCGATCTGATCTTCTCCATTAACGTGCTGGAACACATACCGAACCTTGCCGAGGCAATAGCTGCCATGGAAGGTGTGCTGGCGCCAGGCGGCAGCATGGTACATCTCTGCCCCAACTACGCGATCCCTTATGAACCCCATTTTGGTATTCCGTTGGTGCCATTGGCGCCGCGCCTTACCGCCCTGTTATTTCCACGCGTTGCCCGGCATCCGACATGGCCGTCGCTCAATTTTGTGACTTATCGCGATATCCGGCGCCTCGCGCGGCGCTCCGGCCTTAGCACCACGTTCAGGCCCGCCATGATGTACGACGCGTTCGCGCGGCTGGACAACGACGAGGAGTTCAGAGCGCGACACAGCGGCTTGGTTGCGCGGCTGCACCACTTGCTGAAGCGCACCCGGATTTTGGGCGCGCTCCGTCACGTACCACCAGCGCTCGCTACACCAATGGCGTTCGAATGTCGTCGCATACAGGCGTGACCAGCGAGGTCATTGCGATGCCACTGTGTCAACGATCAAAACGGTGAGGTCCAATGCGCGATCCTCGACGATCCGTTCGCGAACGCGGGTGACGGTGGCGATCCCCTGCTTTGCCAGGGCGTCGACACCTTGCGTGCAATCGGCCTGTCGCTGACATAGCAGAACCAGCGAGACCAGCGGCGCAGATTCCGCGATGCCGCGTGCCTCAGCCGCACTGAGATGCGGCATATCGAAGTTTAGGTTGGTGCGGTCCCACAACCAGATCGACGTCAGACTGTCGAGAACACCCAATTGCATACTCGCGCCGGCGAAACTGTGATTGAAGATCAGCCAGGCGTCGCGCCGGGCATCGCCTGTCGTGAAGGCTTGGCGATTGTACCAGAAATACAGCCGCCGGCCGTCCAGACCGGCGCCCTGAACGATGTCGTTCAGTCGGATTGCCGCCCGATAGTATGGCTTGTAGTCAGGATTGCCCGCCGCCCGGAAAATGCGCCGTGTATCGAGGTTAGCGGTCCCGGCAACAACCGTGGCCAGCATGAGCAATGGTATTGCGATCCGCCGATGTGGCCCGAAGAGCATGATTGCGGCCAATGCAAACAGGCTGACAGGCACCAGCCAGAAGTACAGGCCTTCACGCCACGCCCCCTCCCACTGCCATAGCCGCTCGACGGCCAGCACCGGCAGCAATGCCGACACGACAAGCGCAGTCAGCAGGCTGAAATCCTTACGGTCGGTCGTTTGCGCCTGCGACACCTCGCCTGCGATCGCACCGAATACGAGCGCCTGGGCGGGCAGCAGGTAGCTGGAGTAATGCGATACCTGAAAGGTTACGCCGGCGGTCAGCAGGTTCCAGAGCTCCAGCCAGACGATGGATGCGCACATCAGTCCCACCGCGAGCAGCACCATACCCGACCAAGCTCGGCAATCCCGGCGCGACAACAGGAACGCGCCGCCGACGACGACGAAGGCGAAAGGTGGGATCATCCGATAGGCGCCCGGGAGCCAGTCCGCCGCCGGCCGGATGAAATCCATACCTGACCCGGCGAGCGCGTGCTTTACCGTGCCGGCATAGGCGGTAAAGAACAGGAACGGAGCGCCGAGAGCCGAGCCGGCTGTCGCAAGCGCAAGGGTCGCCGCAATGCCGCCGATTGCGACCCAGGCAGCAGTTCCGACAAACTCTGAACGACTTGGCCGATCCCCCAGGAGCCACGCGCCACCACCCATCGCCGTGAGGAAGACCGTCATCGGATGGGTGAAGACGGCAAACGCCCAGCAACTGCCGGCGAGGCACAGGTCGCGCCGATGGCCGAACAGGCGGCCTCGATTGATCAGGCAGGCGAACCCGGCCAACATGAACGCCATTGCCGGTCCATCGACATAACCTCGTGTTGCTGCGGCCAGCCACAGCGGGTTGAACGCGAGCCACCACGCCGCGGCGATCCCGCCGATGCGACCGTAGCGCGGCACCATAATGAGATAGGCCGAACCAATGGCGAGGTAATAAAAGCTGAGGACCATAGCGTAGTTCGCCATGTTCGGCGCGAGGATGCGGTGCGCCGCAAACCCCATCAGGGTCCACGGCAAACGCATCGAGAAATAGTCTGGACCGAAGCGCGCGAGGGCCCGCGGGAAGTTCAGGAAAAAGCCGAGATACATCTCGGGATCGACCCAACCGGGCGGAGGAAACAGCTCGAAGCGCGCTATGCCCAGGAACACCGCGGGCACAACCATGAGCAGTAAGGCCTCGTACCAGCCGAATCGAATGCCGGGGTTCGCTGGGGAGGGAACTTGCCGGTCGGCCACGCTCCGGCTTGCTCGTCGGCCCCCGGAGCCAAACGCGTTCGATGTCATCGGCTACGGCTGACGAATCGCGTGCGGCCACCACGCCAATCGTCAGTGCGGGCAGAGGGGAGGGGGAGAATGCCTCCTGCGTGCGCCACAATCCTGATGCCAGCGCGGTTCGGTCCGATCATTACAATAACATTGCGCACCCGGCTTACTGGCGCTTAGCCGACACCGTCATAACGGGTGCGCTCGAAACCGACGTGCGCGGACTGCAAGCCGGCGTGCTCAAAGGTGCCGGCAATCCGCACGCGCTCCTCGATGACGTAGAGCGGTCGCTGCTTGACCTGCTCGAATATGCGGGCGACGTACAGGCCGACTGTTCCGACCGCGGTGATGGTCAGGCCGCTCATGAGAAGTTGCAGGACGATCAGACTGGTCCAGCCTGGCAGCAGCGAACCGCGGAAGCGCTCGAGCATGATGACGGCTGCGACGAGCAGGCCAAACAAGGAGACCAGAAAGCCGCCGTACATCACGAGTCGCAGGAATACTGTGGTCTGAAAGAACACGCCTTGCAGGGCATGCGTCAGCAGCTTGCCGAAACTGTAGCTAGACTTGCCAACGCCGCGCGTGTGTCGCTCATATTCGATCGTTCGGCTGTCAAAACCGAGCCAGTAGAGAATGAACAGGTAGTGCCTTTCGTACTCGCGAAACCGCAGGAATTCATCGACGACTGGTCGAGAAATCATGCTGAACGATCCCAGCTCTCCATCAATGTGTTGGCCGGTCAACCAGGCGAGAAGCCGGAAATATGCCCTGTTCGCCAAAGTCCGGTAGCGCGAGTGATAGTTCGCCTTGCGCTTGGCCAAGACGATCGGGAAACCTTCCTGGGCGGCCGCCCATAGACTGGGGATAGCCTCTGGCGGATCCTGCAGGTCGCAGTCCATCACCACCACATGCTGGCCGCTGCACTCGCGGAGCCCCGCCGTGATCGCCAGGTGCTGGCCGAAGTTGCGTGACAGCCGGCACGCCACCACGCGGGGGTCCCGCCGGGCAAGCCTGACCAGATTCGGCCAGGACTGATCGGTGCTCCGATCGTCGACGAAAACAATCTCGTGGCTGTCAACCAGTTCGGTGAGGGTTGCCGTCAGCCGCCGGTGAAGCTCGCCCAACGTCGCCGAAGATTGGAACACCGGAATGACGACGCTGATCTGCGGGTATTCACCCGGCGCTGTGTGCGATTGTTCGTTGTGCATCGACACGCCTATCCCCCTGGACCTGACAAGCGGAGCCGTTTCGCCGCCGGTTTGTGGCCGTTCCCCAAGGCTGGCCAATAGCCCTGTGGGTAGTCGAGCACTCAGGAAGTGTCCAGAGTCTCGTTGGCGAGCAGCCCGGTCGACGTCGTATGCCCGCGCGGATAACGCGGAGACCGTCTAGCCGTCCAGCACAGCCCGAGCTCCCTCAGCCCCCAGGTTCAGCAGGGCATCCACGACTGAAAGCGATGGATCGAATTGCCCCCAAAGCTGCGGGTACTCTGGCAGCCTCCCGTAGTCCATCCAAGCGACCGCCACGCCGCGTGCCGTGAATGCGGCTTCATCCAGGTAACTGCGGGCCGAGGGGCCAGAGAGGTATGTCGTTGCATTGGCCGCCGTCGCCAGGTCCACCAGCCTTGCGGTCGGGTCCAGCGAATCCAACCGCTTGCGTTCCACCAAGTCTACGTCGCGCAACAGCGGTGTGGCGATGCCGAGCAGGTCGCACAGGGCTGCGGTGAGCCCTTGGTTGACCGCGGCAAGTGAAGCCTCGGCTGCGGCTGTCGCGTACGCCGTCTCCAGTGCGGGAAACACCGTGGAGAAATGCGGCGCACGGCGGTAGTTGGCCTCTATGCTGCGCAGGTGCTGGCGCGCCCAGCCCTTCTCGGCGATTGTGATCGCGTCGATCGGGGCGTGGTAGTTGCCCTTCTGGTGAACTGGTACTGACAGCCAGAGCGGCCCAATGGGCGTCTTGATGCGGTTGCGGGTGCGCCAGTCGCGCCGCGTGAACTGCACGCTGTCAAGTAAAATGAATGCGTCGCATCGGGCTATGATGGCAAAATAGCCTCGCCACGGTATGTAGCTGGACTGGATGATGGCAACCTGCCGCGACATACATAGGGTCCCCGCACTGTATCCGCCCAGGATCAAAGCGCTTCAGATATTTCGGCCGAAGAAATTGCCTACCGCGCGCACCACCCGCGCGACATCGGCGTCGCCGAGTTCGAGATAGAGCGGCAGGCGCAGCAGCCGGCTGCTGACGCTGTCGGTCACCGGCAGCACTTCCGCCGCCGGGCGCCCGTATCGGCGACCAGCAGGAGCGGAATGCAGCGGCACGTAGTGAAAGACGGCGTTGATGCCTTGCTGGTTGAGATGCCGGATCAGCGCTGCGCGTGTGGGCTCATCGCGCAGCAGCAGCCAAAAGATGTGGCCATTGGTCTCTGCGCCGGTCGCCTGTGGAATGGCGATATCCCCAGCCGCGGCAAGCGAAGCCAGACCTTCCCGGTACAGTTCGTAAAGCGCCCGACGACGGTCGCAGATTGCCGTCGCGTGCTCGAACTGGGCAAACAGAAAGGCGCTGATGATCTCTCCGGGACAGTAGGATGAACCT
>DATAPW010000066.1:0-5153 GCA_036265005.1 Acetobacteraceae bacterium | reverse complement strand
TCTGGGTGCTGATGCTGATCTCGCTTGCCGCCGTGCCACTCGCATTGACGCTGCGCAAGGTCAAGCTCGGCGGCCCGGTGCATATCGGGCACTGAGCGGTCTTCGGCACGATGCACCTATCCCGGAAGCGGCCCGGAGTGTCCGCTTCCGGGATAGCGTGATGGACCGATCTATGTCGCGGTTGGGTCGGGTCCGGCTGTAGCGTCCGAAGTCGCCGTACAGCCGCAGTGGGTGGATTCGCGACGGTCTGCTCCGCGTCGGCGAGACCAAGAACCGGACATTCGTCTGGCGGCTCGGTCTGGCCGAAGAACGAACCTGCTGCGCGGGATAGGTGCGGTTGTTGATGAGCGACTAGAAGCCCGGCTGTTGCGTGTGAATTGAGCACGCCCAGGGGCGGGCGGAGCATTTCGGCTACTTTCAACCGAGAGGAGCCGACCGATGGACGAGTCAATTCGCACCGCTGCAATCAGCCCACTGCGCCAGCGCCTGATCGACGATATGAACACGCGCCGGTTCTCGCAGAGACGCAGCGCAACTACATTCAGGACGTGGGGCGCTTTGCGACATTCCTCGGGTGTTCACCCGATACAGCGACGGCGGACGACGTGCGCCGATTTCCCCGCACTGCTTCGACAGGCCAGCACGTTGCCAGAAGGGCCAAACGATGCCTATCGTTCACAAAAGGCCGCCGGACCCTGCGGTCATCTGGGGAATGTCCTGTCGGTTTCGACGACCTTTGCGGACAATTAGAAGCCGGGCCGCTGACAGGCAGCAAAAGCGCATGGGGGGTGGCGATGGGGTGGAACCGCTGGTATGCGGCGAGAAGTTACGTGCGCACGGCACTCTGGATTGTGCCGCTGCTTACCCTGGTGGTGGAGCAGGTCGTCATCCGCATTGCCGCAAGCGTCGATGCGCAGGTCGCCTGGGTTCCCTGGGTGGGCGCGAGCGCTCAGGGAATCCTTGGTGAGTTGGACACCATCAGCACGCTGGCGATCTCATTCATCGTGTTCACCTTCGGCTCGCTGCTCGTGGCCATCCAGGTCGCCGGTGGACAACTTACGCCGCGGATCATCGCGACCACGCTGCTGCGTAACAACGTGATCCGGTTCACTGTCGGGCTGTTCTCCTTCACATTGTTCTTCGCTGTCGGGATCAAGGCGCGAAGCGACGATAGGATCCTGCACGTTGGCGGCACGCTGGCGGTGTTTCTGGGTATTGCCTCCACGATGGCCTTCCTGTTCCTGATCGACTACACCGCGCGGCTGCTACGCCCTGTGGCCATCGTCTGGCGGATCGGCGAGCAAGGCATCAAGGTCATCGACAGCGTCTACCCCGAAACGGTCGAGCTGCCGCTTATTTCCGCACCCACGCGGCCGGCGCTCGGACCGCCGGCGCGTGTCGTCGTGCATCGCGGCAAGTCTGGCGTCGTGCTGGCGGTCAATCTGGCAACATTGGTGGCCCTTGCGCGCGACGCCGAGGGCATCATCGAGTGCGTCCACAGAGTGGGGAACTTTGTCGCCGCAGAAGAACCGTTGTTTCATCTGTATGGCGGCGCGGCCGCGCTGGGCGATGACAGGTTGCGCGCGCAGGTGGCGTTCGGTGCCGAGAGGACTATTGAACAGGACTCCACCTTCGCCTTCCGGGTGATCGTCGATGTTGCGATTAAGGCCCTGTCCAAGGCGATCAACGATCCGACTACCGCGGTGCTCTCGCTCGACCAACTGCATCGCCTGCTGCGTATCGTCGGCCGGCGTCACTTGCACGATGACAGCCTGCACGATGGCAAGGGGCAGCTACGGCTGATCTTCCCGACACCCGGATGGGATGACTTCGTGCAGCTGGCTTGCCGGGAGATACGGCTCTACGGTGCAGAGAACTTCCAGGTCGCGCGGCGTATGCGTGCGATGATCGAGAACCTGATGGTGATCCTGCCGGCGAGGCGGCATCCGGCCCTGCAACTAGAACTGGACTTGCTGCAGCGGGCACTGGCGAAGCTGCATGATTTCCCTGAAGACCTGGCGCTCGCCTGTAAGGCTGATCTGCAGGGCCTGGGAGGCGCTTCGAGCCTGTCGGCCCAGGAACTATGGGCGCGTGGCGACAGGCATTCCTGACCGTCTGCAGTGCGACCGTGTGGCGTGGTATGTTTCCCCGACCTGCCACATGCTCGGCCGGGCATCGCAGCAGATGCGAAAAGCCCAGCCTGCCCACCGGCTCTCATGGTGCTGTCGGTTCGCGCGTCGTGTGCCGCGCGATCAGCCACGCCTCGTCGGTTCGAATGACCAGCACCGGGAGGCGCGAGCCATCGGCACTAACCCTGCCAGCACCTTGAGATACGCACGATGGTCAGTTGTGGGTAGTGCGAATAGAATCATCGGGCCGGAGGATGATCCCGCCAACTGCGGCGCCCCAACGACAGTCTAAGCCAGGAAGCGAGGCAGAACCGACATGAGAACGGTCGAGATCACCTATCGATACGGTGGTGTGGATGAAGTGGTGCGACCGAGGCCGCTGGATGCGGATTCAGCTCGAAGCCGCCTGGATGCTGGTAACCGCGAGTTCGCAGCGTTGCTGGGTGGCTTGGCCGCCGATAACACCATCGCGCGTCGTGTCGTGGAAGTGGACCCGCGCGATCTCGGTCTTGACCCCGGCAGCAACGAGGCACCTCGGCAACGGCCGTTCGCCGCTGTCATCGGGTGCTCCGATGCGCAGGTGCCGATTGAACTGATCTTCAATGAGGGGCCTAACGACCTTTTTGTGATCCGCGTCGCCGGTAACGGCCTTGGCGGAGACGTGCTTGGCAGCCTGAAATACGCGGTTGAGCATCTCAGCGGCAGCCTGCGGCTTGTGGTCGTCCTGGCGCACAGTGGCTGCGGTGCCATTACCGCGGCGGTCGACGTTTTCCTGGAACCAGCCGGCTACCTGACGCTGGCCACGCAACACGCCTTGCGCAATATTCTCGACCGTCAGCTCATTGTCGTTCAGGCTTGCGCTAAGACATTGGCGACCGCCCTCGGCCCGGATGTAACACGCCGCCCTGGATATCGTGAGGCATTGATTGAGACTTCGATCGTTTTGAATGCGGCACTCACCGCCCACACAGTGCAGCAGGAAATCGGTCGTGGTGTGTCATCCAGCTTGCAGGCCGTGTATGGCGTCTACCTTTTGCAGACTAGGGAGGTCTGGACGCCACGCGCTGGTGTTGAAGAATCGACGGGCCTGGCCGCCCCTCCGACCGACGCCGCGTCCTTCAGATCGTTTGGAGAGGCGGTGATGAAATCCCCACGCATCGCATCGCTTCTGCGAGCTTGATCCAACCGCCACAGTTGGACCCATTCTGGCGACTTGCTGGGTCAGCTGGAGCCGAGCGAGCCTAGGGTAAGGGGCAGCTCAGCCAGGTGTTATGCCGCGCGCAGAGGAAGACGGAAGCGTTGTTCACGCCGGTAGCAATCGTCGCGAGGGCAGCCAGCACGCCGACTATCGTCACAACGGATGCTATGAACTTCTGGAAGCTTGTAAGGACGATTGATTTCTTGATCTCGATGGGGCGGCCGTCCCAGTAGATCTGATGCTCGCGGTCCATCCCAAGCCGATTCAAATCCTCGACGCCAATCGGCTCGACGCCGGGAGGCCAGCCCGGCCGGGAGGTGTCGGTCAAGACGTCGCGGCCTTCTCGACAGCGGACAGGCGTTTATCCATCTCCGAACTACGCCAGGCGAATGAGATCCTACGCAAGGCATCGGCGTATTTCTCGATGGCCGAACTCGACCGCCGGTCCATGATCGCGTTTATCGACAATCATCGCGCCGTGTATGGGGTCGAGCCGATCTGCAAGGTCCTGCCGATCGCCCCGTCGACCTACCATGCCCATCAGGCGCAGCGGGTTGATCCCGGGAAGGCCTCGGCAAGGGCGCGACGGGATTTTGCTGGGGGCACAGCTCCGAGGGGTATTCGAGGCGAATTTCGCCTCTACGGCGTGCGCAAGATCTGGCGGCAGCTCGGCCGCGAAGGTACCGCCGTCGCCCGCTGCACCGTGGCGCGCCTCCACGACGCCCGACAAAGCGCTGGCGTGCCCGGCTGACCCGGTAAACCGGCTGTCTGCGCTCCCCGACCGAACCTCCTGTGGGTATCGGACTTCACCTACGTCGCTACCCGACAAGGCTTCGCCTGTGTGGCGTTCATCATCGATGCCTTCGCTAGGCGCATCGCATTACCACGCGGATCTTCCTTGGCTGGGGATGTCGGTCGCACCCTTCCTCTTCGGCATCTGGGGTCTCCGTGGGTTTGGACGGGCGGCTTCGTGCCTACTCATTCATCACCGCCTGTGGTTCCTTGGCATTGACCTGCATCAAACTGATCCCCCGTGAGATCAGCCTCGAGATCGAGATTGGGACAGTAGCCTTCGCTTGGAGCCTCGCGATCAGCTCCGCACCAACGTCCGGGCGGTCGCTCCAACCGACATGCGAGGTCTCAGCAGATCGCGTGGCTACACCATCGCATCGTGGGCGAGTTACTCATCGACCACCATGCCGGGCGGGCGCATAATTCGGCTCCCTCATCGAGCATTTCGCCCTATGATTCGCCTGCCGCGCCCCCTTTGTCGCCAGATCGGTCTGCTGGCATGCCTCCTTTTTGCCCTCGCCCTCGTCGCCTGCAGCGCACCGGTGAGGGTCGATCGCGTGGACCTCCGCTCCGCCTATGACGAGCTGAATCGCACCGCGCTGTCCAGCGACCAACTGAGTGAGACCACGCGCACCGTTCTGCGGCGCGCCGCCCTGCTCGAGGTGTTCGACTATCGGCCCGACGACGCCATCACCGCGCTCGGGGCCCAGGCCATCGCCGCCGGTATGCGCTGGCCAGACCTCTACGCGCTGGCGGAACTGAACTACTACGAAGGCCGGCGGACCAAATCCAAGGCGATGCTGCTGGCTTCGGCGCTCTACGCCTATGCCGTGCTGTTTCCCGCCGGCGACGCCGACCGGCCGAGCCCGTACGCCGGACAATTCCTGCATGCAGCGGACTTCTACAATCTGGCGCTGACCCAGGTGCTCAGCGGCGCGGGCGCCGAGGGTGTCGCCAATCTGCAAAGCGGCCGCTACGACCTGCCGTTCGGCGTCGTGGATGTGACGGTCGATCAGGCCAGCCTGAGCTTCGCC
>DATAPW010000065.1:0-31413 GCA_036265005.1 Acetobacteraceae bacterium | reverse complement strand
AGCAGGAGTCGTGCGGCCGGGAGGCTCTCAACCAGCCCATCGAGCACGGCCTGGGTCTCGGTGTCGATCCAGTGGAGGTCCTCGACGACGACCAGCAGCGGCTGCACCTCGCTTTCCCGGAGCAGGAGCCGTTTCACCGAGTCCAATATGCGCCAACGCCGCTGGGACGGATCCAACGTCGACCACTCAAGGTCATCGGTCGGCACGTCAAGGAGCGAGAGAAGCGCAGGTAAATGGCATTCCAGCGCGGGATCCAGCGCTAAGAGTTTCTCCGTCAACTTCTCGCGCACTGTCCGCGGCCCGTCGCGGTCTTCGATGCGGAAGTATCCCTTCAGGAGATCGATGACCGGCAGGTAGCTCGTTGCCTTGCCGTAGGAGACCGAACCGGCCTGGAGGACGAGCCAGCCGTGCACGCGATGCGAGTGGACGACCTCCCAGACAAGGCGCGACTTGCCTACACCGGCATCCCCAACCAGGGCGAAGACCTGTCCGCGGACCGCCGCGGTGCGCGCGAGCGCTTGGCTGATGTCCTCGAGCTCATCCTCCCGTCCCACGAACCGGGTGAGCCCTCGGGCGGCGGCGGTGTGGAGCCGAGCCCAGCGAGGGCGCGCGCCGACCAACTCGTAGATATCGACAGGCTGCTCCAGCCCCTTCACCGGCACCCTGCCGAGGGACGTCACCTCGAAATATCCCTCCGCGAGACGCAGCGTATCGACGGTGAGCCGGACAGTGCCAGGCGTGGCGAGCTGTTCCATCCGCGCGGCCAGGTGCGCCGTCTGGCCCACGGCGTTGTAGTGCATGCGGAGGTTGTTGCCGATGCTGCCGACCACGACCTCGCCGGAACTTAACCCAACGCGAATCTGCACTTCGACGCCGTGCGTACGGCGCACCCTCTCGGCGTAGCGGCCGATCGCAGCTTGCATGTCCAGGGCTGCGTAGCAGGCCCGCACCGCGTGGTCCTCGTGGGCCAGTGGCGCCCCGAAGAGCGCCATAATCCCGTCCCCCGCCAGCTGGTTGACCGTGCCCTCGTAGCGATGAACCGCCTCCATCATGTGCTCGAGGACCGGGTCCAGGAGTTTCCGGGCCCCCTCGGGGTCGCGGTCCGCCAGGAGCTCCATCGAAGCCTTCATGTCTGCGAAGAGAACCGTGATCTTCTTCCGCTCGCCCTCAAGCGCGGCTTTCGACGTCAGGATGCGCTCCGCCAGATGTTCGGGGGTGTAGAAAACCGGTGGCGGAACTCGCTCGACGGCAGGGTCGGCGAGTTGGCCGCCGCACGACCAGCAAAAATTCTTCCCACGGGAGACCTCGGCTCGGCAGTGCGGGCAGGTCCGGGCGAGCTGTGCGCCGCACTCCTCGCAGAACCTGGCCCGTCCGGGATTCTCAGCCTGGCACGCGGAACACCGCATGATGGCACTCCAGAGGTATGGGAGGATATTGTGGCACTCTAGAGGTCTGGGAGGAATGAACGTGCTTCTGGTCCCCGGGGCACTTGGCATCGTCCCGGTTGCGGCACAAGGTGGAGCGGCTCGCCGTCAGGCTCATCGCAGGGCCCATTGTCCCTCCATCGTGGGCCATGCGCTTCAGTCGGCAGACCGCTTCACATCCAGTGACTACTCCCGCATCCGCCGCCGTGATGCCTGCTCTCCGAAGCGAGCCGTGCAGGTTTTGACTCCCGCTACTCCACTTCGAGCCCCTGCGGCATGAACTTCAGCGCTCGGCTGTTCTCGGTCACCATCCGCACGACGTTCACCGGCATACCACCCGGCACCGTTGCCTCGATCCTCGATTTGTTCGTAAGCGTCAGTCTGGGGCGGGTCCCAGGGGGCAAAGTCCCCAGCCGGGTTCCAGATCTTCCCATGGATTGATTTTCACGGCGGCCTGCCCCTTATCTGTCGGCTGGCATTCTTTAATCCCATGCACCCGGCAGACCTGTTCCATCCCGCGGTCACGGCGTGGTTCGCCGACCGCTTCGCATCCCCCACACCGGCGCAGGCACAGGCCTGGCCGGCGATCAAGGCTGGCCGCCACACGCTGATCGCCGCGCCGACCGGATCGGGCAAGACGCTCGCGGCCTTCCTGGCGGCGATCGACGGGCTGGTCCGCCAGGGGCTGGCGGGCGAACTCGCCGATGTCACGCAGGTGGTCTACGTCTCGCCGCTGAAGGCGCTGTCGAACGACATCCAGCGCAACCTGGAAGCGCCGCTCGCCGGCATCCGCGAGGCATTGCGCGAGCGCGGCCTGCCCGATGTCGAAATCCGCACCTGGGTGCGTACCGGTGACACGCCCTCGGGCGAGCGGGAACGCATGCGCCGCCGCCCGCCCCACATCCTCGTCACCACGCCAGAATCGCTCTACATCCTGCTCTGCTCGGCGTCCGGCCGGACGATGCTGGCGCCGACGCGCACCGTCATCGTCGATGAAATCCACGCCATGGCGGCGAACAAGCGCGGCGCGCATCTGGCGCTGTCGCTGGAACGGCTGACCGCGCTGTGCGGCAAGGACCTGGTGCGGATCGGCCTGTCGGCGACACAGAATCCGATCGATGCGATTGCGCATCTGCTGGTCGGTGCGGCACCGGACGGCACGCCGGCCGCCGATGTCGCCATCGTCGATACCGGCCACCAGCGGCAACGCGACCTGCTGCTGGAGGTGCCGGAGTCCCCGCTGGAAGCGGTGATGTCGGCCGAAGTCTGGCAACAGGTCTATGACCGACTGGCAAGCTTGGTCGAGGCGCACCGCACCACGCTGGTGTTCGTCAACACGCGGCGCATGGCCGAACGCGTGGCGCGCCAGTTGTCCGAACGCCTGGGCGAGGCCGCGGTGACCGCGCATCACGGCAGCATGGCGAAGGAACACCGCCTCGCCGCCGAGATGCGGTTGAAGCACGGCGAGCTGAAAGCCCTGGTGGCGACTGCGTCGTTGGAACTCGGCATCGACATCGGCGATGTGGACCTGGTGTGCCAGCTCGGGTCGCCGCGCTCGATCGCCAGCTTCCTGCAACGCGTCGGACGTTCGGGCCACGCCGTCGGCGGCCTGCCGAAGGGCCGGCTGTTCCCGCTGTCGCGCGACGACCTGGTGGAATGCACCGCATTGCTCGACAGCGTGCGGCGCGGCGAACTCGACCGGCTGAGCATTCCGCACCAGCCGCTGGACGTGCTGGCACAGCAGATCGTGGCGGAAGTGGCAGCGCAGGACTGGCCCGAGGCGGCGCTCTACGACCGGCTGCGCCGCGCCTGGCCGTATCGTGCATTGTCGCGCGAACACTTCACCGCGGTCGTGCACATGCTGGCCGACGGTTTCGCCACCAGCCGCGGCCGGCGCGGCACATTGATCCACCACGACGCCATCAATCACATGCTGCGCGGCCGGCGCGGTGCGCGGCTGACCGCACTCACCTCCGGCGGCACGATTCCGGACACCGCCGACTACCAGGTGGTGCTGGAACCCGAGAACCACGCGATCGGTAGCGTCAACGAAGACTTCGCCGTCGAGAGCCTCGCCGGCGACGTGTTCCAACTCGGCAACAGTGCCTACCGCATCATGCGCGTCGAGCGCGGCATCGTCCGCGTCGAGGACGCGCACGGCCAGCCGCCGACAATTCCGTTTTGGCTCGGCGAAGCGCCGGGCCGCAGCGATGAACTGTCGGCGTCGGTGTCTCGCCTGCGTGCGGCGATTGCCGCGCGGCTGCGCCAGGACGCGACGGGAGCGGGTGCGCAAAGCTGGCTGGCCCGCGAACCCGGCGTCAGCGAACCAGCCGCAGAGCAGTTGATCGAGTACCTGGCAGCATCGTTCGCTGCGCTGGAATGCCTGCCGACACAGGACACGCTGGTGTTCGAACGCTTCTTCGACGAAGCCGGCGGCATGCAGCTGGTCATCCATTCGCCGTTCGGCAGCCGGATCAATCGCGCCTGGGGCCTCGCGCTGCGCAAGCGCTTCTGCCGCAAGTTCAACTTCGAACTGCAGGCCGCGGCGACCGAGGATAACATCGTGCTGTCGCTGACCACGACGCATAGTTTCGAACTGGCCGAGGTGGCGCACTATCTGCGTGCCAACAATGTCCGGTCGGTGCTGGTCCAGGCACTGCTCGACGCGCCGATGTTTGCCGCGCGCTGGCGCTGGGTGGCGGCCGTGGCGCTGGCGTTGCCGCGATTCCGCGGCGGCCGGAAGGTGGCGCCGCAACTGGCCCGCATGGAAGCCGAGGACCTGGTCGCGTCGGTGTTTCCCGACCAGCTTGCCTGCGCGGAGAACGTCCCGGGCGATCGCGAAATTCCCGACCACCCCCTGACCAACCAGACGATTGCCGATTGCCTGCACGAGGCGATGGACATCGAGGGGCTGGAGCGACTCCTGACGCAGCTCGAAGCCGGCGACATCCGAGTGGCGACCCGCGACCTGACGCAGCCATCGCCGCTCGCGTTGGAAGTGCTGTCGGCGCGGCCTTATGCGTATCTGGACGACGCACCGCTGGAGGAACGCCGCACGCAGGCGGTGATGGCGCGGCGCTGGCTGGCGCCGGAAAGTGCTGGCGAGTTGGGCCGGCTCGATGTGGAGGCAATCACACGGGTGCGCACCGAGGCGTGGCCCGACCCGGTCAATGCCGAGGAACTGCACGACGCGCTGTTGTGGCTCGGCTGCCTGGGCGCGGAAGAAGCGCACGCCGTGCCGGAGTGGAGCGAATGGCTGGCAGAGTTGGCGCGCGATCATCGCGTGGCCAGTCTGCAGACTCCGCAGGCGACGTTGTGGATCGCCGCGGAACGGCTGCGGCAGTTCCAGGCATTGTGGCCCGCGGCGTCGCTCTCGCCGGACATCGTTCCACCGACGGATCAGGCACCACGCGACTGGTCGGCGGACGAGGCGCTGACGGAAATTCTGCGCGGCCGACTGGAAGGTTTGGGCCCGGTCACACCGGTCGCGCTGGCTGCGCCGCTCGGACTGGAGCCGGATGACATCGGTGGCGCGCTGATCGCGCTCGAGGTCGAAGGCACTGTCCTGCGCGGCCGCTTCACGCCCGGCAGCAACGCCGACGAATGGTGCGACCGCCGCCTGCTGGCGCGGATCCACCACTACACCGTGCGACGCCTGCGCGCCGAGATCGAGCCGGTCGCCGCGCGCGACTTCCTGCGCTTCCTGTTCGACTGGCAGCGCGTGACGGACGACGCGCGCCTCGAGGGGCCGGACGCAGTGCAGGCCGCGGTGGCATTCCTCGAAGGTTTTGAAGCGCCGGCTGCTGCGTGGGAGACGGAAATCCTGCCGGCGCGCATTGCCGGCTACGAACCGACATGGCTGGACGACCAATGCCTGGCAGGACGCGTTGCCTGGGCGCGCCTGGCGCCCACTCATGGCAATGGCCGTGACCGTGTCGCAACGCCGGTGCGCACCACGCCGATCACCCTGCTCGCACGTCGCCACGCGCAATTCTGGCGCTCGCTGACCGCGCCGGAGGATGGCGTCCAGCCGAGTGGCCAGGCGCAGGCGGTGCTCGATTGCCTGCGCGCGCAGGGCGCGTCGTTCTTCGATGAGCTGGCGACGGCCAGCGGCATGATGCGCCTGCAGGTGGAAGCAGCGCTGAGCGAACTGGTGGCACTTGGCCTGGTGACCTCGGACAGCTTCGGCGGCCTGCGCGCGTTGCTGGTGCCGTCAGATCGACGCAAGTCGTTCACCGGCGGCACGCGGCGGCGGCGCATCATGAGTTTCGGCATGGAGGATGCCGGCCGCTGGGCCCTGGTGCGTCGTCCGATGCCGGACGCCGTCGAACCGCACGCCAAGGCGGCGGCGATCGAGCACATCGCGCGCACGCTGCTGCGGCGCTACGGCGTGGTGTTCTGGCGCCTGTTGGCGCGCGAGGCCGACTGGCTGCCGCCATGGCGCGACCTGCTGCGCGTGTATCGCCGCCTGGAGGCGCGCGGCGAAATTCGCGGCGGGCGTTTCGTCGCCGGCTTTTCCGGCGAGCAGTACGCGCTGGCCGACGCTGTCGGTGCGCTGCGCGAAGTGCGCCGCCGCGCGGCATCCGGCGAATATGTGTCGCTGTCCGGCGCCGATCCGCTCAACCTTGCCGGCATCCTGACGCCGGGGGGAAAACTCGCCGCACTGACCGGCAACCGGCTGCTGTTCCGCGACGGCCTGCCGGTGGCATCGCTGGCCGGCGGCGACGTGCAGTTCCTCACCAGCCTCGATACGGCGACGCAGTGGGAGGCACGCAAGACGCTGCTGCGTTCCGCCGCACCGGCGCTGCTCGCCGATCTGGGTTGATGACGGACGTGTAGCGTGTATGGGGGAATGCGCTTTCCCGCCCTACACCACGCACGACACGCGCGCACAGCAAACCTTCAACTCGCCTCCCACTTCCAGGCGACAACCTCGGGCATGTCCTCGCCGTACTGTTCGGCGTAGGCACGGCACGCTATCTGCTGGTCACGCAACTGGTCGCGGGCATGCGCGCCGCGGTCGTGCAGCCTGGGGACGCGGTCGATCGCATCGATCGCCAGGGTGAACCGGTCGATCTGGTTCAGGATCGCCAGTTCCAGCGGCGTGTCGATGCTGCCCTTTTCCTTGTAGCCGCGCACATGGAGGTTGTCGTGATTGGAGCGTCGGTAGGTCAGCCGATGGATCAACCACGGGTATGCATGGAAGTTGAAGATCACCGGCTTGTCGGTGGTGAACAGCGCGTCGAATTCGAAATCGGTCATGCCGTGCGGATGTTCGGTCGCCGGGACCAATCGGAACAGATCCACGACATTGACGAAGCGGATCTTCAGATCGGGGAAATGCTGGCGCAGCAGGCTGGTCGCAGCCAGTGCCTCCATCGTCACCACGTCGCCGCAACTCGCCATCACCAGATCGGGCTCGGCATCGGCATCGCTGCTCGCCCAGCGCCAGATGCCGGCGCCCTTGGTGCAGTGGTTGATCGCCTCCTCCATCGTGAGGAACTGCAGATGCGGCTGCTTGTCGGCGACGATGACGTTCACGTAATTGACGCTGCGCAGGCAGTGGTCGGCGACCGACAGCAGGCAGTTTGCATCGGGCGGCAGGTAGATCCGCGTCACGTCGGGGCTCTTGTTCGCCACGACGTCGAGAAAGCCGGGGTCCTGGTGGGTGAAGCCGTTGTGGTCCTGCCGCCACACGGTGGACGTGATGAGCAGGTTGAGCGAGCTGACATCGGCGCGCCATGCCAGTTCGTTGCACTTCTCCAGCCACTTGGCGTGCTGGTTCACCATTGAATCGATGATGTGGACGAACGCCTCGTAGGTCGAGAAGAAGCCGTGCCGGCCGGTCAGCAGGTAGCCTTCCAGCCAGCCCTCCAAGGTGTGCTCGCTCAGCATTTCCATCAGCCGGCCGTCGGGCGCCAGATGCGTGCCGTCGGCATCCTCCGGGAAATACGCACCGAGCCACGCCTTGCCGGTTGCTTCATAGAGCGCGTCGAGGCGGTTGGAGCTGTTCTCGTCGGGACTGAAGGCGCGGAAGGTCGTGGGATTGCTCCGTACGATGTCGCGCAGGAATGTGCCGAGTACGCCGGTGGCGCTGATTTCCTCGCGGCCGTGCCTGGCGACCTTCACCGCATAGTCACGGAACGCCGGCATGAGCAGAGGTCGCCGCAGCACGCCGCCATTGGCGTGCGCATTGCTGCCCATCCGCCGGCCGCCGGTCGGCGCCAGCGCGCGAAGCGACGGCCGCACCCTGCCCGCCTCGTCAAAGAAGTCTTCCGGCTGGTAGCTGCGCAGCCAGCCTTCGAGCAGCGCGAGGTGCTTGGGATCCTGGCGGATATCGGCGATCGGGACTTGATGCGCGCGCCAGAAGCCCTCGACGCGGTGGCCATCGACCTCCTTCGGGCATGTCCAGCCTTTCGGGCTGCGCAGCACCATCATCGGCCAGCGCGGCCGCTCGGCGCGACCGGTTGCGCGTGCCTCGGCCTGGATGCGGCGGATCTCGGTCACGCAGTGTTCCAGCGTCGCCGCCACTGCCTGGTGCATGCTGTCGATGTCGGAGCCTTCGACGAAGCACGGCGCGTAGCCGTAGCCGCGCAGCAGCGCCTCCAGCTCATCATGCGGAATGCGCGCCAGGACGGTTGGATTGTTGATCTTGTAACCATTGAGGTGCAGCACCGGCAGGACCGCGCCGTCGCGCACCGGATCGAGAAACTTGTTGCCATGCCATGACGTCGCCAGCGGTCCGGTTTCCGCCTCACCGTCGCCCACCACAACGGCGACAATCAGGTCCGGATTGTCGAACGCGGCGCCATAGGCGTGCGACAGGGAATAGCCCAGTTCGCCGCCCTCGTGGATCGAGCCCGGTGTCTCCGGCGTGCAGTGGCTGCCGATGCCGCCGGGGAAGGAGAAGCGGCCGAAGAACCGGCGCAGGCCTTCGATGTCGTCGGTGATCTCCGGATAGACCTGGTTGTAGCTGCCTTCCAGGTAGACGTTCGACAGCACGCCGGGCGCACCGTGGCCGGGGCCGGCCAGGTAGACCATGTCCAGATCGTATTTGCGGATCAGCCGGTTGAGATGCACGTAGAGAAGGCTGAGTCCGGGATCAGTTCCCCAATGCCCGAGCAGCCGGCGCTTCACGTGATCGGGGGTCAGTTTCTCGCGCAGCAGAGGATTGTCGCGCAGGTAGATCATTGCGGCGGACATGTAGAGCGTGGCACGCCAGTAGGTCACGGTGGCACGCAGTTCCTCAGCCGAAAGCGGTGCGCCCGCGATTGTCGCGCGCGCCGGACCATAGGCGCTGATCGAGGCCAGGTCGGTGGAGATGGTATCCATCGCGGTGTTCTCCTCGCTGATGGTCACCCCATTAGAGCGAGCCGCTCCATGAGCGCTAGCGCATCCGGCCGAATTTGGGAGGAAACAGGCGGCATGTCTGCAATTAATCGCGAGCCTGTCGTGGTTTACGGCCTGCTACGATCCCAGCACACCGATCGAGGTGGACATGATCAGTGCCGGGACGGGCTTGCCCGGCGACAACGCCAGGCGCGCGATCGCATCGGATGTGACACGGGCGATCAGCGCGCCACCCGGCAAGACAATCTCGACCAGGACGGAACGCCGTGTTGCATCGGCGGTTATGCGCCGCACCTGCCCCGGCACCAGAAGCGCTTGGGCTGAAGGCGTTCGCCGTCATCAAGGCGTCGGACGTCATGGTTGGCGTCTGATCAAATCCGCAGTGTCGGCAATGCCAAGGATTGACAGGTACGGCGCGAAACAGTGGCGGTAATCGAACCGTGCCGCGAACTGGCGTGCGGCCGAACCGATCTGCGCGCACCGCGCCTCATCATGCAGCAACGCGACCAGCCGGGCGGCGAACCGATCCGGTTCGGTTTCTATCAGGCCGGTGCTGCCATCGATCACGGATAAGCCGCGGAACGCCGCAGGCGTGCCGATCACCGGCAGGCCGGCGGCCATCGCTTCAATCGTCTTCAGCGAGGATCCGGTGCCGTCCGGCAATGGGATCGCAGCAGCCGATGCTGTTCTGTACAGTTCGACCAGCCGCGGTTGCTCGATCGGGCCGAGTGCCACGAAGTGGCTGCCGGTTTCCGGCGGTGCACAGGTGCCGACCACGACGATACCGATGTCGGCCGCCTGCGGATCGGCCGCAAGCTGCGTGGCAATGTGTCGCAGGTGCTCGACCGCGCGGACGTTGGGCGGATGCAGGCTGCCGACGAATAGCACCGTCTTGCCATAGGGAGGCGCCTGCGGCCCCAAAGCGGATATGGGGGAGGCGAACAACTGCGTATCGGTGGGGTTTGGCGCAAGCTGAGCCTGGATGTCGTGTTGCGCCAGACGCGCCGCGTCGTCCTGCGAAACCGCAACCACCGCATCCGCCGACATCAGTGCCTTGCGCTCCCAGCGCCACAACAGGCGACGCAATGCGGGCGAACTCGCTGGCTGGTCCGACAGGATGTCGTGGCACGTCATGACGACCTCGCGCCGCAGGCGCCGCGCTTCCGGCACGACGGCGGAGGCCCAGAACGGGTATTCCAACAGAATGACATCCGCATCGGCGACGGCGTGCCGCAGCCGCCGACGCAGCACAGGATCAAGCCGGATGCGCAGGAACTCCCACACCAGCCAGTCCGACCGGCTCGCGTCCGCGCCGTAGCGCAGCCGCATCAAGGCGTTCAACAGCAATCGCAGCATCCGGAACGGCAAGCTGGAGCGGCCAAGACTGCTGAAGCCGATGGTGTCACGGCAATGCGGAGGTGCGTTCCCGCCCGTCATGACGCGCAATGCCACCGGCCGGCATTGCAGGAATTTGAGCAGCAGACTGCATCGTTGCCCTGCGCCGCCGCGCGGGTCCTCGAGGTCGGACCACGGGTACAGCATGGCCACGCGCCGTGCCGGCGCCGGGGCATCACCGGACAGGAGCCGGCGCGCCAATGCATCGGGGTTGTGCACGCGCGTCCATGCATCACGCCGCGCCATGCCGCCGGCGGCAAGCTCCGCGCACGTGTCGCGCGCCGCCGCGATCGCCTTGCCGAGTGCAATCGGATCGCGGTCGGCGCAGAGCAGGCCGGCACCGTGCTGCACCAGTTGGTCCGCCATCCAGGTATCCTCGGTGGCGATCACCGGCTTGCCGGCCGACAAGGCCTCCATGAACACGCCGGAGGTGCGGCTGGCATAGATGCTCCGCCAGTACGGCAGCAGCACGATATCCGCATCCCACAGCAGATCGTAATACGCGGTCGTGGCAAGCTTGCTGAACAGCAGGCGGCATTGCGGCAAATTCTCATCGCGGAACGCGGCGATGGCCGCGGCGATCTCCGGAACCGCATCATTGCATTGCAGGGTGAACCGGCAGCCATGCAACTGCCCGGTGTCGCGCAGCCAGCGAATCGCGGCAAAGATCTCCAGGATGCCCTTTTCGTCACGGGCATTGCCGAGACTGACGAAATGACAGCGATGCTCCTGCATCGGTGCGGCGTCTGATCGGGCGGCCGGCGGAACATGCGGGATGGGCAGTACCTCGACCGGCAGCCGGGTCAGCCGCTGCAGGTCGGCCGCCAGCCTGTCGCTGTCGCTGGCCAGACGAATGGTGCGGCGGCGTGCCAACCATTCCAGCAGGCGAAAGCCAAGGCCCGGAAAGCGTCCGAAATAAAACGCCGCCTGATAGCGGAACAGGTAGATGAAGCGGTAGGACCGGTGACGGAACAGCAACAATGGCAGAATTGCCAATGCGAGGAATTGCCGGTTGATGAACGTATGGACGAAGCAGACAACGTTCGGACCAGGTTTCTGGCTGCGCATCGCACGCAGCAGGTCGGACAGGAAGCGGAGATTGGCCTGCGCGGCGGACCAGCGCCCGGGCCGATCGGCGCCCGCCCAGATATCATCGCGGAATGTGGGCCGTGCGCCGATCGTGTCGGTGATCTCGGACGCCACCGTCCTGTGGGCCAGCAGAATCGGCCGCGCACCTGCCGCGCGCAGCCCGTCGACGACGGCAGCATCGTACTCGAGATAGTGCCCCAGCGTATCTTTCAGGTTCGGATCGACGATAAGGACATCCGCCGGCACGGCAGCCGGCAACAAGCGGGAATCAGGGATACCAGCGGACATTGTGCTATGAATAGTGGAGGCCGAGAATCTGGTCGATCTCGATTACTGCGTCAATTCCTGCAATACTGATGCAGAATAATCCGGTGGTGGGGGAAGCACCAGGAAACCGGCCGTGACGCTTTGACGGAAAAGTGAAGCGGACAGCCGGACAACGACACCGGATTCGCCGCGGCAACCAAACCCGGCTTCGGCTATCTGTACAGACCCGTTTCGGCTATCTGTGTGTGCCTGCCAACTACCGTAAGCGTGCCCAGATCATCCCTCCACCGCGACCCAAGTCAGACAGGTTATGAATCAGTTCGACCTTCATTCACCCGCAGCCACTGCGGCACCGTTTCACCAGCGGGCCGGCCGCAACATCCTCATTCTCGAGTTCGACGTTTTCGGCGCGACCGGCGGCGGCCAGACCGTCTATCAACAGATCATCCGCCAGCGCTCCGACGACACGTTTTATTACTTCCTTCGCAACGAACCGGCGGATTGGCCGCGACCGTCCAATGCGATCGCGTTACCGTTCCTGGAAGCCTGGTGCGGGCGTGGCCATCGCGTCGCGCGGGGCCTGCAAAGCATGGTTGGCGATTACGTGCTGTGTCGGAACCTAGCGGCATCGGTCCGGCACTATGGCGGCCCCGCCGCATTCGACGTCGTGGACGTTCCGGATTTCCGGCCGATCGGGGCGTTCGTGCGGTCGGCATTCGCCGAAGAGGGCATCCAGATAGGCGTGCTCGCACTCGCCCTGCACGGCACCCTGTCCGACGCGTTCCGGCTCGGCTGGCCGTCCGATGACGGCGAGCGGCGCATCCTTGCCGAATTGCGGGTGCGCGAACGGTTGCAGTTCCGTGTCGCCGACGTGCGTTACGCGATCAGCCAGCGTTACGCCGGACGGTGGAACCGCATCGCCGCGCATCCGATCAATATGCTCGATCCGCTCTGCATGGTTGACCGGACCGAGCCGCTTGCCGCGCCGCCGGGCAGCGCTCCAGACCTGACGTTTTTCGGCCGCCGCGAAAAGTGGAAAGGGCCGGATCTCTTCCTGGACATCGCCTGGTGTCTCGATCCCGCAGCGTACCAGCGGATCGTACTCGTCGGCCCTGATGGCCCGAACCGCATCGGGGTGGGTTCCCAATCGTTCATCGATGCCATGGCGCGCGTGCGGCACCTGCAACCGGAAATCCTGGCGCGGATCCCGCGCTCGGAGATCATGGCGATGTTCGGCAGCCGCAACCTGTTGTTGCTGCCATCGCGCTATGACACATTCAACCTCATCGCGCTCGAAGCGGTCATGGCGGGCTGCCCGACCATCGTTTCGACCCGCGCGGGCATCGCGGATTGGCTGACCGACCAGTTCCCCGAACTGCCCTGGCTGTGCATCGACATCGATTGCAGCCGGCAGTCCGCGGCGAATGTGGAAACCGTTCTGCGCGACTACGACCGGCACCGGGAGGCCTTGCTGGAGAGCCTGGCGCGCCGCAGTCTCCGGCCGGACGAAACGGCGTTCCACGATATTTATCGACCTGCCAACGATACCGACCTCCAGGCACGACAGACTGCGGTCGAACTGGCGTCGGCGCTGACCGGCACGATCGAAGCCGTGCAGGAAGGGTTGGTCCGTTCAATCATGCGCGAACCGCGAAGGTTGGTCGGTTCGACCATCCGAACAGCGCAGCGCGCGGCCCTGCCGCCGGTGCGGCGAAGCTGGAAGCGCCTGCCGGTCGGCGTACGCGAGTCGGCATGGCATGTGCGCAACTCGCTGCGCACCGGACTGACCGTGTTGCGGTACGGGCCGCGCCATCCGAAATCGGTGAGCGCGCTCAAGGTGCAGATTCGCGCCGGCACGCACCTGTCGCCGCGTGCCTTCTCGCAGGTCATGGCAGCACGGCACGCGCCCGACATCCATCGGCGCATCCTCGCGGAGCGACCACGCTCTGCCAAGGACGTCGACGGCAAGCTGCGCTGGCTGTCTTCGATCGTGTCGGACCGGCTGATCGACCGCGTGACATTGTTTCGCGAGATGGCACAATTGGAGCGACGCCGGGGCAACGACCTGATAGCGGCGACCTACCTGCTGCGCACAATGCGGTGGCTGGGCCGCGATGCGCGCGGCGACCTACCCTATGTGGCATCGTGTCTGCGCGACCTCGGCTATGACCCCGAAGCCGAGGCGGCCGAAGCCATGTTCGGCAGCGATCCGGATGCACGGTCGCGCTGCCTCGGCCTGATGCACGACGCACTGGACCGCAACCGCACGAAGCCCGAACTGCCTCTGGCAAGGCGGGAGGACTTCCGTGGCGCAATACAGCCAAGGGTGAGCGTGATCGCGTCGCTCTACAACGCGGCGACCAAGCTGCCGACCCTGCTGACCATGCTGGCGAACCAGAGCCTTGCGCGGCGCGGCGAACTCGAGGTCGTGCTGGTGGACAGCAACTCGCCGTCCGACGAATACGCGGCGCTCGAGGCGTTCCTGTCGACGCGCTCGCTGCCGGTGCTCTACGTGCGGTCGGCTGAACGCGAGACGATCCAGGCGGCCTGGAATCGCGGCATCCATTTGTCCCGGGCGCCGTATCTGGCATTTCTCGGCGCCGACGAAGGCCTGCATCCCGACGCGCTGTCGATCCTGGCCAATGAACTGGACAGCCAGCCGGACGTGGACTGGGCGATGGCCGACAGCGTGGTGACCAACGTCGATCGCGACGGCGTATTCGACTCCGACGTGATGCCGTATGACCGGACCGGCTACCGGCAGGATCTGGTGTATCTCGATACCACGTACCTGTCCTGGGTCGGCGGGCTGTATCGGCGAACGCTGCACGACCGCTACGGCTGGTATGACGATAGCTACCGTGCCGCCGGCGACACCGAGTTCAAGAACCGGCTGCTGCCGTTCATCCGCTCCGTGCACGTCCCGCAACTGCTCGGCGTGTTCAACAACTATCCGGAGGAACGCACCACGGCGTCGCCGCGGGCGGAGCTAGAAGATCTGCGCGCGTGGTACCTGTGGCGCACGCCGGCCGGCATGGACTACGCGTTTGGCCATCGTCCGGCGACGGACGCAATTGAATTGTTCAAGACCAGCCTGCGGTATCGCAAGGCGTTCTGCGGCCACATCAGCTCGGACTTCGACCTTGCCCACAGCGTGGCCACCCATCTGGCGGGTCGGCAGGATGCCGGCGCACTCGGCGCGGACTCGTTGCGCGCGATGGACGAGACGATGCAGTTCATGCACTCGCTGGAGATTTGGCAGCTTCCGGTACAACGCGATCCGGGCCGGTTGCGTGGCGCTGCCTGGATGCTTGGCGCGATGCGCCGCCTGCGGCAGATGGCAGTACGCCATCGTGCCGAGTTCGGCCTTGGCGATGCACCGGACTACGAAGCATTCAACGACAACCGGTACGAGCAGCACTGGTGGTCGTGGACCACGGTGTGAGCTGATCCAAAACCACTGATGGTCGACCCCCTCCTGGACGCGACTCGCGCGCGTGCCGGCCAACTGGCATCCTCGACCCTTTGCAGAGCATAACCCTGATGAAGCTTCCCATCCCGTCCGCGGTTCGCAGCCTATTGCGCAGGTACGATCCGTCCTCCGCGCTGGAGACGGCGCGCCTTGCCAGGAGCCTGGCACAGTCGGCGCACGACCGGATCACGACAGGATCGGGACCCCAGGACGCGCCGGACGGATTTCCATTACAGCCTTGGTGGGAACAGAGCTTCTGGGAGCCAACCGTCGCGCTCGCGATCCGCGATTACTGTCGGCCTGGCGGCGTCGTGTTCGATGTCGGCACCAACGCCGGTGGCCTCGCCATGATGATGTCGCGGCTGGTTGGTCCGCGCGGCATCGTCCTGGCCTTCGAGGCAAGCCCGCGGATCATCGCCAAGACCCAGCACAACCTGGTCAAGGCGGGCTGCAACAACGTGACGCTGTTTCACCGCGCCATCTGGAACAAGACCGGCGAAACGGTGATGATGGCGGCGGGCACGCATCTCAACGATCGCATTGAAGCCGGCACCCAGGGAATGCCTGTGCGCACACTTGCCCTTGACGATTTGGCACGTGCCGGCGATTTCCGGCCGAGTTTCATCAAGATGGACATCGAGGGCGCGGAATTCGATGCGCTGCACGGCATGGAATGGCTGCTGCGCGAGGTGCGGCCGGTGATGGTTCTGGAGCAGGCACCGGAAGACACTCGCTGCCTGGAGTTGCTGACGCAGGCCGGCTACGCCGCGATGGACCTTGCGAGCTACCGGCGGATTACCGGTGCGGCCGATTTTTCACCCGGGGTCGGTGTGGCGAACCTGTTGTTCGCACCGCAGGAGGCGATCTCGGACAGTCCGTATTTCAGTACGGCCCAGCCTGAGGCCATCATGTCGCTTGCCCCGGATCAGTTCGTGACCGGCGCCGATGGTGTGATCCGGTTCGCGCCAGCGATTCGGCTGCCGGCCGGACGATATATCCTTCGTTCAGGCATGACGGCAGAAGGGACCGATAACGAAGCATTTGCCGGTGTCGAGGTGAATGGGGCGCCGGTTTTTCGCTATCACAGCTATACGAAGTTCCTGGCCAACTCATACAGCGATTGGGTGTTTCAGCTTGAGCGGGAGTCTCTGGTGACGCCTTATGTCCAATTTCTCCGTGGCGGGGACTCAACCCTTGAGTTCCGATCCGCCGTGATTGTCCGTCTTCCTGCATTCGACAATGTGGCTGAGCCGGTATTGCAGTAGACCGCTTCCACCGACTTTTCCTCGCGATGGACCATTCATGGGTGTCGCGGCCGCATGCAAGCATGCGATTGCATTAATGCCGGCTTAGCTTATCGCTGCCCCCAATATCGTGACTATTGTGGAGCTCGGATCGTCACCGCAACTAAAACGATATCTCGAGCCCTATCGATTTGCCGTTCCCGTCTTTGACGTCATTCAAGATTGCGCCCGCGGCGCGGGCATCATCGATGGCAGATTGAAGGAACTGGTAGGGTGATGTCTCGACGATAGGGGCCGGATATTGGATCACGAATGAATCGCGCTCGGCGATAATTGAGCGCGCGCGGTCGCGAAATACTGCGGAATTTGAAAAGGCAAGCTCAAGTTGTCCCCTCCAATTTGACCGTGTTGAATCGCCCATAAGCATGTCGTCGTCCAAGTGGCTGAGGGTCTCGATTTCAGCTTGTGCTTGTGGAGAAATAGTCTCTGCAAGCGTTGGCTTACCGATTGATCTTCCATGCTTCAGCATATAGGCGAGCGAGTCGCTTCATAGGGTCCGACAAGTTTCCGGCAGACTGATGATTTTGGAATACATTCACGGATGGCATCAGCCTTACCACGCCAGATTTCCGTGCTTGAGCGAGAAATGCGTCTATCTCCAGTTTCGATCTGTTGCTGTCCATCATGATATATTTTACAAAGACCGCCTCTGGTGCGGCTGAGACATATTCTGTGATTGAGTCCCAAACGCGATGGAGAACGTCCTTCTTTTTGATACGGCGGTAGGTTTCTGCGGTTCCAGCGTCGACACTGATTATTGCATTCGCGAGGCCGCCTCTCAATCCTATGAGGAGGCTTTTTGAGACACCGACGGCGTTGGTGTAGACATGCATTGTAATGCCATGCTCAAATGCGAAGGCTGCTATATCGTCGAACTCACGGTGGAGGGTGGATTCGCCACCACCCATATCAATATAGCTGCCGCTCCGGATTATCCCAATGCCGTACCAGGCTTTCAGCGTTTCTAACGTCGGAACGCCGCGGTCCGATGGGTCGTGTTGGTACGTGACGCAATAAGTACAGGCAAGATTGCAGTGTAAAAATCCACTAATAGCAATCCCATGTATGTGGTCTTTTTGCCATCCAGGCCTGCTCCTTTAAGAGAAAACAGCCTTTACAAGGAGATATATTGGTCTGGTTCGCGATCCGAAGGGTCCGTTTATTTTCGATGAGCTTTTTTGCAGCTGCGATCGGATCGTCAATTTTAAAGAATGTAGGAACAATATCATTCCCCATATTACGAATACAGCACATTTTTACATTGCTGCCATCAATAAAAACAGACTCTTCGATCCAATTGCAGCTCTTATAAACGCCTCGCCCGCGCCGGGCATTTGCCTTTTGTGAAAATGATTTGATTGTCTCTAGAATCGTCATTATTTCCACCCTGCGCCTGATCAGGCACACTCTTAGCCGAATTTGCGGCAACTGCCCAGACGTTGCGAGAGAGGTCACCCCACCTCCGATCAAGCACTCGGGGGGCGCCAGTCTGCCGCATTGGCCTGCATCTCGATGCAACGCTGCACGCCGGTGGCGACAACCTGTGCAGTGCGTGCCGCGCAACGGTCGTGTCGTTTTCGCGCTCGGTGATCGACCAGCTTAGCCCTTAGTACTTTGCACTCGGGCCGCCGCCGTCAGGATGTCGAGGTCGATCGCAGCTCTGCCCATGAGCGGCGTTCAGAACTTCACGCCGCCTAAATTCGCAAACCTCCTGAAGAATGACGGTCCGGACAGTTAAGCCGAAGGCGGTGTGCAGAGCAGGACGTGGCCCATACGCTCAAACGTATATCCAAACGAGGACAGGAAGTTTCTGGCCCCCGGCTCGGTCGTCGAGTTCGAGTCGCCGAGAGGGTCTCGGTGGATGTCAATCGACAGGAAGACCTGCCCTGAGCGCAACAGGTTTTCAGCGCCTCGCAGGACATGCAGTTCGAACCCCTCGACATCGATCTTGATGCATACCGGAAATACGATCGATTCAGCCTGCGTCTCGCTATCCAGTGTAACGACCGGAACCCGAATTACGTGGTGGTCCCGGCTGGTCATTTCGGCCGCCACCAAGGATGAAGCTTCCGGCAGATAGGGGACTTCTCCGGATTCGTCGGGCAGGTACTCCCAAAATTCCGCCTCGCCCAAATGGTCCGAAACGGCCACCGGCCTGAGCCGGACGTAATCGATCCCGTTCCGTTCAAGCGTGCGAACCAGCAGGCTTCTCGCAGCTTCCGCCGGCTCGTACGCGACTATGGAAATCCGATCCCCCATCAGTCGGGCAAAAGGCAGGGTCACCGCGCCGGTGGCTGCGCCAACATCCAGCAGGGTTCCCCCTTGCTCGAGAGTACTCATCATCCACCTGAGATGAGCCGTCTCGACATAGACCGCCAGAGTGTTATCCGGACGCGCGTGGATACAGTGCTCCATTGTCAGCAGCGTATCGCGGGGCAACCAGAGGTCCGCATCGTTCATGACAACGTGGAGGAACGTCGGCGGCGGCAGCGCCATGAGCAGCGATCGAATGAGCAGACGCCTCTCCGCCTCCGACTTCGCCCCGGGGGTGACAAGATCAGGGATTACCGTGCCGGGCTTCGTCTCGAGTGCGTTGCCCTGATGGCGTTTGGCCAGCAACATCCGAAGTGCTTTGGGCAGCATAATCTCCCTCACTCGAGAAGGTGATAAAAATCCAATGTACAGTGAGCCAATCCAGCCAGCAACCGCGCGAGATGCGCGAGACGCCAACTCGAACGTCGGCCGGCTCACCGGCGGGGCAATGTGGTTCAATCTTCGGGAATTGGTTCTGCCCCAATTACCGCATGCTGGCCGACTCCGCAGCAGCCCGTCGAAACTGCGGCTGGATGGCTGACCACCCGTCTGAGATCAAGGCACGCAACGGCCGCTCGATCGAAAAATGCACGATCACGGAAAGCACGATGGCGGCACCTGCCGCAACGCCGAGTGCGACCGGCTTCGACATGACGATCAGCAACGGGTCGACAGAGCGGAAAAACATATGGTGGAGCATGTAGAGAGCAAAGGATGACTCACCCAGGATGACCAGGACCCGATTGGCCAGTATTCTCTCGAACCACCCGTCAATGGCCATGCCCAGTATTACCGCACCGAACGGAAGCAGCAGAACAACGTTGCGCATTGCGTCGGGCAGCGTGCGTGTCACCGGAACCAGCGCACACAGGGCGCCAAGACCGATCGCCTGTAACGCCGTTGCAGGGAGACTGGATAGCCGCACCCGGGTGAATACGTCATGCAGCACCATCCCAAAGGAGAACTCCAGCAGACGCGCAATTGGGTTGAAGTAGAAGAAGTTCGGGAAAGCTCGATCGATTTCGGCACGGGCCACGTCCGGCATGAACACGAACGAAGCCAGGTAGACAAGCAATACCACGGCATAGGCCGCGCGCTTCACCAGCAAAGGATAGATCGCGTAGAAGAAAGCCTCGACCGATATGCTCCAGGAAACTGCGTTATAACCCAGCGTGAACAAGGGACCGCTGAAGAAGGCCTGCAGCAGCAGGATGTTTGCGATGCCGCTGTTCATCTTTTCCGTCAGAGGATTGCCCCACCCCCGAAAGAACAGCGCAATCCAGACGATGAAGGTGATGATGTGCAGCGGGTAAATTCGTGCGAACCGCTTGCGATAGAAGCGCTTGGCGTCCAGCCGGTCACCGCGATAGACATGACGCAGGATAAAGCCCGAAAGCACGAAGAAGAAACTCACTCCGAGCGAACCGTCCGGCAGGATCGTCCATCCCACAGACTGCGTGAGGGTAAAGGGCACATGATACAGCAACACCGCTGACGCTGCGAAAAATCGCAGAGAGGTCAGCGCATCAAGCTGACGCATCTGCGGTTCTGCAGTGAATGGAGCCGGCACCTGTCATCACCCCGTCAGTATCGTCGAGCCCACGGTATCCATCCCGACCGGGATCACCGCCGTGCCATTCATCCGCCGCAGAAATCCAGCCTGCCGCTCCGGCGGCACCAGCATCAGCAGGAAGCCGCCGCTGCCCGCGCCGCACAGCTTGCCGCCGCTCGCCCCCGCCGCGCGCGCAGCCTCATACAATGCATCGATCTGCGGGTTGCTGACCTTGGAGGACAGCGCCTTCTTGGTCTCCCAGCCCTCGTGCAGCATCGCACCGAACAGTCTCAGCAGACGTTCCGGATCATCGCCCTCCAGCACCGTCACCGCCTGGTCCACCAGCGCCAGCAGATGCGACAACGCACCGTCCGCCGCGTGGCTCACGGTGCGCTGCATCTGCTCCTCGAGCGTCTGCGAGGCGAACCGCGTCACGCCGGTGTAGACCAGGAACAGCGAGCCGGTCAGCGCGGTCTGGCACGGCGCCGTCATCTGCACCGGCTCGATCCGCGTTCGTCCTCTGGTGAACTCGAACCGGTTCAGTCCGCCGAAGGCGGCATGATACTGGTCCTGGACGCCGACATTCTCGGCCAGCAAGTCCCGCTCGACAAACACCGCCGTGCGCGCCAGGTCCAGCTTGGTGATCGGCCGCTTCAGCACACAATGGACCAGGTTGATCAGTCCCACCGTGAAGGATGACGAACTGCCCAGGCCGCTGCGCGCCGGCAGGTCCGCCATGATCGACAGGTCCAGCGGCTCGGTCACCGCGAAATGCTGCAGCACGTGCCGCACGACGGGATGCTGCAGCTCGCTCGCCTGCAACACCGTCTCGATGCGCGAGTAGCTGACGCGAAAGTGGTAGTCGATCACGGAAGACAGCCGCAGGACCGAGATGTAGATGTATTTGTCGATCGCCATGCCCAGCACGGCGCCGCGCGCTCGCTCGAAATACTCGGGGTAATCCGTGCCGCCACCGAAGAAGCTGACCCGCAGCGGGGTGCGCGAGACGGTGATCATGCCGCAGCGCCGGCGAAGTCGGCGGCCAGCACGCGACGCACGCCATCCGCCAGCGGCACCTGTGGCTGCCAGTCGGTGGCCGCCAGGAAGCGGCTCGAATCGATGCTTTTGTAGCCGGCGCCCTGGAAACTGTCGGGCGGATGCACGATCTCGGCGTTCCAGTCGAGCGCCTGCATGATGGCGCGCGCACATCCGCCGATGGTCACCGGCGCATTCGCGGTGCAATTCACGATGCAGTCCTCGAACGCGCCATCGGCAGCGATCACCGCATCGATCTGGTCGGTGACATAGAGCAGGTCGCGCACGGTGTCCGGACTGCCCCACACCTCGAAGCTGCCGGCGCCGGTCCGTTTGGTGGCGGACGCGCGAGCGATCAGCGCGGCCATGAAGTGGCTGCGTTGCGGTTCGGTATGCGCGCCTGGTCCGTACAGCGTCGCCAGCACGCAGTGCAGCCAGTGCAGTCCGTATTGCGATGCGTAGGTCTCGCTGCCCGTCACCAGTACCTCTTTCGCCAGCGCGTAACCGCGCACCGATGGGTGCGGCAGGCCGCTACGGAACGCGGTTTCCGGAATCGGCCGGTCGGATTCCGGATAGATGCAGGAACTGCCGAGGGAGATCAGCTTCGCAGCCGGCTGATGGCGCCGCCAGGCCTCGAGCACGTTCAGGTGGATGCGCGCGTTGTCATGCAGCAGTTCGCCCTGGATCTCGTACTGGATCGCGCCGGTGCGCTGCTTTGTCACGGCGTGCAGGATGCGGCCGGCGCGCGGCGCATTCCGCAGCACGGCGTCGACCACCGCCGGATCGGTGAAGTCGCCGGCGTCGCGGCCCACCGGATGCACCGGCCAGCCCCGCGCGCGCCAGGTCGCGACAAGATGCCGCCCGACAAATCCGTCAGCGCCCAGCACGATGGTTGGCTGCTCAGCGTAATGCATCGCGATACCATGCCACGGTTTCCCGCATGCCGTCTTCCAGCGAGCGGAACGGCAGCAGGCCAGGCAGCAGCCGGCGCAGCCGGGCGGCGGTCGGGCGGCGCAATTTCACGCCGGTATTGCCGCCTGGCGGCGGCGGGTTGGTGCGCAGCGCACGCTGCCTGCCCGCGGCCTGCATCGCGACCCGCGCCAGATCGTCGATCCGCGTGGTGTGTCCGGCGGCGCAGTTCACCGCATCGGTGACGCCGCGCAGCGCCATCGACTCGATGAACGCCGCCGCGACGTCGCCGGCGAACACGAAGTCGCGTTCCGCCGACGGATCGCCGCGAATCTCGAAGTCCTCGCCATCGTTCAGCGCGCGGATCACAAAGGCCGTCGCAACATGCGCGTCGCCTTCATCGAGCAGATCGAAGGGACCGTACGGATTGGTCAGCCGGAAACTGACGGTATTGATACCGGATCGCCGCCGCCAGATCTCGGCTGCGATCTCGCCCCAGCGCTTCGACCACGCGTAGCCGGCCTCGCCCTCGTGCGGCCAGAGGTTCAGGTCGAGCGGCCGGTCATCGTCCAGTACCGGCCATTCCGCCGGATACACCGCGGAACTGCTCGCCACGCGCAATTCGCTGATGCCGCGCTGCAGGGCGAAGCGATACACCAGGTCGGTCAGCGCCAGGTTGGCGCCGACGATATCCGCCTGCTGTTCGACGGCGCGCGAGGCGAAATAGCGGAATGCCGCGACATGCACGACCACGCTGTTCGCCGGCAGCGGCGGAAGTTCCTCCAACGCGTGCGCCGCGACGGTGCGCGTGCAGCCGCGGACCGGCCGGCCGGAACTGTTGACGCCGATCAGCAGGGGAACGCGATCCGCCAGCGCGTGGACGATGTTGCGGCCGATGAAGCCGCTGGCGCCGAACAGCACGACCGCATCGGGCAGACTCATGCGGATTGGTTTGCCCCGATGACCTTCACCTCGGGGATCGGCACGATGAACTCGCCGCCCGATCGCAGCCAGGCCTGTTCCTTGCGCACGAATTCATCGATGAAATTCCATGCCAGAACCAGGTACGCATCCGGCCGCTGCCCGACTTCATCCTCGATCGGAATGCGCACGCCGGGAATCGCCAGGCCGATCTTGAGCCGGTTCTTCTCCACCGCCTTCTGCACCAGGTCGGGACCGATGCCGAAGCTGTTCAGCAGCGTGGCGCCCTTGGCTGGCGCACCGTAGGCCCAGACCGAGCGGCCGCGCGCGCGATACTCCGACAGCAGGCCGCGCAGCCGGTCGCGCAGCGCCAGAACCCGCTCAGCGAACTGCCGGTACGTCGCGATATCGCCGAGTTGCTTCGCGGATTCGTCAGCCTGCAGACGGCGCACCGATTGGCCGATCGGGCGGGTGCCTTTGCGCGCGACATGTGCCTCGATGGAACCGCCGTGGATCGGCACCAGGTTGGCTTCGAACACCTCGAGCCCATGCCGCTCGAGCAGCGCCGAAAGCGAGCGCAAGGTGTAGTAGCAAAGGTGCTCGTGATAGACCTGATCGAACGCGGTGTTCTCCACCATGCCGCCGAGATAGATCGCCTGCACGACGAACACGCCGTTCGGCGCCAGCAGCGAGGCGATGCCGCGGACCACGCTGTGCAGTTCCTCGAGGTGGAAGAACACGCCGGCGGCGGTGACGATTTTCGCCGGTCCGCACTCGGCCAGGATGTCGCCGGCGCAGTCCTCGTTGAAGAACCGGTTCCAGGTCGGAATGCCGGCGGCCTGCGCGATGCCGGCGACGTTGGCCGCCGCCTCGATGCCGAGTACGCGGCAACCGTACGGCGCGTACTGCTTCAGCCACGTGCCGTCGTTGCTGCCGATATCGACCACGAGGTCCTGCTCGCCAAGCCCATAGGCGGCGGCGATGCGGGCGGAGGTTTCGCGGAAATGCTCCGGCAGGGTCGTCGTGGTTCCCGACACGTAGGGATAGTCGGAGAACATCGATTCCTTCGGAATCGTGTGATCGATCTGCACCATGGTGCAGTCGAGACAGAAGCCGACCCGCAACGGGTACGCCGGCTCCTCGCCGGGCGGCAGGTCAGGACGCACCAGCCGATTGCAGTGCGGCTGGTCGCCGAGATTGAGCACCAGTTCGACGCGACGACCGCCGCAGGCGCGACAGTCCATGTCCAGCGTCCGGCCAGGCGGCGGAACCCCCAACCGGTCAGATACCCGCCGGTCAGACATTGGCGAATCGCCCGTTGCGCAGCATCTGGTAGCCTTTCACCAACTCCTTGATTCCTGCATCGAGCGTGACGTCGGGGCGCCAGCCGGTGGCTTCCAGTTTCTCGTTGGAGACCACGTAGTCACGCTTGTCGGGGTCCTCGCCGACCTGCGCCTCCAGCCAGACAAATCCCGGCACATGCCGCGCAATGCGCTCACAGAGCTGCGCCTTGGAGAGGTTCGCCTCCGACAGCCCGACGTTGAACGGCTCGCCGCGCATCGTGGCGTAGTTGTCGATCGCGTGCAAAAACGCCTTCGCCACGTCGCGCACATGGATGTAGTTGCGGCGGAAATGCGCCTCGAACAGCACTACGGCGCGATCGGTCACGGCGCGCCAGGTGAAGTCGTTGACCAGCAGGTCGAGCCGCATGCGAGGCGACATGCCGAACACCGTCGCCAGGCGGAGCGAGACGCCGCTACCGGTGCCCAGCACCGCCGCTTCGGCGTCAACCTTGGTGCGGCCGTACAGCGACACCGGCCGCAACGGCGATTCCTCGGTACAGAACGCGTTGGCATCGCCGACGCCATAGCCGCTGTTGGTGGTTGGATAGACCACCAGCTGGTCGCGCGACACGCGCTTCGCCAGATCCACCACGGCGTCGCGGTTCAGGCTGGTGGCGCCGATCTCGTCACGCGCGCAGAGCGGCGCACCGACGAGTGCCGCCAACGGGATGACCGCGTCGGCACGCTTCAGCAACGGCTCCACCGTGCGCATGTCGCGGGCATCGCCGCGTACCGGCTCGAATCCCTCGTTGAGGCAGCAGGCCGCCAGGTTCGGCTCACCGGCGGAGAACGTATCGAGCACGGTGACCCGATGGCCTTTCTGAAGCAGCGCCGGAACCAGCAGGGAGCCGATATAGCCGGCGCCTCCAGTGACAAGGAAATGCATTGTGTCGCCTCGGTTTGGCCGGCGGACCGGCGCTGAGTGCCTGCAATTCGGATACCGAACACGCCCTTGGGTTACAACCCCGGCCGGAGTCCCTGCAGCACATCCAGCAAGGTTTCGGGATTGTGAATGGCACGCCACGCCGGCGCTGCGGCCCACATGGCCTCGGTCGCCGGACCCAGCTGCGCCAGCGCATCCGCCACGCTGGCGGCGAAGCCGTCGGGGAAATCAAATGCGAACGCCTGCGCCGGACCTGCTTCGTGCTCCATCCAACAGCCGCGGGGCACCACCGCCGGAATGGCCAGGGTGCGGGTTTCGGCGAGGATCCCGCTGCTGCGCGGCCCGTAGGCATCCGGATCGTAGGGCAGCAGCATGAGATCGGCGTCGCGCAACAGCCCCAGGTAGTCCTGCGGCACCAGTTCCCGTTCGATCACCTGGACCCGAGGTCCGATGCGTGCCTTGAGCGCCCGGTGCGCCCGCTGGACCGCCGGATCGGATCGCCGGTCGATCGGGCCGCTTTGGATGGTGAACCGGGCGCGGTCCTGGAATGCGGCAACGATCGCCGGCAGCAGGCAGTAGCCCTTTTCGCTGCGGCCGCCGCCGGCGAACACCAGGTTCGGCGGTTCCCCGGCCGGGCGCTCCCGGCCCTCGGATCCCTCGGAGACCGTCACCGGAAGCGGCACGGCCGTGACGGGAATACCGAGGAGGCCGCGCCAGAGGTCTGCCAGCGGTCTGGTATCGGCGAACAAGTGCAGGCCGGGTCCGAAATGATCGCCGAGGCGGCGCAGGATCGTGCCGATCGGCGATGGGCCAGGGTCGCTCGCGTCCATCTCTTCGGGCAGGCGCCGGAGCACGATGCAGATCCTGCCAACCGTGTCGGCTGCGAGCGCATCGGCGAGGCCGGCCAGGTTCGCCGCAGACACGCTGGGCAGCACCAGCATGTCGCTCCCGGTGGATTGCAGCGCGCGCAGTGCATCCGCCAGTTCGCGGCCGAAGCTGTCGGCCTGGCCGCCGCGCTGGATGCGGCGGACGCGCCGCAACATGGCCGTTGCGTTGTCGGCAATCCCAGGCGGCAGGCGGCTGAAGGCGCCCAGCAGAGTGGCTCGCAACGGCCCACCGTCACCGCTCGTCTGGTAGCGCGCGTTGAACGTCGGCATCAGGCGCGCGGCGTCGGACGGCATCCCGCCGGCGAAGTCGCTATGGGCCAGAACCAGTACCGGCATGCCGCGAAGCTGCGCCGCTTCGGCGAGGCCCATGATGTAGTTCAGGTGGTGCCCGGCTGCCCCCTGCAGTCCGGGATCCGCCAGGATCAGCCGCACCAAGTCAATGACCAGCAGTTGGCGGGCCTGACATGCAGAGCCAGGCGATGTCCAGCGGCAATCCTGGCGCAGCGGCGTACAGGGCTGAAATCGGCCGGCTGCATGGGGTGTCCTGGCTGTGGGGTAGGGTCGGCCGGGTTGTTGTACCCCAAATCGATGTAGGTCGGAAAAGCGGAGTGCATTCCGCCGGCACGGTGGCGGAATGCGCTTCGCTTCTCCGCGCTACGCACTGCAGGCAACGACCGTGCGGCCGGCATAGCGCGCGGCCGGACCCAGTTGCGCCTCGATGCGGATGAGCTGGTTGTATTTCGCCATCCGGTCACTGCGCGACAGGCTGCCGGTCTTGATCTGGCCGCAGTTGGTGGCAACCGCCAGGTCGGCAATCGTCGAATCCTCGGTCTCGCCCGAACGATGGCTCATCACGCAGCGGAAGCCGGCCTTGTGCGCAATCTCCATGGTTTCCAGAGTCTCGGACAATGAGCCGATCTGGTTGACCTTGATCAGGATCGCATTGGCCGAGCGCTCCTCGATGCCACGCCGCAGCCGCTCCGGGTTGGTGACGAACAGGTCGTCGCCGACGATCTGGATCCGATCGCCGAGGGTCGCGGTCAGGTGCTGCCAACCCGCCCAGTCGTCTTCCGCGCAGCCGTCCTCGATCGAGACGATCGGATAGCGGCCGATCAGCGCCTCATAGTATCGCACGATACCATCGGCATCGAGTGTCTTGCCCTCGCCGGCCAGCACGTATTTGCCGGCCTTGAAGAACTCGCTCGAGGCGGGATCGAGGGCGAACGTCACGTCCTCGCCCGGCCGATAGCCGGCCGTCTCGCAGGCCTTGGCAATGAAGCCCAACGCTTCGTCCGCGGATTTGAGGTTCGGCGCGAAGCCGCCTTCGTCGCCGACATTGGTGTTGTGGCCGGCATCGTGCAGACCCTTCTTCAACGCCGCGAAAATCTCGGCCCCCATGCGCACGCCGTCGGCCACCGTGCCGGCGCCGACCGGCATGATCATGAACTCCTGGATGTCGATCGGATTGTCGGCATGCACGCCGCCGTTGATGATGTTCATCATCGGTGTGGGCAGGGTCCGCGCGTAGACGCCACCGATGTAGCGATACAGCGGCAGCCCGAGGTCTGCCGCCGCCGCTTTCGCCACCGCAAGCGACACCGCCAGGATGGCATTCGCCCCGAGGCGCGACTTGTTCGCGGTGCCGTCGAGGTCGATCATGATGTCGTCGATCTTCACCTGCTCGGTCGGGTCCATGCCGCCGATCGCATCGAAGATCTCGCCCTCCACATTGGCGACCGCAGTCAGCACTCCCTTGCCGCCGAAGCGTGCCTTGTCGTTGTCGCGCAGCTCGACCGCTTCATGGGCGCCAGTGGACGCCCCGGACGGAACGGCGGCACGGCCCATGGCGCCGCTGTCCAGCACCACGTCCGCCTCGACGGTCGGATTGCCGCGGCTGTCGAGGATTTCGCGGGCTACGATGTCGGCGATGGCACTCATGGCGCGGCGCTCCGTGCAGGGTTGGCAGACGGGTGGTATCCGCGAAGTTGCCTAACACTTCACTACCACCCGCGCCACCAGGGGGCTTTGCCCCCTGCACCCCCCACCGGTGCCAAACAAAAGGGTTCTAAGGGCTACTACGCCCTTAGCGGGGCCCGGGGCAGAGCCCCGGACCTTGCCTCACACGCGTTCGATCAATGCCGCGATGCCCTGGCCCACCCCGATGCACATGGTGGCGATCGCCCGCTTCCCGCCGCGGGTTTCCAGCGCATTCACTGCGGTGAGCGCCAGGCGTGCGCCCGACATGCCCAGCGGATGGCCCAGTGCGATCGCCCCACCGTTCGGGTTCACATGCTCGGCATCATCCGGCAGGCCGAGTTGGCGCATCACTGCCAGGCCCTGCGCGGCGAATGCCTCATTCAGCTCGATCACGTCGATGTCACCGACCTTCAGGCCGAGACGCTCCAGCAGCTTCTGGGTTGCCGGTGCGGGGCCGATGCCCATGATGCGCGGCGGCACACCGGCGGTCGCCATCGCCACCACCCGGGCGCGCGGCGTCAGCCCATGGCGCGCGGCTGCCGCCTCCGAGGCGATGATCAGCGCCGCCGCCCCGTCGTTGACGCCCGAGGCATTGCCCGCGGTCACCGTACCGCCCTGCTTGCGGAACGGCGCCTTCAGTTTCGCCAGGCCGTCGAGCGTGGTGTCGCCGCGCGGGTGCTCGTCGCGATCCACCGTGACGGTGCCCTTGCGGCCGACAATGTCCACCGGGGCGATCTCGCGCGCATAGAAGCCGGATTCCTGTGCCGCCTTGGCGCGCATCTGCGAGCGCCAGGCGAACGCATCCTGGTCGGCGCGCGGCACCTGAAAATCCTCGGCGACGTTTTCCGCCGTCTCCGGCATGGCATCGACCCCGTACTGGGCCTTCATCAGGGGATTGACGAAGCGCCACCCGATCGTCGTGTCGTAGACCTCGGCATTGCGCGAGAACGCCTCGGTCGCCTTGCCCATGACGAACGGCGCACGGGTCATGCTTTCCACACCGCCGGCGATCATCAGTTCGGCGTCGCCGGCGCGGATCGCCCGCGCCGCGGAACCGACCGCGTCCAGGCCGGAACCGCACAGCCGGTTGATGGTGGAGCCGGAGACATGGTCGGGCAGGCCCGCCAGCAGCGCCGCCATGCGCGCGACATTGCGGTTGTCCTCGCCGGCCTGGTTGGCGCAGCCGTAGATCACATCGTCCAGCTGGTCCCAATCCACCGACGGATGGCGTTCCTTCAACACGCGCATCGGATGCGCCGCCAGGTCGTCCGTGCGCACGTCCTTCAGCGCCCCGCCGTAGCGGCCGATTGGCGTGCGGACGAAATCGCAGATATAGGCGTCGGCCATGGCGTCCTCCCTGGATCAATCACTGGTGTTCCCGCTGGCCTATTCCATCCCGGGCGAACCGGCAAGGAGCCGCCGTCCGTGCCGCAATTATGCCGCCTCTGCATGGCAGCGACCCGGGTAGCCATTCGAGGAGTGCAATATGCGACCGTTGCTGAAGGCCGGCTTTGCCGCTTCCCTGTTCACCGTGCTGTTCGCCGGCGCCGCGTCGGCGGACATGACGGTGTACTACCATGTCGGAAGCTGGGACGCCTTCAGTGGACCGGGTGACAACGGCACCCAGGTGTGCGGTATCGGCAGCACCAACCCGGTCGACAACCGCAGCCTCTCGCTGCGCTTCCAGATCGGCGGCGACACGGTGACGCTGCAGGCCAAGAAGCCGACCTGGAGCATCCCGGCCGGCACGCAGCTTCCGGTCGTGATGCAGATCGGTCTGGAGACGCCGTGGAACCTGCAAGGCGTCGGCAACGGCCAGGTGGTGGAGTGGGCGCTCGATCGCGCCGCGATGGAAAGCTTCGATGCGCAGTTCCGCCGCGCCAACTCCATGTCACTGAGCTTTCCCACAGGCAATGAGCCGCCCTGGACAATCGGGCTGAACGGCTCGACCGCGGTCAGCAATGCCTTCGGGCGCTGCGTGACCGACCTGACGCAACGGGCCGGCGCACAGGCAGCACCAACCACGCCGCCCGCCGACCAGGGCCCCACGCAGCCATTCGGCCAGACGCCGGCGCAACCTGCGCCGACGCAACTGACCCCACAGGGTCAGACGCAGCCATTCGTTCAAACGCCGGGACAACCGGCGCCGACGCAGCTTGCCCCACAGGGTCAGACGCAGCCGGTCCCGCCACGCCAATGACCGCGCAACCCGTCACATCAGGACACTGCCTGTGCGGCGCGATCCGCTACGAGTTTGACGGCGAGCCGCAAATGACGCTGCACTGCCATTGCGAAAGTTGCCGCCGCCAGACGTCCTCGCCGGTGGCGACCTTCGTGATGGTGCCACGCTCCGCGCTACGCTTCACGCGCGGGCAGCCGAAGGAATACGCCTCGTCGCCCGGCGTGCGCCGCAGCTTCTGCGCCGAGTGCGGTTCGCCGATCGCTTACCAGACCGACAAGCGCCCGGACATCGTCGATCTGTTTGCCGGAACGCTTGCCGATCCCGCGACAGTCGCCGCGTCGTGCCATGTGCATGCCGCGGAACAGCTTGGCTGGTTCGAGATGCTGGATGATTTGCCCCGATATGCGCAGGGATCGCGCAACGCGACGCCGATGCGGCACGGACCACGTCGGACCTGACACGACGTCGCGTTGCGCCGCGCCGGCCACGACCGGGATGCGTTCTGTCATTGCTTGGGCGGAGCTTCAGCCCTGCTTGGCCAGCGTGTCGAATGCCTTCAGGCGCGCGATCAACGCGGGCATCTCGCGCAGCCTGATCATGTTGGGACCGTCACTCGGCGCATTGTCCGGATCGGGATGCGTCTCGATGAACACCGCGGCCACGCCGACCGCGAGCGCGGCGCGCGCCAGTACCGGAGCGAACTCGCGTTGGCCGCCGGACGTGGTGCCCTGCCCGCCAGGCTGCTGCACCGAGTGCGTCGCATCGAACACCACCGGATAGCCGGTGCGCGCCATGATCGGCAGCGAGCGGAAATCGGTGACCAGCGTGTTGTAGCCGAAACTCGCGCCGCGTTCGCACAGCAGGATGTTGTGGTTGCCGGTGCTGACGATCTTCGCTGCAACATTCGCCATGTCCCACGGCGCGAGGAACTGGCCTTTCTTCACGTTGATCGGCTTGCCGGTCTCGCCAGCGGCGAGCAGCAGATCGGTCTGCCGGCACAGGAACGCCGGAATCTGCAATACGTCCACGGCCTGCGCGGCGACGCCGCATTGCTCCGGTGCATGCACGTCGGTCAGCACCGGCAGTCCGGTGGCCTCGCGCACCTCGGCG
>DATAPW010000064.1:0-2751 GCA_036265005.1 Acetobacteraceae bacterium | reverse complement strand
TCTTAATCGCCTTTTGCGACGGCGGGGTCGTCGCTGGCGCCTTCACAACCTTGTAGGAAGCTGGCTTGTACACCAGGATAACGATAAAACGCTCAGATGCGACGCTGCCCGCCGCCGGGATCAGGGTCAAGGCGGCCGTCTGAAAGGACCAGCGGTCGCATGCATTCGGGTTGCAGATGTGTGGACGTTCAGGAACAACCGTCCTCGCGTATTCATCTTTTAATCAACCGGGATATTGGCCCTGGGGCTCTCCCGAAACCAGCTTCTGCCTAGGCGGGATGACCGCCGTCGGCTGGACGAAATCCTGGCGCGCAGGATCGGATCCTGGTCCGTCATGACGTCGGCGCACACGGGAAATTTTGCAGTTCGGCTCCTTTGGATGGAGGCTACATGCTAAATGCCATTGCGCTTCTTTCCGATGAGTTATACCAGCGGCCGCTGACCCCGACTCGTCTGTTATTCCCAAGAGGCGCGAAGTACGATTCGCTGGATCCGACGCGGCGATTCGCCGCCTGAGAGGATCGCATGAGCGCAGCCGTTACAATCACCCGCACTGATCATCTGCCGTCGGGTCTTCGGGCATTGGCGGCGAAAAGCGATGATGCGGCGAAGACCCGGCGGCTTCTGGCGATCGCGCTGGTGCTGGAGGGAGCCTCACGGCTTGCGGCTGCGCGTCAGACCGGCATGGATCGGCAGACCCTACGGGACTGGGTAGTTCGCTACAACGAGGGTGGCGTTGACGGCCTGGCATCGCGCAAGCCACCAGGCGCATCGCCGAAGTTGAGTCCGGTACAGCTTACCGAACTGCACGATCTCGTGCTCGCCGGACCGGACCCCAAGGCCGACAAGGTGGTGCGCTGGCGGTGCCGGGATCTGCGCGAGGTGGTAACCCGGCGCTTTTGCGTCACCGTGCCGGAGCGCACGATCGCCAAGTGGCTCCGCAAACTTCAACTGACCCGGCTGCAACCGCGTCCCTTTCATCCCAAAAGGGATGAAGTAGCGCAGGAGGCTTTTAAAAAACGGGCTCGGATCGGCGACCCGCCTGGAGCGGTAGAAACGGACCGCGCTAGGGTGGGGCAGAGGGGAGCGGCCGGAAGCTTTTTGGTGGATCTGACCCCGTTAAAAAACGTGGCCCATGGGCGATTGCGGACTTAGGAGTGGTGACGCTTTCGGGCGATCCCGATTAGGAAATTGATTGTCTCCGTCGCCCAGCCCCTCTGCGGCTTTTTCCGCCAGGAGGGTTCAGGATGTCTCAAACGAAGAAGCCTCGGCCATCACGTGGACTGTCTCCCATTCATCCGGCTGCGGCGGCCATTGATATTGGCGCCACCATGCATGTCGCGGCCGTCGGTGCGGAGCGCGATGAACAGCCGGTGCGGACGTTCGGAACTTTTACCGATGAGCTGCATCGGCTGGCCGACTGGTTCGCCCGCTGCGGGATCACGACGATCGCCATGGAGTCGACCGGGGTCTATTGGATCCCGGTCTTCGAGATCCTGCAACAGCGCGGCTTTGAGGTCATGGTGGTCAATGCCCGCGAGGCCAAGCACGTGCCTGGGCGGAAGACCGATGTCAGCGATGCGCAATGGCTGCAACGTCTGCACGAATACGGCTTGCTGCGCGCCAGCTTCCGGCCGCAGGCCGAGATCGCCGGGTTACGGGCGTATCTGCGACAGCGGGAGCGGCTGCTGGACTATGCGGCGTCGCATATCCAGCACATGCAAAAGGCGCTGATGCAGATGAACCTGCAACTGCATCATGTCATCACCGACATCACCGGTACGACCGGTTTGGCCATCATTCGTGCCATCGTGGCTGGTGAACGCGATCCCACCGTGCTGGCCTCGTATCGTGACCGCCGCTGTCATGCGAGTGTCGAGACGGTGTGTCAGGCGCTGGTTGGCAATTATCGGGAGGAACACATCTTCGCCCTGACACAGGCACTGGAACTCTACGACGTCTACCAGACGAAGGTGGCGGCCTGCGACAAGCAGATCGAGGTCATTCTGAAGCGGCTGAAGCAGACGGCCGCCCCTCCGGCCACCAAGCTTCTTCCCGCCCGGCAGCGCACACGCCAACCCAACGCACTCACGTTCGATGTTCGCGAGGCCCTGCATGCCATCCTCGGCGTGGACCTGACGCAGATCAATGGCCTGGGGCCGTTCCTGGCCCTGAAGTTGGTCGGAGAATGTGGAACTAACTTGGCGGCCTGGCCGACCGCGAAGCACTTCACCTCATGGCTGGCGCTCGCCCCGCATAATAAGATCTCCGGCGGCAAAGTGCTGTCGTCAAAAACGCGGCGCACCAGCAATCGCGCTGCCTCTCTGCTGCGCCTCGCAGCTGGCACGGTCGGCCGCACCGACACCGCGCTCGGCGCATTCTATCGACGGCTGTCGGCGCGGATCGGAAAGGCCAAGGCGATCACCGCCACCGCACGCAAGATCGCCGTGCTGTTCTACAACACGTTGCGCCACGGGATGGCTTATGCCGATCCGGGCGCGACCTACTACGAAGAGCGTTACCGCCAGCGCGTCCTGAATAACCTTCAGCGCCGGGCGAAGTCGCTGGGGTTCGTCCTCCAACCGCTCGACCTCGATGTCGCCCAGGCAAGTGTTTCTTAGGAAACTTCAGTGCCCTGCTGAAAAAAGCCCTGCTAGGCAGCACCGCGGCGACACCGGTCGAGATCTGGTTTCAGGACGAGGCCCGCGTCGGCCAGAAGGGTGGGCACACCTATGTCTGGGCAAAGGTCGG
>DATAPW010000063.1:0-9781 GCA_036265005.1 Acetobacteraceae bacterium | reverse complement strand
GCTGGCGTGATCTGGGAGATGCTGATCGCCATTGCACTGTTTCCTTCAGGCTGCCTGTGCAACCGTCACCGTGGTGCCGGCAACGGTTGTGCGGCGCATGTCGCGGGGCTTCGACTCATCGTAGCGGCGCACGCGGTGCATGACCTGGCGGTTGTCCCACATCACCAGGTCCCATTGCCGCCACCGGTGCGAATAGACGAACTGCGGCTGCGTGGCGTGCTCCGTCAGGTCGCGGATCAAGGCGCGCGCCTCCGGCATCGGCCAGCCGATGATCGCGCCGATATGCGACGCAATATACAGCGACTTCCGTCCCGTCACCGGATGCCTGCGCACAAGACGCTGGCGCACCGGACGCATCGTCGCGCGCTCCTCGGAAGTCAGATCGTCGAAGCCGAGTACCTCGCGCGAATAGATCAGGGAATGTTCGCAGACCAGGTCCTCGATCTCTGCTCTGGTCGCCGCATCCAGTGCGTCATAGGCGGCACGCATGTCGGCGAATTCCGTCTCGCCGCCGCGATCCACCACCACGCGTCCGGACAGCAGCGAATAGGTTGCCGGAATTGCCTTGAATGAACTGTCGGAATGCCACAGCCGATTGCCCAGGCTGTACAGCCGCCTGCGGTTGTCGCGCGCCAGCAGCCGGTTGTCCTTGTCGAGGTTCGATACATCGGCAAACGCCGGATCGAGCCGCTGTTCGCCCGGTTTGCTGATGCCGGTGCCGCGCGTCTGCTCCAACTCACCGAAGCGCCGGCTGAACGCCAGTTGCGCCTCGTCCGTCAGGCGCTGATCGCGAAACACCAGAACGGCATAGCGGTCCATGCCTGCCTCGATCGCCGCCACCTCATCGCGCGTGAGCGGCTGCGTGATATCCACGCCGGATACCTCACCAACGAACAGCGGATGGAGCGGACGGACGGTCACAGCCATGGCGGCTACTCCGCAGCTTGCGCCGGCGCCTGTTCCACTGCCAGCCCGGTGCCCTTGATCGACGTGCGTCGAAGGTCGCGCACCTCGTTCAGATCATTGAAGCGGCGGGCGCGATGCATCACGGTGCGATTGTCCCACATCACCAGGTCATTCACCCGCCACTTGTGCGAATACACCAATTCCGGCTGCGTCGCGTGCTCGATCAAGTCGCGGATGAACGCGCGCGCCTCCGGCATTGGCCAGCCGACAATGCCGCCGATATGCGATGACAGGTACAGCGATTTGCGCCCGGTCACCGGGTGGGTGATCACCAGCCGGTGCTGCACCGGGCGGAGCCGGTCTTCATTGCCGGCGGCGTAATCGGAAAACCCGATCTGCTCGCGCGAATAGACGATCGAGTGCTCGGTTAACAGGTCCTCGACCTCGGCCTTCGTCGCATCATCCAGCGCGTCGTAGGCGGCGCGCATGTCGGCGAATTCGGTATTGGCGCCCTTGCCGGGAACAATGCGCCCATGCAGCAGCGTATAGCCGGCGCCCACCGCACGGAACGATGCGTCGGAGTGCCACAGCCGGTTCGCCAGCGCGTACATCCGGCTTCTGTCGTCGCGCGCCCGCAATTCGTTGCGCGCGGTCAGGTTGGAGATGTCGCCGAGTTCCAGCCGGTCGCCGAGCCGGCGGTCCTCCGGCTTGGCCATTTGGCCCGCCAGGGTGACTTCAAGTTCACCGAAGTTGCGGCTGAATACGAGCTGCTGTTCGTCCGTCAGGGGCTGGTCGGGAAACACCAACACAGCGTAACGGTCCATGCCCGCCTCGATGACGGCCACGTGGTCGCCGGTGAGCGGCTGGCAAATGTCGACGCCGGACACCTCGCCCACGAAGATCGGATGGACCTGACGGATGCTGATGTTCATCGTTGGGCGCTCCTGCCTGGTGGCATTTGGAGTATAGCGGCGGGTTCCTGCGGATTGCCAACCCCGGCGCCCCCACCCCAACCTCCCCCGCTACGCGGGAGAAGCGCGGTGCGCCATATTCCGCGCCCCCTCTCCTGTGCAGCGGGGAGGGCTGGGGTCGGGGCTATCCCCGCAGATCCGCCTCGAACCGGTCGCGCCAGGCATCCAGACTGTTGCGCCGCATCACGGCCAGCAGCGCGGCATGCCGCTCGCGGCGTTCATCGCACTCCATCGCCAACCCGCGATCCAGCGCCGCCGCAACCCCCGCCTCGTCGTACGGATTGACGATCAGCGCCGCGTCCAGCTCGCGCGCCGCACCGGCAAATTGCGACAGCACCAGCACACCGGGATTCTCGGGATCCTGTGCGGCGACGTATTCCTTCGCCACCAGGTTCATCCCATCGCGCAGCGGCGTCACCAGCCCCAGCCGCGCTTCGGCATAGAGCGGCATCAGCGCACTGCGCGCGAAGCCGCGGTTCAGATAGCGCAGCGGCATCCAGTCCACCTCGGTGAAGCGACCGTTGATGCGGCCGGCCTCGCCTTCCAGTTCCCGCCGGATTTCGCGGTAGGTCTCGATGTCGCCGCGCGATGGCGGCGCAATCTGCATGAATACCACCTGGCCCTGGTGCTGCGGGTAGCGCTCCAGGAAGCGCTCAAAGGCAATGAACCGCTGGCGCAGGCCCTTGGAATAATCCAGCCGGTCCACGCTCAGGATCAGTGGCCGCCCCATCAGGCTATCGCGCAGCCGCGACGCATAGCGCTGATTGGCCGGCGCCTCCGCCTGCTCGCGCACTTCATCGACATGCACGCCGATCGGATACACGCCGGTCTTCACGGTTTGGCCAAAGGCGTTGAGACGCCCGTCGTCTAACGCCGCGCCACCCGCCTCGCGCAGCACGTAATCGGCGAACGCCAGGCGATCGCCCTCGGTCTGAAACCCCAACAGGTCGAAATGGCACATCGCACGGATCAGTTCCGCGTGTGCCGGATCGGTCATGAACACCGCAGGCGCCGGGAACGGCGTGTGCAGGAACAGCCCGATGCGATTGCGCAGCCCTGCCGTCCGCATTGCCTCGGCCAGGCACAGCAGATGGTAGTCGTGCGCCCAGATCAGATCGTCCGGCCGCAGCAGCTTCGCCAGCGCCGTCGCGAACAGCTCGTTCACCCGGCGGTAGCCGGCGAACTCCGCCCAATCGAAATCCGCATGGCCGACCTGGTAGTGCAGCGTCGGCCACAGCGTCCCGTTGGCGAAGCCACGATAGTAGTCGTCGTAATCGCGTCGCGACAAATCGACGGTGAACAGCGTGATCGGGCCGACGGTACGTTCGGGATTGGCAGCAGACGCGACGTCGCCGGTGACCTCGCCGCTCCAGCCGAACCAGATGCCGCCGGTCTGCTTCAGCGCGTCGAGCACGCCGGCCGCGAGGCCGCCGGCCGTTGGTTCGCCTTCCGTGATCGGCGCCACCCTATTGGAGACGACGACCAGGCGCGGCACTCAGGCCGCTTCCGGGAGGGGTTCCAACATTTGCTGCTTGCGCAACAGGTCGCGATATGGCCCGGGCCGCGCAGCCAATACGTCAGGCGGCCCATCGTCGATGATGCGGCCCTGATCCATCACGATGATCCGGTCGAAGCGCTTCAGCGTGGACAGCCGGTGCGCGATGGCGATCACCGTGCGGCCCTGCATCAGGCGGTCGAGCGCATCCTGGATCGCCCGTTCGCTCTCGCTGTCCAGCGCGCTGGTGGCTTCGTCGAGCAGCAGGATCGGCGTGTCCTTCAACAGGGCGCGGGCAATCGCCAGGCGCTGCCGCTGGCCGCCCGACAGCTTCACGCCGCGATCGCCCACCATGGTGGCGAACCCGTCGGGCAGCGCGTCGATGAAATCGCGGCAATATGCCATCTCGGCGGCGGCGAGCACGTCCGCCTCCGATGCGTCCGGGCGCGCGTAGCGGATGTTCTCCATCACCGTGCGATGGAACAGGCTGATGTCCTGCGGCACGATCGCCATCGTGGCGCGCAGGCTCTCCTGCGTCACATCGCGGATGTCCTGCCCGTCGATCAGGACACGCCCGCCCTGCACGTCGTAAAAACGCTGCAGCAGCGCCAGGGCGGTGGACTTGCCGGCACCGGAATAGCCGACCAGCCCGACGCGCTGGCCGGGCTCGATGGTCAGGTCGAAATCCCGCAGCACGGCAGCCCGTCCCGCGTAGGCAAACCGCACATGGTCGAACCTCACCTGTCCCGCACCCGGCCGCAGCGGATGTGCATCCGGCTTGTCGGGCAGTTCATGTTCGGTCAGCAGCGAGGCGATCGCTTCCTCCAGCCGGGCCACATGCTGGGTCAGGTCAACCAGCGCCACGGCTAGGTCGCGCGTGCTGTGCAGGATGCCGAACGACAGCGCGGTGATCAGCACGAGGTCGCCCACCGTGGCCTGCCCCTGCTGCCACAACAGGATGCCCCAGGCGACCACGCCGGCGATCAGCGTCGCGGTGATCACCGCATGGATCAGCCGCAGCTTCTCGAGGTACAGCAGGCTGGCACGCCGCGCGCCCATCTCGACGCCGACCGTGGCGCCGATCCGTTTCCGCTCGCGGAACGTGGCGCCGAACGCCCGGACCACGCCCATGTTGCCGATCACGTCCACCAGTTCGCCATCAACCGCGGCTGCCTTGGAGGCGAAGCTGCGATGCAGCGGCGTGCCGCGGCGGGCGAGGTGATACACCAGGGCGCCGAGACCGGCCGCCACGCCGACCAGCGCCGCCGCCATGGTCGGGTTGACCAAGCCGATGAACACGATGGCGCAGACCACCCCCACACAGGGTGGCAGTACGTTCCACGACCCGGTGTTCTCGGTGGTGAACGCGGCATTGGACGTCGCCGTAATCCGGCTGGCCAGCGCACCCGGCAGGCGCTCGGCGAAATAACTCGGCGAGTGCCCGGCCAGATAGCCGAACAGGTCGCGCCTGATGTCGCCGGTCACTGCAACAAAAGTGTAAGCCGCCGCCCAGCCGGCGACACGCCACAGCAGATTGTCGGCGGCAACCAGCGCGCACAGCAGGGCGAAGGCCCACCAGATGCCGCTGTCCCTGGACGGGCCGACGGCCACGATATCGATCAGGTGCTTGAGCCCGTATTGCGTGGAAACCGCGCAGACCACTGCCACAAGCACGGACACGAACACCACGGCGTGGCCCCAGGGATGGCGTCGCACGTAGTGCCACAGGAAGCCGATCGGGCGAGCGCGAAGGCGCGAAAGCTCGTCCCGGTTCTGCCTCATTTCTGCCGCATTCCTTATCATTTCACCCGGCCTGAACGGCGCATTTTCGGCAGCAAACCTGCCGAATTGTCGCCACATTCCCATTCTATAACGACAAAGTGATAAGCGCGAGCCCTACGCCAAGTCAAGCGATAGTAAAGCAGCGCTGGTTACTTGTGAAGACCTAGAAAAACCCGGGGCTCGCATTCATGCGTATTGCGCAAATCTCTCCGCTTTTCGAAGCGGTGCCGCCCAAGCTGTACGGTGGCACTGAGCGCGTCGTCTACTCCCTGACCGAGGAACTGGTCGCGATGGGGCACGATGTGACCCTGTTCGCCAGCGGTGACTCGATCACCTCCGCAAAGCTGGCCCCGATGCGCGACCAGGCATTGAGGCTCGACCCCACGGTGGTCGACTGGATCGCCATCTACATGCGGATGATGGAATTGATCTACCGTCGTGCCGATGAGTTCGATGTGTTGCACTTTCACACGGACTACTTCCCGCTGTCGCTGTTCAGCCGGCAGAAAACGCCGTTCCTCACCACGTTGCACGGGCGGCTCGATATCCCGGAGTTCAAGGATCTTTACGAGTTGTTCGATGCGCCGTTCGTGTCGATCTCGGACAGCCAGCGTCGTCCCATTCCACGGCTGAACTGGATCCGGACGGTGCATCACGGCATGCCGGCGGATCTGCTGACGCCGCAGCCGGTGAAGCAGGAATACCTCGCGTTCCTCGGGCGGATATCGCCCGAGAAGGGTGTGGACAAGGCGATCCGCATCGCCGGCGCCGCGGGCTTGAAGCTGAAAGTGGCTGCCAAGGTCGATAACGCCGACAAGAAATACTACGACAACGAGATCGCGCCGCTGATTGCGCGCAGCCCATGGGTCGAGTTCATCGGCGAAATCAACGACAGCCAGAAGCCGGCATTCCTGTCCGGCGCCCACGCGCTGCTGTTTCCGATCGACTGGCCGGAGCCGTTCGGCCTGGTGATGATCGAGAGCATGGCCTGCGGAACGCCGGTGGTCGCGTTCAACCGCGGCTCGGTGCCCGAGGTGATCGACGACAGCCTGACAGGCTTCATCGTGCATGATGAGGCAACGGCCATCCAGGCAGTGGGGCGGCTCGACGAACTCGACCGCCGGCTGGTGCGTGCCCAGTTCGACCGCCGCTTCACGGCGCGCCGGATGGCTGAGGATTACCTCGACCTTTATACCGAGCTGTGCGAGCCGGCCCTGCCGCAACTGCGCGCCGTCGGGGACTGATCGCCGCAATTTCGCTGGCTGACAGCGGGCCGGGCAGCAGACCTGCCCGGCCCGTTTTGTTGATGGCCGGGCGAGCCTCTTCGCTCCGTCCGCTGACAGGGGTAGACAACTTCCATGTTGCCCCTGCGCTGCGCGCTCGCGCTTAATGCACTCAACCTCTTCATCGCAGCGGTACAGACCGGCTTCGGACCGTTCTTCTCGGTCTATCTGACCGAGCAATGCTGGACCCAGGTCGATATCGGCTTCGCGCTCAGCATCGGCACCGCCTCGGTCCTGGTGCTGCAGCTCCCCTCCGGCGCCCTGGTCGACGCGATCCACCACAAGCGATTTGCCAATGGCCTGGGATTGCTGTTGCTCGGGGCCAGCGCCCTGATGCTCGTGGCCGATCCCATGCCTGGCCCGGTCTCGGCGGCGCAGGTCGTCCACGCCCTCGGCAGTTGCATCATGACGCCGGCAATCGCTGCGCTGACCCTCGCCCTCTGCGGCCACGCCGGATTCAGCGAGCAACTGGGGGTCAACGCACGCTACGCCTCGATCGGCAACGCGCTGGCTGCCGCGCTGCTGGGCGCCCTAGCCTACTATGTCTCCAACCGCGCCGTGTTCATTGCGACTGCGGCTCTCGTCTTGCCCGCATTGGCCACGCTGCCGATGTTCCGCGCCAGCGACCGGGTCGCCGATGAAGACCACCCTGCCCTGCTGCACCCCAGGGAACGGCGGCGCCGCGACCAGCAACCCTGGCACATCTTCAGCGAACCCGCGTTGCACACGTTCGCGGTAGCCGCAGTTCTGTTCCAATTCGCCAACGCCGCCATGCTGCCGCTCGCCCTGAACGAACTGACCAAGCGCATCGGTCATTCCGGCTTCGTGGTTTCCGCAGCGATCATCGTGCCGCAGATCGTGGTGGCGGTGTTCTCGCCCTGGGTCGGCCGGATGGCGCAGCGTGTCGGCCGGCGCCCGATTCTGCTGATCGGATTTGCAGCGTTGCCCTTGCGCGGCCTGCTGTTCATCGACCTGCCGGACGCGCTGCCGCTGGTGGCAATACAGGTGTTCGACGGGGTCAGCGCCGCGGTGTTCGGGCTGATGGTGCCGCTGGTCGCCGCCGACCTCACGCAGCGCACCGGCTTCCTCAACTTCGCCATCAACTCGCTGGCGCTGGCCGGCGGCCTGGGCGCCACGCTTAGCACGACGGCGGCAGGCTGGGTGGCCGACACACTGGGTGCGCCGGCGGCCTTCTTCGGCCTGGGATTGGTCGGGTTCGCCGCGCTCATGGTGATCTGGATCATGATGCCGGAGACCCGGCCGGATCGGCCGCCTGCCGAAGCCGCGGCGGCCGCAGCCGTGTGACCCTCTTGCGATCTGCGCGCCGTATGGGCCTGATGGCGGCATCCGAATGGGGGAGTCACAGATGCCCGAAGCGCCGCACCTGACCGAGCTCACCGGCGACTACCAGTGCCTGCACGAATTCATCCCCGCCGCGCGGGCAAAGGTGGACAGCAATGTCTGGGGCTACCTGGTCGGCGCCACCGAGACCGAGACGACGTTGCGGCGCAATCGCGCGGCGCTGGATGCCATCGCGCTGCGCCCGCGCGCGCTGCGCGACGTGTCCAAGGTTGACGTCACCACGACATTCCTCGGCATGAAGCTGCGGCTGCCGGTGATGCTGGCGCCGGTCGGCTCGCTGGAATCGTTCGATCCGGGCGGAGCCGCGACCGCCGGCCGCGGGGCGTCGGAATTCGGCGTGCCGATCATCGTGAGTTCGGTGACCAGGCCGGGCCTGGAGGAAGCGGCGAAGGCGGCGACCGGGCCGAAGATTTTCCAGCTTTACGTGCGCGGCGACGATGCGTGGGTGGACGACATCGTGCGGCGCGCAGTGGATGCGGGCTACAACGCATTCGCCATCACTGTGGACACTGCTTCATACAGCCGGCGCGAGCGCGACATCGCGGCGCGTTTCGTCAAGCCGTGGCGCGCGGCGGCGACCGGGCATTCGTTCCAGGCCAGCTTCACCTGGGACAACGTGAAGCGCTTCAAGGACAAGCACAGCATTCCGCTGATCCTCAAGGGCATCGGCACCGGGGAGGATGCGGCGATCGCCTGCGAGCACGGCGTTGACGTGGTCTACGTGTCGAACCATGGCGGGCGGCAATTGGATGCTGGCCGCGGCTCGATGGACATCCTGCCCGAGGTGATGGATGCGGTGCGCGGCCGAGCGAAGGTGATGGTCGATGGCAGCTTCTCGCGCGGTACCGATGTGGTGAAGGCGATCGCACTGGGCGCCGATGCGGTCGCCGTCGGGCGGTTGTACTGCTACGCGCTGGCGGCGGAAGGCGATGCCGGCGTGCACCGCCTGCTGGAGATTCTCGAGCAGGAGGTTGCGGTGGCAATGGCACTGGCCGGCGCGCGCAGCCTGGCGGAATTGAACCGCTCGTTCCTGCATTTCGGCGCACCGCTGGTGACGGCGCCGCATGTACACAGCGCGTTCCCGCTGCTGTTCCCGACGCCGGAAGCGCCGCGGTAGGAGCGCAGCGAAACCCATCGCGACATGCTAAGGTCACCGCAAGAGAAGGAGGAAACCATGCGTGGTGTCGTATTCACCGGTGGTCGTGACCTGGAACTGATGGAATTTCCCGACCCCACACCCGGTCCCGACGAAGTCGTGGTCGAGATGAAGGCGTCGGGCATGTGCGGCAGCGACCTGCACCAATATCGTCGGCCGAAGGGCCAGACGCGCCAGGCCACCGGCTTTCCGCAGAACCCCGATCCGGTGATCGCCGGCCACGAGCCCTGCGGCGTTGTCGCCGCCGTCGGCCCCGGCGTGTCGGAGAAGGAGGCACAGGTCGGTCAGCGCGTGATGGTGCACCACTACCAGGGCTGCACGCAGTGCAACCACTGCCGCTCCGGCTGGCAGCAGCTTTGCCAGGAAGTCCCGGTGAAGGTCTACGGCAGCAACTCGCATGGCGGGCACGCGAAATACCTGCGGGTGCCGGCCAACACGCTGGTGCCAATGCCGGACGAGATCAGCTTCTCCGCCGGGGCTGCGATCTCGTGCGGATCCGGCACGGCCTACAGCGCGCTGCGCCGGATGCGGCTGTCGGGCAACGATACCATCGCGATCTTCGGCCAGGGACCGGTGGGCCTTGCCGGCACGCAGTTTGCCAAGGCGATGGGCGCGCGGGTGATCGCACTCGACGTCAATCCGCAGCGGCTGGAACGGGCGAAGGAATTCGGTGCGGACGAGGTGGTAGACCCAGGCTCGAACGATCCGGTGGCGGCGATCAAGGACCTGACCCATGGCCGCTACGCCGACCTGTCGCTGGATACCTCCAGCAATCCGGAAGCTCGATTGAACGCCATCCGCAGCACCAAGGTGTGGGGCACCATGT
>DATAPW010000062.1:0-21013 GCA_036265005.1 Acetobacteraceae bacterium | reverse complement strand
ATCAGTCCGAGCGACGTGACATCACGATCCGTTACGGCCTGGCGCACCAGCGTTCGTCACCGAACAATCCATTCGTGATCGCATATGAGGGGCTATGGCTGACACTGAAGGCGGCATGGCAGGCGGGAAGCTTGCGCGGGGTCGTGCGGTGCCTGGCGGAGCCGCCTTAAGTTTGCGGCAAGCAGTCGCAGGAAACTATTTCTTTGCTCGAGGTCATCGTCCGCTTTGCCGCATTGCGCCTCCGAGAGCAGACAGACGGCTTTCGGCCAGTCTTTCTTCCAAAACCGGATCGAATCTCATTCTATCACTACGTCGGCACCGCTGATCAGTGAGGGCGGGAAGGTGACGCCCAGGGTGTTGGCTGCCTTCAAGTTCACGAACAGTTCGAGTTTCGTGACCAGCTGGACCGGAAGATCGGAAGGCTTTTCGCCATCGAGTATCCGTCCGACATAAATACCCGCGCGATGATGCGACTGCGTAAAATCGCCTCCATAACTCATCAGGCCGCCTGCAGTAGCGAAGTCACGAGATTGGGTGATCGCAGGCATGGCATAGTGAAGAGACATTGTAGCAAGCTGCTGACTGCGGAATGCAAAATAAGGGTCGGAGGTGAACACGAGGCCGCTCGCCCGCAACTGAGGCAGAGCTTTGAACATGGTGTCGAACTCTTGTTCGGTGCTGGCGTTCAAAACATGAAGTCGTACCCCGAGAGTCTCCGCCGCCGCAAAGAGATTCTTCAATTGTGAGCTGGCGGTTGGGCTGGTCGGGTTGACGGCAACGGCGAAGACAGCGGCGGTTGGGAGCATCTCGTGCATGAATTCCAGCCGCTTAGGCGAGACTTCCACGCTCAAGCTTGACACGCCTGTGAGATTACCCCCTGGCCGCGACAGGCTGTCCACCACTCCGAGTGCGACAGGGTCGCCACCCATCTCAAAGACGATCATGATCGTCGCAGTGGCCGATTTTGCCGCGAGCGCGACAGGAGCGCCCCCGGCCGCGGCTATCACAGCTACCTTTCGACTGGCCAGATCTGCTGCGAGCGCAGGCAACCGATCGTACTGGCCTTCCGCCCATCGATATTCAATCGCGATATTACGGCCTTCGACGTATCCGCTTTCTGCTAGACCTTCCTGGAAAGCCTTTAGGCGACTCGCAAAGGGCCCAGGTGACTCCGGGCCAAGATACCCTATGACCGGCATTGCCCGTTGCGCACGTGACGGGCGCGTCCATACCGCAGCGCCGCCGAACAACGTCAGGACGTTGCGCCGTCTCACCCGACCTGCGTCCCGGTGTGAAAGAGGGCTTGACGCAGGGAAGGCTCTGAATCAAACCGCATCATCTGATTACCCTGGAATTCGTACGTGAAGCCTGACGACCTAGCGGGATCATAGTCGCAATGCTCAGGTCACGAAACCGATTTGACCTATCCCATTGGGCTGTGATCGAGCTGTTCGTGTTCAAGCGGCTGTATATTGAGCCTAGGCGGTGGAAGGCCGCTCATCGACGGAGATGCAGAACACGGGCTGGTCCTCGTCGTAGCCTTTGATCGGGCGGGTCCCGAGTGCGATCAGCTGGCGCTTGCCCCTTACGGCCTCCGCAACTTCGACATCAATCAGGATCTCGCGGTCGGCTGCCGACGCGCACAGCCTCGCGGCGAGGTTCACCACGCTGCCGATAGCCGTGTAGTCGAACCGGTTTTCATACCCTATACGCCCAACCGTAGCTGGGCCCATGGCAAGCCCTACGCCGAAACCAACCCCGTATCCGCTATTACGCCAGCCGACGATGAGGCCCTGCACACTCCTTTGCATCCCCAGCGCCATATCTACGGCCCGCAGCGCTGGCTCCTCGACGGCAACAGGCGCATTGACGAGCACCATCAGGCCGTCACCCTCGAACCTCGTGAGAGTCGCCGCGTGCTCGGTGATGATCCCGCCGAGTGCCTCGTAGTACTCGGAGAGCACGCTCATGACCTCCTCGGGTGCAGCTTTTGCCGAGAAGGCAGTGAAGCCCCGCAGGTCGCAGAAGACCGCCACTACCTGAGTCCGGTGGCCCTCAAGCAATCCGTCGTCACCCTTGCGGTCGACGAGTTCAGCCACCTGTGGTGCCAGGAACCGCTTTAGCTTGGCGATGCGCTCCTGGCGCTCCTGTGACACGGCCAGGCCTGCGGCCATGGCGTTGAAACTATCAGCCAGCCGCTGGAGCTCATCGCCGGTCCTGATATGGATGCGGTGTTCAAACTGTCCGGCGCCGATGCGTTCGGTTCCCTCCTCCAGCCGCCGGATCGGCTCGGTCATTCGTCGGGCCAGGGCATAGGCGAGTAGACCTGCCAAGATGGCGCCTCCCAGGAGAAGCGCCGCAGTCCGCCGCAAGGCAGCATAGATTGGGCCGAAGGCCTCGGAGAGGGGCTGTTCGACCACAACCGTCCATTCCAGGCCAGCCACAGGCGCAGCCTCGGCCGCGACGGCGTTGCCTTGCGTGTCCCGGCCTGTTGCTAGACCCGCACCGGCACGCCCAACCGCCTCACGGATCGCTTGGAACGGCTTCAGCGTGACCTCGTCAGCTCCGCGCAGGACGAGACTGATGTCCGGATGGGCGACGAGGCGGCCCGCGCCGTCCAACACGAATGCGAAGCCGGTCTCCCCGACCTTGATAGCCGAGATCACGTCCCAGATCAGCTTGAGGTTGACCTCGGCAACGACAGTCCCAATGGACGGGCGATTGCCGGAGATCGCGACCCTCATGTAGGGCTCGGAACCTCGATAGTAGGTGACGTCGCTGTACCAGATCCGTGCCGATCGCGTTGCCATCACCGCCGGCGTAGTGGAGAGATCAGTGCGGCTCTCGGTCCGGTTGAGGCCAGTCCTTGAAACGTAAAGGCGCTCGCGTCCCGAACTATCGACAAGGGTGAGGCTGGCGATGGCGGGCATCTGACGGAGGAGGCGCAGGGAATCGATGCGCCGCCGCTCGTCGGGCTCGTCGGTCCAGGGGAACTGGACCAGCCAGCCAAGCTGATTGGTGATGCCGTCGAGGAAGCTCTGGATCCTAGCGGCGGCCGACCTTGCTTCGACGCCGAGCAGTTGGTCGAGTATTGCCCGTTGATCGCCATAACCGAACCATGACTCGCTGATGCCGTTGGCAGCGAGGGGAACGACCACGGCCAGAAACAGCACGAGAAAGTACTTCAGGAAGAGCCCGCGGAACCGGAGACGCAGCCCGATCACGGCCCGTGCACCTCAGTCTGTCCCGCCGGTGACGGGGTTGGAGCAAGTCCGGCGAAACTCGGTCCCAGGAGCGACTGGCACCGAAAGTGATGCCTGGATAACCCGCGCTACCGTCATTGGATCACCTTGTCAGCACAAGCGAATTGTTCGCACGGCATCGTCAGCGCCGGGGGTGCGGGCCGTGCCCAGATCGAGGATCGCTGCAAGATGAGCTGGCCGTTCGAAGGGAGATTGGTTAAGCACCTTTCGGGATCCTGTCTACGTAGACGGCTAGACGGCGCACAAGGCTCACGCGGTCCGTAGAATACGCCATGAGACTCCCCAATTCCGTAAACCAGCTCCCCCGGCCATCAGGGGCAACCGCGCGGCCGGCGCCGTCGGCACGTCAATTCTCTCGAAACGGCATTTCCCGGCATTTCCGCTCGACACTGGACGGGGCATTTTCGGCCAACACTGGTCATGTGACAGTGCTCAACCGAGCGTTCGAGGAGGGGCGACTTGAACCATCGAACCCCTTTATTCTTAGCGTGGCTTTCAGGTTCGTGTCGCCTGACCACCCTTACAAATCGCTTCGTTGAACTAACCGATCGGCCGGTCTCCGCCGTCACCTCTAGACCCCTCAGGCACCAGTGACAGTGGCCTGAACACGGCTACAATTCGCCCGTATATGATATCGGGGAGACTATGATATCGGGGGCACGCGATGATGCCAAATGAGGAATGGGGCCAAGGTCGGAAAGGTGGCGATAGTCACCGGTGGCGGGGCGGCGGGCGACGGCATGGGCAATCGTCGGGCAGCGGCCATCTTGCTGGCTCGCGCTGGAACGCATGTCCTAGTCGTTGACCGTGATCTCATGCTGGCAGAACGTACAGCGGCGATGATTGCTGCTGAAGACGGCAGTGCTGTCACTGCTTCTTACGACATAACCAGTTCCGCACAGTGCGCCACTATGGTCGCGGACGCGGTGTCCCGCTGGGGCCGGCTTGACTGCCTCGACAACAATGTGGGCATTGGCAGCATCGGAACTGTGGTCGAAAAGACCGAGGAGAACCGGGAACGCGTAACGCACGTGAACGTGGACACCATGTTCCTCGCGTGCAAGCACGCCATCCCGGCGACGATCCACGCCGCGGGAGGCGGAGCTATTGTCCGATGGTCTATACGCGTTGCGTGACCGAACGGGCGCGTGAGACCCGCCGTCAGGCTTCGGTGCTCAAACGGCAGGGGTAATGGGTGGGATATGGGAGTGCCGGCGTTTCCTCCTGTCCGACCAGGCCTATTACATCACTGGCTAGGTCTTGGTTGTTGACGGGGGAGCCACGGTTGTTGGTCCAAGTCGGGGTTCGTAGTAGACGCAACCAACATGCGGATAGCGGGAAATCGAATGAGCGGGACGGCGAGTAGGCAACTACGGAAAACGTCGACGGCGGTGCCTGGGCAATGTGTCTGTGGCAGTGTGCGGTTGGAGATCGATTACCCCGCGTTCTGGGCGTGGCACGACCATTCCCGGGCGACCCAACAGGCGCACGGCGCTGCCTACGCGACCTATGTCGGCGTCTGGAAAAGCCGCTTTCGTTTTGTACTCGGCGATGACCGGGTTATTCGTTTCGAGGACAAGGTACGACGGACCGCGCGCAGCTTTTGTGCGACGTGCGGCACGCCGCTTCTCTTCGAACGGTCGCACTCGCCGCAAATGGTGAATGTCCCGCGCGCATTGTTTGAGCAGCGCACTGGGCGGGAACCTCGCTACCACATCGCCCTCGAAGAAACTCCGGAATGGGCTTATCGGGGCGAGCCACTTGGGCCATTGAAAGGTTTTCCCGGGGTCGCCTGGGCACGGCCGCGTAAGCACAAAGGCTCCAACAGCCGTGCCAATCCGGGCTCCATGGCGGTCCCGCTGAGGACATCCCCGACAATACCGCCTTAGTTCGAAGATGTGGAGATGCGCATGACCGAACGCCGAATCGGGATCATCATCAACGGCGCGACGGGCCGTATGGGGACGACCCAGCACATGGCAAATCTACTTGCCATAGTCCGTGATGGCGGATTGCTGTTGCGCAATGGCGATCGACTGATCCCGGATCTGCTGCTGGTGGGGCGTGATGCCGCACGGTTGCAAGCACTGGCGGCCGCCAACGGCAACCAACGGTGGACGACGAGCCTTGACGAGGCGCTTGCAGGTCCCGACAGGATCTTCATGGACTGCGCCTCGACCGGTGACCGGCCGGCCCGCGTGCGCAAGGCAATCGCCGCGGGCAAACACATTCATATCGAGAAGCCGACGGCGCCCACAGTTGATGAGGCACTGAGTTTGGCGCGCGCGGCACAGTCCGCGGGGGTCAAGCATGGTGTCATTCAGGATAAGCTGTTTCTTCCTGGGTTCGCTAAGCTCCTCTTCGTCAAGGATGCCGGCTTCTTTGGTCGCCTCCTCTCCATCAGAGTCGATGCAGGATCCTGGATATTCGATGGGACGACACAGGAGAGCCAACGGCCGAGCTGGAACTACAAACGCTCAGAGGGTGGCGGTATCGCACTGGATATGATGGCGCACTGGCGGTACATGATCGACCGGCTGGCCGCGCCAATAAAGGGAGTCTGTGCGCTGATGGCCACGGCAATTCCCGAGCGGGTAGACGAGCGTGGCCAAGCCTACATCGTGGATGTGGAGGACACGTCCCATGCGCTCCTGCAGCTCGCTGGGGGCGCTGTCGGTGTCATTACCAATAGCTGGGCGACTCGTATCCGACGCGATGACACAATGGTGGTGCAGATCGACGGGACATTGGGTTCGGCCGTTGCCGGGCGCTTTCGTTGCTTTACGCAGGCGGCGGTCAATACCCCGGAGGCATTTTTCGGCGCGGCGCGGCCGGGTGGAATGGATTTTGCGGCGCAGTGGCAGGAGGTCCCGGATACGCTGCCGGCTTCGAATCCATTCCGGCAATGCTGGGAGGCTTTTCTGCGCCATGTCGCCGAAGATGCGCCGTATCTCCCTACTCTTCTCGAAGGCGCCAAGGCGGTGCAGCTGGCCGATCTCGCCTATCGCAGCATTGCTGAAGGCCGCTGGATGACTGTTCCCGAGCTACAATTGTAGGCAGCGCTCGAGCGAAAGCTGCTGCGGGCGGCCGATCTGAACCAAGGCTAGCGGCTCCCACTTTGAGCAGAGCCATCCACACTGGTACCCGGGTGTCAGCCAGGATGGCGGGATCACCGGTTGGGCGCTGATTCTGCGCAAGCCCCGCGTTTCCTCAGTTACTCCCGCCCGTAATCGTCCTCCAGCCGCTCGATATCGGCTTCGTCGAGATGTGCGCCGTGCTGCACTTCGATGAACACCAAATCCACCGTTCCGGAATTGGCGATGCGGTGCACGTCTCCCAGGCCGATCACCGCGTTCTCGCCGGCGGAAGCCGGAAACGTGTCGCGGCCGCGCGTCACCGCCGCCGTGCCGCCGACCACAATCCAGTGCTCGGCGCGATGGCGGTGGCGCTGCAAGGACAGCCGGGCGCCGGGCCTCACCATGATGCGCTTCACCGCATAGCCCGGCCCAAGCGCCAGGATCTCCCACGTGCCCCAGGGGCGGCTATCGCGCTGGCCGGGCTGGTACGTGGTGCCCATCGCGTGTCCTCCGGTTCGGCTTCGTGCGATTGACGCCGGAAGGTGGCATGGCGTAGAGCGCCGGGAAAGCCAAAACGTTTTGGAGGAACGCGCCCTGTCGCTGCGCCGGATCGCCAGCACGCTCGGCCTGTCCGTCACCACCGTCTCGCGCGGCCTTGCGGGCTATGCGGACGTGTCCGCGGCGACCCGCGCGCGGATCGAGCAGGAAGCGGCGCGCATCGGCTACCGGCCGAACCAGGTGGCGCGCCGCCTGCGCAGCGGGCGCAGCGGCACGGTGGGCATCGTGGTGCCGGCCGAACCCGGCAGCTTCGACCTGTTTTTCCTCGCCATGCTGGGTGCGATCGGCCCGCTGCTGAGCCGCGCCGGGCTCGACCTGGTGATGATGGGCGCGCCGCCTGGCGAGACAGAAATGCACGCCTACCGCCATCTGGTGGAGCACCATCGCGTGGACGGGCTGGTGGTGGCGCGCACCCGCCGCAACGACGCGCGCATCCGCTTCCTGCTCGACTGCGGCGTGCCGTTCGTCGCGCACGGGCGGACCGAGGAGACCCGCCCCTACGCGCATCTCGATATTGACGGCGAAGCGGCGTTCGCGCAGGCGACGCGGCGACTGATCGGCTTCGGCCACAGGCATATCGGCCTGCTGAACGCGCCCGAGGACTACATGTTCGCGCATCTGCGCGCCAAGGGCTGGCGGCACGCGCTGGCGCAGGCCGGGCTGCCGCAGGGCCCCGCGCTGCATGCGGAGCCGAGCGAGGAAAACGGCTACGTGCTGATGCGACGGCTACTGGCGTGGCCGGACCCGCCGAGCGCGGTACTGTGTGTCACTGACCGCATGGCGGTGGGCGCGCTGCACGCGCTCGCTTCGGCCCAGCTGCGCGCCGGGCGTGACGTATCCGTCATCGGCTACGATGATCTGCCGATCGCGACCTACACCGACCCGCCAATGACCACGTTGGCGCAGCCGATCGAGCGCATGGCGCGGCGCATGGTGGAGATGCTGCTGGCGCTGCTGGATGGCGCGGATGCCGCCGGCCTGGGCGACGTGTGGCAGGCGGAGCTGGTCGCACGTCGGTCGGACGGGCTGGCGCATCCGGAACGCGAACGAAAAACGGGAGGAGATCATGCGGGCCTCGCTGGCCGCGCTTAGCGGCGTCTTGGTCTTGAGCGCGTTCAGTGTGGCGCCGCATCCGGCGCGCGCGCAGGAGGTGACGTTCCTGTCCACGCAGATGCGCCCGCTGGAGGAAGCGCAGCGCGCGCGCACGCAAATCCTCAATGGCGCGCCGGTCAAAACAACCTACGTGCCGGAAGAACCGCCGCAACTGCCTGTCCATCTGCAGGCGGACGCGCAGGGATCGCACACGATCAGCCTGGTCGGCGCGCTGCACGGCGAGTTCGCGCCGCTGGTGCCGATGGGCCTGCTCGCGCCGCTCGATGATCAGGAAGCACTGCTGAAGCAGCGCGGCATTCCCGACAATCTCGCGACGCTTGCGCATCTCGGCGGCGAGCATCTGATGTACGTGCCGTGGATGCAGGCCACGTACATCATGGCCGCCAGCAAGAAGGCGCTGCAGTATCTGCCCGAAGGCGCAAAACTGGAAACGCTGACCTACAGCCAGCTCGGCGAATGGGCGGCGAACGCGCAGAAGGCGACCGGGCAGCGCGTGTTGGGATTTCCCGCCGGGCCGACCGGACTGATGGCGCGGTTCCTGGAGGGCTACCTGCTGCCGTCCTACACCGGCGGGACGGTGGTGAACTACCGCTCGCCGGACGCCGAGACGATGTGGGCGGATTTCAAGGCGCTGTGGGCGCATGCGAATCCCAATTCCACCAACTACAACTTCATGCAGGAGCCCCTGCTGTCAGGCGATGTGTGGATCGCCTGGGATCATGTCGCGCGGCTGCAGGACGCGTTCCGCAAGCAGCCGAATGATTTCGTCGCCTTCCCGGCGCCCGCCGGACCGAAGGGCCGCAGCTTCATGCCGGTCATCGTCGGGCTCGCGGTGGCGAAAGATGCGCCGAACGCGGCCGGTGCCAAGCAGGTGATCGACTATCTGTTGAAGCCGGAGATGCAGGTGACGACGCTGCGCGTCACCAGCTTCTTCCCGGTGGTGAAGGTCGCGGTTCCCGAAGATCTTGATCCCGGCATGACGCTGGAAGCGCAGGCGGTCGCACAGCAGCAAGCCGCGCCGGATGCGAAGCCGGTGCTGCTGCCGGTCGGCCTCGGCTCCCATGGTGGCGAGTTCGACCGCGTCTTCACCGATACGTTCCAGCGCGTGGTGCTGCGCGGTCAGACCGTCCATGAAGTGGTGCAGCGCGAGGCGCAGGACATGCAGCGCGTGCTCGATGCTGCGAAAGCGCCCTGCTGGTCGCCCGACCCGCCGAGCCAGGGCACGTGCCAGGTGAAGTGAGGGCCGTGTGAGCCGAACGGCGACCGCCCCTTCAGAAAGCCCCCTCCCCTTGCGCGAGGGGGTTGGGGGAAGGGTGAGCCGCCGCGCCGCCCTGCGCCCGTACATCCTCATCGCCCCCTCGCTGATCTTCCTGCTGCTGCTGTTCTTCATCCCGCTGGTGCAGACGATCGCGCTGGCATTCCGCACATCCGCGGGCGCGGGCTTCGGCAATTTCGGAAAAGTCTGGAACGACCTCGATTTCTTCGATGCCGTGAAGGACACGTTCGCGCTGGTGGTCGTGGCGGTGCCGGTGCAGCTTGCGCTGGCACTCGGCATGTCGATGATGCTGCGCCACGTCAGGCGCGGACGCGATCTTATCCTGTGGATCTGGTCGATCCCGCTCGGCATCTCCGATCTGGCCGCGGGGCTCGTCTGGCTCGCGATCCTCACTGACAAGGGCTATCTCAACTCGGTCCTGTTCCAGCTCGGCGTGATCCCCGGGCCGCAAAGCTGGCTGACGTACGAAACGCCTGTCGTGCTGTTCTGCGCCATTCTGACCGCGGAACTGTGGCGCGCCACCGCGATCGTGTTCATGATCCTGGTGGCCGGCGTGCAGCTCGTGCCCAAGGAGTTCGAGGAAGCCGCCAGCGTGTTCGGCGCAACAGCGTGGCAGCGCTTCTGCCGCGTCACGCTTCCTCTGCTGCGTCCCTCGATCCAGACCGCACTGATCCTGCGTACGGTGCTGGCGTTCGAGACCTTCGCGGTGGTGCTGGCGATCGGCGGCACCAACTTCCCGGTGCTGATCAGCCAGGCCTTCATCTGGCAAAATCAGAACCAGGATTACGGCACCGCGGCCGCCTATGCGGTGATCGTGATGGTGGTGTCCCTGACGGCGACCGCCGTCTATCTGGTGGCGCTGCGTCCGCGCGCGGGAGAGCCGGCGTGAAGCGTGCGGTCTTCGGCGTCGGCCTCATTATCTTGTGCGCCTGGACGATCGTGCCGATCTATCTGCTCGCGCTCGGCGCGCTGGGCGGTTCGGATGTGGTGTACGCGTGGCCGAAACCGTTCTTGCCGCTCGCCTGGTCAGCGCGCAGCTTTGCCTCCTTCCTGGCGATCGAAGGCATCTGGCCGGCGATGCTGCGCAGCATGGAAGTCGCGGTGCTGTGCATGATCTTCTCCATAGCGCTCGGCGCGCCGGCCGGCTACGCGCTGGCGCGGTTCGCGTTCCGCGGCGCCAACACCTACCGCCTGCTGATCCTGGTCACGCGCGCGTTCCCCGTCGGCATCCTCGCGCTGCCGCTCGCCGTCACCTATGTGCGGCTCGGCATCTATGATACCGCACTCGGCGTCGCGCTGATCCACACCGCGCTCGCGTTGCCCTTCGCGGTGCTGGTCACGTCCAGCCTGTTTCTCGGCATCCCGCGCGAATTGGAGGAAGCCGCCTGGGTGTTCGGCTGCTCCGGCATTGCGGCATTCCGGCGGATCGTGCTGCCGCTCGCACTGCCCGGCGTGGCGGCGACGGCGATCTTCGCCTTCGTCATTTCCTGGAACGAAGTGTTCGCGGCCTCCGTGCTGACGGTGCGGCACAAGACGCTGACCGCCTTCCTGCTCTCGGTGCTGTCGGAAAGCCCGCTGCAGGCGCAGCTCGCCGGCGGCCTGCTGCTGATCCTGCCATCCGTGATCTTCATCTTCGCCGTGCGCCGCTATTTGTTCGCGATGTGGGGCATTGCCAGCCGATGATCGGAGGAGCCTGATGGCCGATATCCGCATCGACGCCGTGCGTAAGCAGTTCGGCGCGATGGAAGCGCTGAAGCAGATCTCGCTCGATGTGCGCGACGGCGAGTTCGTCGCGCTGCTCGGCCCGTCCGGCTGCGGCAAGACGACCTTGCTGCGCATCGTCGCCGGGCTGGAAACGCAGACATCCGGCCGCGTGCTGATCGGCGGCCGCGACGTCTCAACTCTACCGCCGCGCGCCCGCGGACTCGCAATGCTCTTTCAGAACTACGCGGTGTTTCCGCACATGACGGTGCGGCAGAACGTGGCGTTCGGTCTGCAGATGCTGAAGGCCGCCGCCGATCGCATCTCAAGGCAGGTGCAGCGCTCGGCCGAGATGATGCATATCGAGGATCTGCTCGACCGCTATCCGGCGCAGTTGTCCGGCGGCCAGCGGCAGCGCGTTGCCGTGGCGCGGGCGCTGGCCGTCGAGCCGGCGGTGCTGCTGATGGATGAGCCGCTGTCGAATCTCGACGCGCTGCTGCGCCTGCAAATGCGCGCCGAGCTGAAAGCCGTGCTGGCGGAGGCGGGAACCACCACGCTCTACGTCACGCACGACCAGACCGAGGCGATGGGTCTCGCTGACCGCATCGCGGTGATGCATGAAGGCCGCATCGTGCAGATGGCGCCGCCGGTCGAGGTGTACCGCAAGCCGCGTACGGTGTTCGTTGGCGGCTTCGTCGGCAATCCGCCGATGAATTTTCTGAAGCTACCAGTGAATGCTGGCGAGGTGCGGCTGGGCGCGCTGACCATGACGCCGCCGAACCGCGTCAACGGCAGCGTGGTGCTGGGCGTGCGGCCAGAGGACCTGGAACTGGCGGAATGCGGTTTCGGCTTCCGCGTACAGGTGGCCGAGCCGCTCGGTCCGCACATCCTGCTGACCGGCGAAGCCGAAGGGCAGCGCATGCGCGTCGCGATTCCGCCCGACCGCGCCGTGCGCGCGGGAGAAACGGTGATGCTGCGGCCGAAGCTCGCGCATATCGCCTGGATGGATGCGGAGAGCGGGCTCGCTCTGGAAGGGGAATGAGGGTGGATCTGATCGAGCGTGCACGCGTGATCCTGCGCGCGAATGACCGCGGCGGCTACACCGTGCCGACCGACCGGCTGTACCCGTTCCAGTGGAACTGGGATTCCAGCTTCGTCGCGATGGGCTGGGCGACGTTCGACGAACCTCGCGCCTTCACCGAGATCGCACATCTGATGCGCGGCCAGTGGGATGACGGGCTGGTGCCGCAAATCGTGTTTCACGCGCCGTCAGACGATTATTTTCCCGGTCCGGATGTGTGGGGTGTCCAGCACGATCCGCCCACATCCGGCATCACCCAGCCGCCGATTCTGGCCACCGCCGTGCGGCGGCTGTTGGATGGGGCGCGCGAGCGCGTTGCGGCGGAAGCACGCGTCGCTTCGCTCTATCCTGGCCTGCGCGCCTGGCACCGCTGGTGGGAGCACGCGCGCGACCCCGCGCGCACCGGCCTCGCGACCACCCTGCATCCGTGGGAGACGGGGATGGACAACAGCCCCGCCTGGGATGCGGCGCTGGCGTGCGTGCCTGTTGAAACCACCACGCCGATCCGCCGACGCGACACCTCCCATGTGGACGCCGCGATGCGCCCGCGCGGGGAGGAGTATCAGCGCTTCATCCATCTGGTCGATCTGTTCCGGGATTGCGGCTGGCAGCCGGAGCGCATGCTCGCGGCCAGCCCGTTCAAGGTGATTGACATCGCCACTAACGCGATCCTGCTGCGGGCCGAGCGTGATTTGCTGGCGCTGGCCGCACGCTTCGGCGCCCCCGGCGACGTGGCGGAGATCGAGGCGCGGTTCCTGCGGAAGGAACGCGCGCTCGGGCGCTTGTGGAGCGGGGCGCGCGGCCAGTTCCTCTCCTTCGACCTGATCGGTGACGCGCTGATCGATGCACCAACCTCCGCCGGTTTGCTGCCGCTGTTCTCCGGCGCTGCCTCCGCTGCGCAGGTGCAGGCAATGGCGGCATCGCTGCGCCGCTGGACCGGGCAGGTGCGCTACGCCGTGCCCTCCACCGCCCCCGGCGACAAGCGCTTCGAGCCGCTGCGCTACTGGCGCGGTCCGGTCTGGGCGGTGGTGAACTGGATGATTGCGGAAGGGCTTGCAGGATCGGGGGAGCCGGCACTCGCGGCTGAGCTGCGCGCCACGACCGCGCAGATGATCGCGCATGGTGGGTTCAGCGAATATTTTGATCCGCGTGACGGAACGGGGATTGGCGGGGCTGAGTTTTCGTGGACGGCGGCGGTGTTTTTGATGCTGGGGGTTGACGTCAGTGGTCGGAGTTCGGAGTTGGGTCCTGTTCCGATCCAACCCTGACCTTCGCGATCGGTTGGTTGTCCGCTCAGGGTCGACGGCTGCGGTCGCGCTGTCGTTTGGAGTGAGAATATGGTTGGCGGAAATCTGGCGGGTTGCGATTGGCGCTAATTTGAGAAGTGCTGTTTGGAATGCGAATATCTGATGATGTGCTGCCGTTAATTTGCGAATATCAGCCTCGCACGTTACGCCAACGTTTGGCATCTGGTGATAGTCGAGAGAAGCCCTGGGAACGGCTGGATTCGGCGGCTGAATACGTCGGAATTTCGCACTTATGGCCGCATAATTGATCTGGCTGCCAGGGTTCTCATTCCAAACCGCAGTACCAGCGTCTCCCGACGCTATTCTCCATCCGAGGAGCAGCGCGATACTTGCCTTTGCCGATGCACTCCGAGCGTGCAGGCTGTCGATAAGTCAAACTGGCTGTCCCTACGGGTCCGCTGGTAGTGCCAGGGCATCTTCACGGCGCCAAGCGAGTCGGACCGTTTGCCCCCGTTGGAACACAGGGAAGCTTCCACCCTGCTGTGCAATGCTGACCTCACGCCCGGATGCCAGACGCACGATGTAGCGTCTTGTCCGGCACCGATCAGGCCCTCGACATCGGCTTTTATCAACCGCTGCAGCACCGCCTCCGCCACAGTTCGCAGGAAATCGCCGTCACCGGCCTTCTCCAGCGGCTCCGATAGCGCCAATCTCGCCTCGGTCATCGGTCCCTCTCCCGGCCATGGTTGCAATCTCGCAACTCCGCCTTAGCCGACAGCGCCGATGGCCACCCCCGCCTACACCGCAACGCCTCATCGCGCGTCGCTCCGAATCTCCACCACCTCCGTGGACGCTAGCCCTGAACCGGCATGGCTGCCGATAAGTTGCCGGCCGAAATAGGGGTCGTAGCCGTTGGCTCCCCCGGCGCACTAGGGCCTGTCATCAATTGAGCCAAACGACGCTGGCGACGAGGTGGACGGCAGCCAGGAAGTTCTGGGCGGTCTTCTCGTAGCCGGGTGGCGATTGCACGAAACTGCTTTATCTTGGCGAAGAAGGTCTCGATCAGATGGCGTGCCGCATAAATCTCTCGGTCATAGTCGCGCGGCGAGGACCGGTTGGTTCGCGGCCGGATCACCGCGGTCTTGCCCGCGGCTCGGTACGGCATCATTCGGCGGCGATTGACGGCTGAGTGGGGCTATCGGGACTCACCCGCCCAGCGCAAGGTGTGGACCGCGATCATCCGTCTGGATGCCGTTAATTGATGACAGGCCCTAGTCGGGGGCCCGCGCGAACAGCCGGTCGTCGAGGTAATCAGCAAGCTGGCCTAACGCCCTGTCGCGGATCTGCGTGGCCTGATCAACCTGGTTCTTGAGCGGTATCAGGATGCCGCTACGGTCCAGCACCATCACCACGCCGCCGGTATAGCTGGGCGTCACCTTGAATGCCCACAGCATAGCCGGAGCCAATAGGAAGGCGATGACGAGGTAGCCAAGGGCAAAGCCTGCTGCGACGCTACGCATGGACGCTGTCTCAAAGTAAGATGCTTGTCCGTATCGTTAGATCGCTTTTTAACCAAGTGCAAGGATTTATTTGCTTGACCTGTATCACGACATGAGAACGCCGTGCTGCCGGAGGAATGCCAGCAGCGGCAGCAATGGCAGGCCCAGCACCGCGGAATGCTCTCCCTCGACCCGGATGAACAGATGCGCGCCACGGCCCTCGAGGCGATAGGCACCGACCGTGCCGGTCACGTCGTCGCCCTCCGCTTGCAGGTATGCGTCGATGAACGCGTCGCTGGCGTCGCGCATTGTCAGGTGCGGTTGCGCAATGTGGTGCCAGACCCGGGTCTGGCCCGCCTGGCAGACCACGGCGGTCGCCAGCTCATGGCTGCGCCCGCGCAGCGTCCGCAGCTGCTCGCGTGCCGCCGCGATATCCGGCGGCTTGTCGAACCAGGCACCGTCGCACACCAGGATCTGGTCGGCGCCGATCACCATCGCATCCGGCGCCGCCTGGGCGACGTGCCGCGCCTTCAGGTCGGCGAGCAGCAGCGCCGCTTCCGCCGCAGTGGCGCCGCTGGCGCGCACCGATCGCTTCGCTGCAGCCTCGTCGATCGGTGCCGGCTGGACCGCGAAGCTCAGGCCGGCCGCCGTCAGCAGGGCGCGGCGTGATGTGGACGCACTGGCCAGGATCAGCCGCGGTGTCGGACGCTGCAGCATCAGGCCTGGGCTTCGGCCGCCTTGCGCCGGCGCTCGTGCCACGCCTCCATGAGCTGCAGGACGGTCGCCGCGGTCTCCTCGATGGAGCGCCGCGTCACGTCGATCACCGGCCAGCCGCGCCGCGTGCACAGCCGCCTCGCCCAGATCAGTTCTGCCTTCACCGCTTCCTCATCGACGTAGTCGGTGCTGTTCTGCCGAACGATCGCCGCCGAATTCGCCGCACCGATCAGGCGCAGCCGATGCCGGCGGATTTCGATCAGCGCCTCGGCTTCGAGGGTCAGGCCGATCACCGGGCATTGCACCGTTTCGAGTCCGGGCGGTTCCGGCAGGTTCGGCACCAGCGGAATATTGGCGGCCTTGATGCCGCGATTGGCCAGGTAGAAGCAGGTCGGCGTCTTCGAACTCCGCGACACGCCCACCAGCACCACGTCGGCCTCCGCGATGCCCGGCTGCGCCTGGCCATCGTCATGCGCCAGCACGTAGTGCATCGCATCGATGCGGCGGAAATAGTCGGCGTTCAGCACGTATTGCCGGCCGGGTCGGGCGGCAGCCTGCTCGCCGATGTACTCCTGCAGCAGGTTCATCACCGGATCGAGCACATTCACCACCGGGACATTCAACCGGCGGCACGTGGTCTCCAGCTCGTCGCGCATCGCCCGATCGACCAGGGTGGACAGCACCGGTCCCGGCTCGTGCTCCACACCCTCCAGCACGCGGTGGAGCTGGAAGCGGGTCCGGATCAGGCTCCAGCGGTGATAGACGATGTCGGCATGCTCGAACTGCACCGTGGTGGCGCGCGCGATGGCATTCAGCGTCTCGCCGGTGGCATCGGAGACCAGGTGCAGGTTGACGCGATGGCCGGACATGTCGGTGAGGATAGCGGGGATAATGGGGACTGCCATCAGGCAGTTTGCCGGTGCCGGCGGATTGCGGGGATAAGCCTCGCGTTCCCGTGAGCTGTTGAGGAATCCTCGGCAGGCTTTGTGGACATGGGGACCAGGCTGGACAATCCGTCAGCTTCAGTGGCTTCCCGGCACACCTTGCTGTGGGCATCCGCCGGCGAGGCTGGTGGAAAGGCCGGTACCCCGTGATTCACAGCCCCAACTACCATCACATCAGTTTCTTTTATTCTCTTTCCTGTTAAGCGGAGGGTATGGCGAGCATGGCAAAGCCTCTGTTGCGGGTGCTGGGCGGTGAGGCGGTTTGGCCGCCGCCGGTCTGGCTGATGCGCCAGGCGGGACGCTACCTGCCGGAATACCGCGCTGTCCGTGCCAACGTGGCGGATTTCATTGCGCTGTGCACGACGCCGGCGCTGGCGGCCGAGGTGACGCTGCAGCCCATCCGCCGCTTCGGTTTTGATGCTGCCATCCTGTTCAGCGACATCCTGATGCTGCCATGGGCGCTGGGCCATGGGCTGGCGTATCGCGAGGGCGAGGGACCTGTCCTGCCGCCGCTGCGCGATGCCGCGGGTTTGCAGGCGCTGGACGAAGCGCTTGTGGCACAGGCGATCACGCCGATCCTGGAAACCGTGCGACTGGTGCGTGCCGGACTTGTGCAGGAAGGATTTGCCGACTGCGCGTTGATCGGCTTTGCCGGCGCGCCGTTCACCGTTGCCTGCTACATGGTCGAAGGCGGCGGTTCGCGGGATTTCGCCGCCACGCGGACCATGGCCTACCGCGAACCGGCGCTGTTCGAGCAATTGATCGCATTGCTGACCAACAGCACGGTGGGTTACCTGGCGGCGCAGATCGAGGCCGGCGCCGAAGCCGTCATGCTGTTCGACAGTTGGGCCGGCGTGCTGCCGCCGCCGCAGTTTCACCGCCACGTCGTGCAGCCGACGCGGGCCATCGTCGCAGCGCTGCGGCAGCGTTTCCCCACGGTGCCGATCATCGGCTTTCCACGCATGGCGGGCCTCATGGTCGGCGAGTATGCGACCGCGACGAAGGTCAATGCCGTCGGACTGGATACCTCGATGGACATCGACCTGGCCGCACGGTCGGTGCCGACCGGCGTGGCGTTGCAGGGCAACCTGGACCCGATCGCCCTGGTCGCCGGCGGATCGGCAATGCAGCGGGAGGTGCGCGGGATCATGACGGCACTGCGCGGGCGCCCGAGCGTGTTCAACCTGGGCCATGGCATCGTGCCGCAGACGCCACCCGAGCACGTCGCCGCGTTGGCGGAGCAGGTGCGTGCCGGCTAAGGTTGCCATCGTCCTGTTCAACCTGGGCGGTCCGGATCGGCCGGAGGCGATCAAGCCGTTCCTGGTCAACCTGTTCACCGACCCGGCGATCCTCCGCGTGCCGTTCTTCGTGCGGCCATTCCTCGCGCGCGCCATCGCCCGTCGTCGCCTGGAGCCGGCCCAGGCGAACTATGCGATTCTCGGCGGCAGGTCGCCGTTGCTCGAGCTGACGCAGCAGCAGGGCGTCGCATTGCAGGCAGCATTGCCGGACCTTGACGCCAGATGCTTCATCGCGATGCGCTACTGGCATCCGTTCAGCGACGAAGCGGCGCGGGCGGTGCGCGACTGGCAGCCGGACGAGGTGGTGCTGCTGCCGCTGTATCCGCAGTATTCCACCACCACGACCGGCAGTTCGCTGTCGGCATGGCACGAGGCGGCGGCACGCGCCGGGCTGGTGGCACGGACCTCGGTGCTGTGCTGCTATCCGATCGATGCGGCCTATGTCGTTGCCACGGTCGGCCTGTTGCGCACCGCGTACGATGCGGCCAGGGCCACGCTGGATCCATCGATCGGATTGCGCGTGCTGTTCTCGGCGCATGGACTGCCGGAGGTTATCGTCCGCCGAGGCGACCCCTACCAATGGCAGATCGAGCAGACCGTGTCGCGCATCGTGGCGGCGTGGGGGCATGACCTCGACTGGGCGATCTGCTACCAGTCGCGTGCCACGCCGCAGCGCTGGATCGAGCCGAGTACCGAAGCGGAACTGGAACGTGCCGCGCATGACAAGGTTGCGGTGCTGGTGGTGCCGATCGCGTTTGTTTCGGAACACTCGGAAACGCTAGTGGAACTCGACGTGGACTACCGGCTCGTCGCCGAGCGCCTCGGCATACCTGGCTATTTCCGTGTCCCGACTCACAACGCCGATGCGGCGTTCATCGCCGCACTGGCCGCGCTGGTGCGACATGCCAGGTCGTCCGGTCCCGGCATGAGCAGTGCCGCCGGTGTGCGCATCTGTCCGCCGGACCGACGCAACTGCCCGTTCGCACCGGCGGGCGCCGCATGACGATTGGATTCCTTGCCTGGTTCTATCCGTGGACCAAGGCGTTCCATGTCATCTCGGTGATCGCCTGGATGGCCGGCATGCTCTATTTGCCGCGGCTCTACGTCTACCACTGCGACCTTCGGCCCGGCACCGTCGAGAGCGAGCGCTTCAAGGTGATGGAAGGCCGGCTGTTCAAGCAGATCATCAATCCGGCGATGATGGCGACGTGGACGTTCGGGTTGCTGCTGGTGCTGACCCCGGGCGTGCTCAGCTGGTCGGCCGGCTGGTGGCACGTGAAGCTTCTGGCGGTGCTGCTGCTGTCCGGCTTCCATGGCGCGCTGTCTAAATGGCGGCGCGATTTCCTGGAGGATCGCAACACCCGGCCGCAGCGCTTCTATCGCATTGCCAACGAGGTGCCGACGCTGCTCATGGTGATCATCGTGGTGATGGTGGTCGTGCGGCCTTTTTGACAGCGACGTCCTGGCAACCCTTGACTTTTCGCGGTTAGCGGACCAACTGCCCGTTGACGGGGGGCCGTTTGTCAGCCTAGCTTCTGGCTTCTCCGCAAGGCGGCTGCTGTTCCGCCGCCTCGATTCCCCCTCCAGACGGGACCGAACCTGGCCATCGGAAGCGATGGTCGGCAACGATATACCGGGCGTCCTGCCCCTGTCCCGCTTCATCAATCGGACTACGCTGAGGCGTCCATGCATCTCGCCGAACTCAAGGCCAAAACTCCCGCCGACCTGCTGAGCTATGCTGAATCGCTGCAGATCGAGAACGCATCCTCCCTGCGCAAGCAGGACATGATGTTCGCGATCCTGAAGAACCTGGCCGAGAACGACCAGGCGATCCATGGCGAAGGCACACTTGAAATCCTGCCCGACGGCTTCGGCTTCCTGCGCAGCCCGGAGGCCAACTACCTGCCTGGGCCGGATGATATTTATGTGAGCCCGAGCCAGGTGCGCCGCTTCGGCCTGCGCACCGGCGATTCGGTCGAGGGCCAGATCCGCGCGCCCAAGGATGGCGAGCGGTACTTCGCCCTGCTCAAGGTCAACACCATCAATTTCGAGCCGCCGGAATCCGTGCGGCATCGGATCAACTTCGACAACCTGACGCCGCTGTATCCCGATGAGCGGCTGAAGATGGAAGTGGAGAACTTCCAGTCGGTCGCGAAGGGTCCGAGCAAGGACTACACGCCGCGGGTGATCGACCTGATCTCGCCGATCGGCAAGGGCCAGCGCGCGCTGATTGTCGCGCCGCCGCGCACCGGCAAGACGGTCATGCTGCAGAACATCGCCACCGCGATCGCCGGCAACCATCCGGAAGTTTTCCTCATCGTGCTGCTGATCGACGAGCGGCCCGAGGAAGTCACCGACATGGCGCGTTCGGTCAAGGGCGAGGTGATCAGCTCCACCTTCGACGAACCGGCAACCCGGCACGTGCAGGTCACCGAGATGGTGCTCGAGAAGGCCAAGCGCCTGGTCGAGCACAAGCGCGACGTGGTGATCCTGCTGGACTCCATCACCCGCCTGGCGCGCGCCTACAACACCGTGGTGCCGTCCTCCGGCAAGGTGCTGACCGGCGGCGTCGATGCCAACGCGCTGCAGCGGCCGAAGCGGTTCTTCGGCGCGGCGCGCAACATCGAGGAAGGCGGCTCGCTGACCATCATCGCCACCGCGCTGATCGACACCGGCAGCCGGATGGACGAGGTGATCTTCGAGGAGTTCAAGGGCACCGGCAATTCGGAAATCATCCTGGACCGCAAGCTGTCCGACAAGCGCACCTTCCCGGCGATCGACATCACCAAGTCGGGCACCCGCAAGGAAGAGCTGCTGGTCGAGAAGGGCACGCTGTCGAAGATGTGGGTGCTGCGCCGCATCCTGAACCCGATGGGCACCGTGGATGCGATGGAGTTCCTGTTGGACAAGCTGAAGTACAGCAAGACCAACAACGACTTCTTCGACGCGATGAATACCTGATACCCAGCCCTCGCTGAGTGCTACTCATTCCGCCGTCGCGGGCGAAGGCCGGCGATCTACGTCTTTCTGGCCGACTGCTCCGAAAGACGTAGAGAGCGAGCCTGATCGGCACCGCAATTCTGCCAACCTAGTCAAGCGATTTACTTGCAGAACGGGTGAACTCCGCGTAATTGGGTTCAGTCGGTGGTCGTCTGCGGGCTCGATAAGAACCGCTTTCGACGTGAACTACTTTCGATTGGGTGTGCGATGAAGCACGTTGCTCCGGTGTTGCTTGGTGGTTT
>DATAPW010000061.1:0-3691 GCA_036265005.1 Acetobacteraceae bacterium | reverse complement strand
AATCAGGTGCATTGGGGCTGAGATTCTGAGAAAATCGTGTTGCGACCTCGATCTTTTCCGAATCCACAGGACACCCCAATGCCGACAGAGTGTAATCCTGCGCAGCTCGAATTTCCACCCGTCGATGGTCGTACCGTGGTGGCCAGTTTCGACGGCGGCCGCATCACCAGCGAGGCCGGCGCGCTTCTGTTGGGCGCCACCGACAAGGTGCTCGGCCTGACACGCCGCCTGGCCGGTTGCTTCAAGGACAGTCGCAATCAGCTCTTCACCGAACATGCGGTTCAGACGCTGGTGATGCAGCGCATCGCCGGCATCGCACTGGGCTACGAGGACCTCAACGACCACGACCAACTGCGGCATGATCCGGTCATGGCGGTGCTGGCGAACAAGCTGACCGCCTCGCGCGCCGACTGCGCCCCATTGGCCGGCAAGAGCACGCTGAACCGGTTGGAACTGAGCAAGGCCGGACCCACTCGCTACAACAAGATCGCCGCCGACACACACGCCATCGAGCGGCTGTTCGTCGATCTGTTCCTCGACGCTCACGCCAAGGCGCCATCGCAGATCACGCTCGACCTCGATGCCACCGATGATCCGTTGCATGGCCATCAAGAAGGCCGGTTCTTCCACGGTTATTACGATTGCTACTGCTATCTGCCGCTGTATGTCTTCTGCGGCCGTCACCTGCTGGCGGCGAAGCTGCGCCGCTCCAACATCGACGCCGCGGCCGGCGCGCTGCAGGAGATTACACGGATCGTTGGCCAGATCCGGGCGCGCTGGCCGCGTGTGCGGATTTTGCTGCGTGGCGACAGCGGCTTTTGCCGCGAGACGCTGATGGCTTATTGTGAGGCCAACCGCGTGGATTACGTCTTCGGCCTGGCCCGCAACGAGCGGCTGCAAGCCGAGATCGAGGCCGAGATGGCGAACGCCCGCGACGAAGCCGAGAGGCGCGGCAAACCGGCTCGGCGGTTCAAGGATTTCCGCTGGTCCACGCTGGATAGCTGGAGCCGGATGCGACGCGTCATCGGCAAGGCGGAATGGACACGGGGCGAGGCCAACCCTCGCTTTATCGTCACCTCCCTGACCCCGGCCGAGATCGATGCCCGGCGGCTGTATGAGGTCATCTACTGCGCACGCGGCGAGATGGAGAACCGCATCAAGGAATGCCAACTCGACCTGTTCGCCGACCGGACGTCAGCGGCGACGATGGCGGCGAACCAGTTGCGGCTCTGGTTTGCCGCGTTCGCCTATGTGCTGATCTGCGCGCTGCGCCGGATCGGGTTGGCCCATACGCAGTTCGCCACCGCAACCTGCGGGACGATCCGATTGAAGGTGCTGAAGATCGGAGCCTTGGTGAAGCTCAGCGTCAGACGCGTGGTCGTGGCGATGGCGTCCGCCTGCCCTTACCAGCACGAATTCGCGCTGGCGCATGCCTTCTTGCGACGAGCCGGCGCCTGAGCCGCACGAACCAGACACCGCATAGGCCGCATATCAAACGCCAACGCTGCCCCAAGGGCGGCGACGGGAAGCCGTGGTCGCGAGAAGGCAGCGAGGACTCAGATCGCGACTATCAGTGCATGTCGTAACAACATGACGGGCGATACTCCGTGATCGTCAGGCAGTGTGAGAAATGCGGGCTAAAACCTGGGAAGGTTTATGGTTCTCTTCGCGATCGACCGGCACAAAAAAGCCGCCCGTCTGGCACGGGCGGCTCAAGTCTACCGGTAGACTTTCATGCCGGGTCAGCCTGCTCTCAATCAGGCCGTAGCGTCAAATCCAGCAGGCAGCATGGTCCGGAATAAAGAAAGCCGCTCGGCTGGGTTCCGAGCGGCCGCGCGTACCTGGCGTTATTTCACGTGTGCAGGGCGCTGCAGGAAAGCGAGCGAAACGCCAGATCCAGCCCGGTCGCGAACGGCCCTCTATAACACGCGGGAAGGGCTATTATCACGTCTTATTTCCTGTGCTATAGGGACGGCATGCCCAGTCCCTTCTCCGAGGCCCGCAAGCGGCAACTGACCCGCCTCGACGGCGCCAAACCGCCCACGGCACGCGCGGCCATGGCCATCGCCAAGTCGCAGGCCTACCAGGATGCCGCCGATGCGCCGGCGACGCTGCGCGCCTACACGGCCGACCTCGCCAACTACAAGGCTTGGTGCGCGAGGCACGGGTTCGCGCCAATGCCGGCTACGCCAGAGGTCGTCGGGGCCTATCTGGCGGCTGCCGGCGAAGGCTACGCACTGCCAACCCTGCGTCGCCGTGTCGCGGCGATCGCGCGCGCCTGTGGCGTCGCTGGCCATCCCCTCGACACCAAGCACCCCGCCATCCGTGAGACGCTCCGCGGGATCGGCCGCAAGCACGGCGCACCAGCCCGCCGGTCGGCTGCGCTGACCACGGTGGAAGTCAAGAAGCTAAGCCGAGCCTGCGGTACCGACTTCGCCGGCGCGCGTGACCGCGCCCTGTTCCTGGTCGGCTTTGCCGGAGCCCTGCGGCGATCCGAGCTGGTCGGCCTCGATATGGAACACGTCACCTGGACGGACGACGGCATGAAGCTGCTGATCGAGCGCTCGAAGACCGACGCCGAAGGCGAAGGCGCTGAAATCGCCATCCCGCGCGGCCGATCGCCCGAGACCTGCCCGGTGACGGCGTTGCAGCAGTGGCTGACAGCAGCGGGAATTTCTGCCGGCCCGCTGTTCCGCAAGGTGAACCGCGGCGGCGGCGTCGAGACTGCGCGGCTGGTTCCGGACGCGGTTCGTCAGGTCCTGCTCAAGCGTGCCGCCAAGGCCGGACTGAAAGGCACATTGGCCGAGCCCGTCAGCCCGCACGGCCTGCGCGCCGGCTTTGTGACAACCGCCTACCGGAATGACGTACCGGATGAGGAGATCATGGGGCACACGCGTCACCGGAGCTTGGCCACGATGCGCAGCTACGTCCGACGCGCCAAGCTGAGCCAGAGCAGCCCAGCCGGAAAACTGGGTCTCTGAATCGCCTTATGGCTGCGGGCTCTCACCGCTGCGACCACGCCACCTCGCTCAGGGTCCCGTCGGGCTGGACCACCACCGTCCAGGCGCGCGCGGTAGCGGAAGGTCGGGCGGCGCACGGGCAATCCGCCCTCTTCAGCGTGCTCCCTCGCGGGGCATTTCCACCTCCTCGGCGCTTGGGAAGGGCTCACCGGATTCCGGATGTGCCCATAGTAGGCCAGCGAAAGCAACGTGGCGGTCTAATTCAAGAAAGGACACTGCTACCAGTCCTGCTGCGCAGGAATAAAGCGTCCTAAACCAAGGTATTAAGAAGCCTCATCGTTCGCAGCACCGAGACTGCCGTCTGTATAGTGGAATCCGCGCCGGTCAACGAATAATATTCGGCCACTATCTGGATGGCCGCGTACACGAAAGCGGCCCAAGTCCTGGGCACCGATCAGACCGAAACCGGCTCACGCGGCCCACACCGACGGCCATAGGCGTCTGACCGGGTATCGGAAGGAGACGATCATGAAATCCATCAGCGTGACTGTTGAGGAACATATCCGCGGTGATACCCACTGGGTGGCGGTCCGCGCCCGCGGCGCTGAATGGTCCTGGCTGACTCCGGCGGAGGCGGCCGATCTTGGGCGTCTATGGATCGAAAAGTACGGCCTTGGCAAAAAGAACGATTCTGTCCCCGTTGCGACCGAGAGATATCCCCGGCTAGTGCA
>DATAPW010000060.1:0-18071 GCA_036265005.1 Acetobacteraceae bacterium | reverse complement strand
CCAGGTCGATCGCATCGGGCAGCGCGGCCAGCAGCGGTGCAGCCAGCGAGCGTTCCTCCTTGCCAGGGCCGGCGAACACGGCGGGCACCGCATCGGGCAGCGGTCCAGCTCGCAGTGCATGGAACAGCGCGGCGAAGCGGTCCACCGGCCAGATTTTCGGCGCCCAGTTCGCGGTCGGGCCGAGGCCGATGACCGGCCGGGTGGTCGGCACAAGAGCCGCGGCGCGCGCACGGTCCTCGGGCGCTGTCCAGGCAACCGGCAGTGGCGGCGGATCGACGCCGAGCACAGCGGCGAGCTGAACGATCTTGTGGCCTGGCCTGCGGCGCATCACTGCGCGACGGCGCGTCGGCACCATCCAGGCGAGGGCCGAACCACGGATGTCCACCACGAGGTCCCAGAGGGTGGTCGCTGCACTGGCCCACAGCGGGAGCCAGTGCAGGCTGTAGGGCAATTTGTCGAGCACGATGGTGCGCTCGCGGTTCGGCATTCGTGCGAACACGCCCTCGGCCACCGGACCACAGGCGATGGTGATGCGTGCGGCTGGGTACATGCGGATCAGGTGGTCCAGCAGGCCAGTGGACAGCACCGCATCGCCGAGGCGGTTGGAGGTGACGAACAGGATGCGCATGTGGCGTGTCGGTCTATGCCCGCCTGGCTGCACCCGGGCGATGCGGTCGCAACTCCGCGCCCATGCCAGCACCATCCGTCTCAGCCATGCTCGTCCGTGGTTTCATTCTTGCTTGCTTCGTTGCCACTCGCCCGGTATCGAATCCTCCGGCGGCTATTAGCAGCCGCCGGCATGAGGCGCGAGGTCCGCTCGCCGGCAGCAGGAATAGCCCGGGCACTTTCGAACGGCAGAGTTCTGGGGCAGCCTGGACCGGACCAACGCCGGAGCGAACCCATGTCCATGCCTGCCATCTCCCTGGTTGCCGTCCCCGGTCGCCGCCGAGTGACCATCGACATCGCGCGCGACATTGAGCGGCGCGGCTTCTCCGGCGTCTACACGCCGAGCATGTACGGCAACATGTCGCAGTGCGAGGCGATGGCGTGGAATACCGAACGCATCCCGTTCGGCACCGCCATCGCGCCGATCTACGCGCGCACCGTGCTGGACTTCGCACAGAGTGCTGCGTTCATGCACGAGGTCTCCGGCGGGCGCTTCCGCCTTGGCATCGGTGTGGCGCATGCGCCGGGCCATCAGCGCATGGGTGTGACGGTCGGCAAGCCACTCGGCGACACCCGCGACTTCGTCGCAAGGTTGCGCGCGGTGGACGGCGTCGGCGATTTCCCACCGATCATCATCGCCGCATTGCGGCAGAAGATGGTGGCGCTGGCGGGTGAGATCGCGCAGGGGGTGGTGTTCGCCAATGCCGCACGCTCCCACATGGCGGCGTCGCTCGCGGCGCTGCCGACGGACAAGCGGGCCGATGAGGCCTTCTTCATCGGCAACATGCTGCCGACCTGTATCAGCGACGATGTCGAGGCGGCGAAGGCGGTGTGCCGTCGCGCGCTGAACCACTACGCGTTCCTGCCGAACTATCGCAACTACTGGAAAGAGGCAGGCTACGTCGAGGAGATGACCGAAATCGAACATGCCATCGCCGAGAACCGGCGCGACGATGTGCCGAAATACCTGACCGATCGCTGGCTGGCGGATGTTACGCTGTTTGGTCCGGCGGCGAAGGTGCGGGAAGGGGTGGCAGCGTGGCAGGCGGCCGGGGTGCGCACACCGGTGATCGTGCCGTCATCGACATCCGGCGGCCAGCTCAAGGCGCTGGAGGAGATCTTCGCGACGTTCGCGTGAGTGGCGCAGTGCGCTCCGCTGTTCCTCCTGCAGGTTCGCGCTGCAGGGCGGAACAGCGAAGCGCATACCGCCATCGCGGCTGAGCGTTATGGCATGTCCCAGTACGGATGAGCGCCGTAATAGTCGTACACGCGGCGACCCCACGCTGGGTCTTCCCAGGACGCCTGCTCATCGGTGGCGTAGGACGGCGCGCCTTCCAGCGTCCGCTTGTCCAGGTCCACCACGTAGCCGCCCATGTTGGTGTCGTATTTCAGCTTCTCCCACGGTAGCGGGTAGTGGCGGTCGCCAATGCCCAGGAAGCCGCCGAAACCGACGACAGCGTAGGCGATCTTGCCGCTGACCTTGTCGATCATCACGTCCTCGACACTGCCGAGACTTTCGCCGGCCGGATTGTAGATGTAGGTGCCTTCAACTTTGTCCGCGGCGATCAGACGGCCCGAAGTGTTCTTGGTATCTTCGATGCTTGCCATGAAATCAGAGCTCCAGCGTTGCTGAGACCTGCACAACGCGCGATCCGCGGTCACGGTTGCAGCGTCGCCTAATCAGTTTGGCGTCAGTTCCGTGCAGGCGCTGGCTGCACAAATTCTTACCCCCCTTACCCCGCTCGGCCCGAAACCGTGTATCGGCGGAGGCGCTACGCCGCGCACATCGCCATGACGCCGCGCAGGTCGGACAATGTGTCGACGCGGCCGATCTGGCCGATCAGGTCGCGCGTGCGAGATCGGCCAATGATGGGTTCGGCCAGCGAGGCGAACTTCGCCTCCAGCCGCCGCCCCTGTTCGGCGATGTCGCTGGCCGGGACGCCGGCATCGTATGACGTGGCCACGCGTTTTCCGTCGGTCAGTTCCAGTTCCAGTTCGGCCAGCGTGTTCGGCCGATTGGCGGCGAAGTCAAATTCCACTTTGTCGCGCAGGGCGATCAGCGTGGGATCCGCCGCGGTTGCCTCGGAGTAGTTGCCGAGCCCGCCGGTATCCACGCCGGCCAGCGCCATCGCGGTGGTGAGCCGCAGGCTGAACTTCGCCTCCAGCCCGGTGCGCGGTGCGGAAATGTTGCAGATGCGATCGCAGGTCTCATCCAGGCTGAGCCGGATGCGTGCGATCTGGTCGGGCTGCAATCCGTGCTGCTGGCGCAGCGCGCGTGCTGCCTCGATCGGTGCGTGCGTCATGTAGCAGGCGGCATGGTACTTGAACAGGTTGTTGAGGATGTGGAAGCCGCGCGGCGGCGTCGCCAGGGCGCGCTCGGGATGAAAGTTGGGGCTGTGCGTGCGCGCGAAGCCCTGGGCGCATTCGACGATGTCGGCACGCGCGGTGAAGCCGCGTTGTGCCAGGCGTGCGGCGAGCAGCCCGTGATACGCCGCCTTGCCGGCATGCAGCGGCTTGCACATGGTGCCGAACATCGACTTCAGCCCGGCTGCCTGGGTGCCGGCGATGCCCAGCGCGATGGCGAACCTGTCGGCATCCAGTCCGAGCAGGTGCGCGCACGCAGCGGCGGCGCCGAACGAGCCCAGTGTGCCGGTGGCGTGGAAGCCCAGCACGTTGTAGTGGCCCGGCGCCAGCGCGAGGCCCAGCCGGCATTGCAGCTCATAGCCGGCGACGAACGCAGTGATCACATCGGCGCCTGACGAACCGCGCTCCTCCGCGAGCGCGAGCAGCGCCGACAGCAGCACCACACTTGGGTGGCCGGTCATTGCCAGGTTCACATCGTCATAGTCCAGTGCGTGCGATGCGGCGCCATTCACCAGCGCGGCCGACAGCACCGGCAGGCGGTCGGTGTGGCCGATCACCGTGGCAACCGGCTTGCCGCCCTGTTCGGTCGCTTCGGCAAGCAGAATGTCGGCCAGCTCGTCCTTCGCGCCGGCGAGCGTGCAGGCGACATAGTCCAGCACGCATTGCCGCGCGAGCGTGCGCACATCCGCTGGTAGGTCGGCAAAGGTCAGGGTACGTGCCTGCTCGGACAGTGCACGGGTCAGACCTGCTGCGATGTCAGTCATGACGTTCATGTCGTCTCCTCCTCGCAATGACGGCCGGCATCATCGTCCCTGGAAATCGGGCTTGCGCTTTTCGTTGAAGGCACGAATGCCTTCTCGGCGATCCTCGGTCGGTACCATGCGGTTATACGCCTCGATTTCGAACATCATGCCGCTGGCGAGGTCCATGTTCAGCCCGTAGTTCACCGACTGCTTGATCTGCCGCGTGGAGATCGGTGCGTTGGCGGCAATCGTTCCCGCAGTCTCCAGGGCTTCGTTCAGTAGCGTATCAGCTTTGCAGATGCGGTTCACCATGCCCCATTCGAAGCCTTGCTGCGCGGTGAACGGCTTTCCGGTGAGCAGGATCTCCTTGGCGCGGCGGGCTCCCACGGCGCGTGGCAGGTTCTGCGTGCCGCCGGCCCCCGGCATGATGCCGAGGGTCACCTCGGTGAGCGCGAAGCGGGCGTGGTCGGCCGCGTAAATGAAGTCCGCACAGAGTGCGATCTCCATGCCGCCGGCATAGGCGGCGCCGTTCACCGCGGCAATGGTCGGTACCGGGCATTGGATGATGGCGCGGATGGCACGCTCGAAGATCAGATGCTGGTCCTGCCACTGTTGGTCCGTCATGCCGAGACGCTCCTTGAGGTCGCCGCCGGCGCAGAACGCGCGCGGCCCGGCGCCGGTGAGCACGATGCAACGCTGCTTGTTCGGCGCAGCGTTGATCGAATCGAACAGCACGAGCAGGTCGATCCCCATCTGCGTGTTCATCGCATTCGCGATCTCGGGCCGGTTCAATGTGACCAGCAGCGTGTGCGTCTGGGGTTCCGAAATTTGCAGGGTGTTGTAGTTATTCGCCATGGCAGTGCGTCCACAGGGGTGAGCCTGCGCGAACACTGCGCGAGACCGTGGTGTCACGCAATGGAGGGCGTACGGCTCGACCGCTGCAACGATGTTGTCCATAGTCGTTGGTGCGTGCATCCAAATCGGTTGGCAGAGCCTGATCCGGTGGCTTCTGGGTTGCTGCAAGCCTGGTCACGCCACTGACTGAGGGAGACGCCGCGTGTTCCGTCGCCTGCACGAATTGTCGGCCACTGTTACCGTGTTTCTGGACGATGCACCGCTGTGTGTGGCGGCGGGCGAAACGGTCGCCGCGGCGCTGCTGATCGCCGGCGTGCCGGTGTTTCACGCTGCGCCGCGCTACGGCAGCCCGCGCGGTCCCCATTGCATGATCGGAAATTGCTACGATTGCCTGGTGGAAATCGACGGGATGCCCTATCGGCAGGCCTGCCTCACCATCGTCGCCGACGGCATGCGCATCCACCGCATGACCGAGCATGAGGCGTCATCGTGATGTCGCGCATGAGTTGTGACCTGGCGATCATCGGCGGTGGCCCGTCCGGGATGGCGGCAGCGGTGCAGGGCGCGGCGCTCGGCCTCGACACGATTCTGCTCGACGAACAGCCGGCGCCCGGGGGACAGATCTATCGTGGCATCGAGGCGGTGCAGCGGGCACGTGCCGACGATTTGCGCATTCTGGGCGAGGACTACGAGGAAGGTGCCGGGCTTGTCGCGGCGTTTCGTGACTCGGGTGCGGCTTACGAGCCGGGCAGTGTGGTGTGGCAAGCCGTGGAGGATGGCCGCATCGGCATCTCGCACGGTGGCGCCGCGCGCATCCTGATCGCGCAACGAATCCTCATCGCCACCGGGGCGATGGAGCGGCCGGTGCCCATCCCAGGCTGGACACTGCCCGGCGTGATGGCAGCAGGTGCGGCGCAGACCCTGCTGAAGGCGAACGGAATGGTGCCGGATACGCCAGTCGTCGTTGTCGGTGCCGGACCGTTGCTTTATCTGGTCGCCACACAGTTGGCGCGCGCTGGCGTAACGATTGCCGCGGTGCTGCTGACCGGGCCGGACATCGGCATGTCCGACGCGTTGAAGGTGCCTGGCGCGTTGCGGGCCGGCCGCACATTGCTGAAGGGCCTGGCCTGGAGGAACGAACTGCGCGGCATGGGCGTGCCCATGATCCATGGCGTGTCGCAACCGGTGATCGAGGGCAAGGCGCAGGCAGAGGCGGTATCGTATACGGTCGGAGGCACGCGGCATCGCGTTCCGGCTGGGCTGGTGTTGTTGCACAATGGGATAATCCCCAACACCCAGCTCAGCCTCGGTGCGCGCTGCAAGCAGGCATGGGATCCGGGGCAGCACTGCTGGCGACCGGAAACGAACGAGTGGGGCGCGACGAATCATGCGCGCATTGCGGTGGCAGGCGACGGTGCAGGCATTCTCGGCGCGCGGGCGGCCGCATGTCTCGGCCGCATGGCGGCCTTGGATGCGGCGGTACGACTCGGCAAGCTCGATCCAGCGCAACGGGACCGGATGGCGAGCGCCGATCGGGCGCAATTGGCGACACAGCAATCGCTGCGAGGGGTGCTGGACAGGTTGTTCCCACCCGCTGGTGAATTGCTGGTTCCGATCGGCCCCGAAGATGTGGTGTGCCGTTGCGAGGAAGTCACCGTTGCCGAACTGCTCGATGCTGTCGCGCAAGGCTGCACCGAGGCCAATCGCGTGAAGGCATTCACCCGTTGCGGCATGGGTCCGTGTCAGGGTCGGGTGTGCGGCCCGATCGCGGCCGAGGTGATTGCGCGTGCTTTGGGTCAGGGTGCGGATCGGTCGGGGCAGTTTCGCGTGCGTCTGCCGGTGCGCCCGGTGCCGCTGGCTGAGTTGGCAGAGTTGCAGAGCTGAACTGCAGGAAACGACGATGGGTGGACGGGCGATCGTGGTCGGTGGCGGATTGCATGGCACGTCTACCGGGCTGCATCTGGCACAGAAGGGTTTGGATGTGCTGGTGATCGAGAAGAACTCGGTCGGCCGGCATGCGTCCGGCGTGAACGCCGGTGGCGTGCGTCAGTTGCGCCGCCATCCTGCGGAAATCCCGTTGTCGGTCGCGGCGATGGACCGCTGGCTGGACCTCGACGCATTTCTCGGTCCCGACCTAGCCGCGATGTGCGAGTTCACCGGGCATGTCGGACAGGTGGCGGTGGCGGAGACCGACGCGGACATGGCCGAGCTGGTCGCGCGCGAGGCAGAGTTGCGCGCGCTGGGCTGGGCCCATGAGGAGCTGCTGGACCAGGCGGAGCTGCGCAAGGTTGCGCCGGCGCTGGCACAGCATTGCATCGGTGGGTTGATCTCGCGTCGCGACGGCTACGCCAATCCGTATCGCACCAGCCAGGCGTTCCGGTTGAAGGCACAGCGCGATGGTGTCCGTTTCCAGGAGGGCACGCGCGTGCTCGACCTTGCGAAGCTGGGCGAGGGGTGGCGGGTCGAGACTTCGGCCGGTTCGTTCGAGAGCGATGTTGTGGTGAATTGCGGTGGGGCATGGGGTTGGCAGATCGCCGGGATGGCCGGCGAAGTGTTGCCGCGCGGGCATTTTGCCGCCTCGATGATGGTTTCGGCACGAGTGCGGAAATTCCTTGACCCGGTGGTGATCGGCACCGGCCGCAAGCTTTCGTTCAAGCAGGCGGACAACGGCAGCGTGATCATTGGTGGCGGCATCCTGGGCATTCCGGACCTTGACGCGGAAACCGCCGACCCGGTGGCGGAGCGGTTGGTGGAAAGTGCGCGCACCGTATTCGACCTGTTTCCGATCATGCGCACTGCGACGATTGTGCGTTGCTGGGCGGGGTTGGAGGCGTTGATGCCAGACCAGATCCCGGTGATCGGCCCGAGCCGCGTGGTGAGCAATCTCTGGCATGCGTTCGGTTATTCGGGGCATGGATTCCAATTGAGTCCGATTGTCGGGTCGCTGCTGGCGGACTTGATCGTGGATGGAAAAAGCCCGCTGCCGCTTGAAGCTTTTCGCGCCGACCGGTTCAACGAGGACCCGTCGGCAGCGCACCCAGGAGTTGCATCATGAGTCGCGTTGCCGTGTTGGGTGCCGGTGGCATCGGTTGTGGCGCTGCAGCGTTGCTGTGCGAGCGCGGCCATGAAGCTGTGCTCTGGTCACCGTCCGGCCGTGGCACGGCAGCGTTCGCCGGCGGCCTGCCGCTGCAGGCGGAAGGCAACCTCACCGGCCGCTACCAGCCGATCATTGCGCCGGATTGTGCAGCGGCCGTGCGCGACGCCGATGCGGTTATGCTTGCGGTGCCCGGGTACGGTCATCGCGCCGTATTGGATGCATTGGCCGCGCATTTGCAGCCCGGCCAACCGGTGATCATCAGCTCGCACATGTCGTTCAGTGCGCTGTATCTCAAGCGGTTGCTGGATGGGCGCGGCGTGCGATTGCCGATCGCAGCCTGGGGCACCACGGTCACAACGGGACGGCGCTTGGCGGGACCTGCCGTGCGAGTCTCCAACATTCGCGACAAGGTGGATATCGCCGCGCTGCCGGTGCCTGAGACCGATGCGATGGTCGCGCTTTGCAGCGGGCTGTTCGGCAACCGTTTTGTGCCGCGCGAGGACCTGATCGCGGTGTCACTCAGCAACGTCAACCCGCAGAACCACCTGGCCATGGCGTTGTGCAACTTCACCCGTATCGAGAAGGCCGAGACGTGGGCGAACTGGAGCGGCCTCACGCCAGCGGTCGGTCGATTGATCGAGGCGCTGGATGTCGAGCGGCTGGCGGTCGCTTCGGCGTACGGTGCGTCGGTGCGCAGCGTGCGCGACCATTTTCATCTGTCGTTTGGTGTGCCGCGTGGTCCGGTGGGTGATGCGGGCGCGATCCTGACGGCACGCGATGCCACACCCGGACCGGCCAGCCTCGACACGCGCTACATCACCGAGGACGTGCCGTTCGGTCTGGTGCCGAGTACTGTGCTGGCCCATATCGCCGGCGTGCCGATGCCGCTGCACGAGGCGGGCGTTGCCATGTTCTCCGCGCTGTACAGCAGGGACTTCCGTGCGGAGAACAACCTGTTGCCGACGCTCGTGTTGGAGGGGCAGTCGATCGCGGGGCTACGAAAATTGGTGAGGGACTAGAGCGCCCGCCCAACAATGTCACCAGCCTTCAGCTCAGGAAATCAGTAGGTGTACCCCGCCTTCGTCATCCAGGTGCGCGCCTGGTCCATGTCGAATGGGATCGGCTTCAGCAGGTCGTGGTCGTATTCCGGCGCTGACCACGGCATGGCCACAGTGCCTGGATGTCCCAGCCCGGCGGCGATTTCCTGCACGATCTGTTCACGCGGCGTGGCGAAGCTGATGGCCTTGCGGATATAGGATGCCGCTTCGAATGCGCGCGACGGATCCTGCTTGCCGAGTGGTGTATCCATGCCGGTGCCGAACACCGGATGACGCAGATTGTAGCAAACATGCTGCCACTTGTAGGAATCGAATCGCTGCACCTTGCCCCAGCTTGGGTCGATGGTGCTCAGCAGCGAACCGATGTCGTACATCGGGTCATGTGCGTCGATGTCGCCCGACTTCAGCGCACTGAGCACAGCATCGGTGCCGCTTATATTAACGATATAGAACGTTTTCACGTTCCCTGGCATCGGCTTCCAGTATTTCTCGTTGCGGGTGTATTTGTAGGCCTTGCGCGAGGCGTCGTAGCCGGCGGGAATCCAGGGGCCGGTGCCGACGCCGCCATGTGCGGTGAAGCTGGCGCCGGCCGATGTCTTCACTGTGTAGGTGCCCAGCCAGGTACTGGCCACATGCCCGCGCAGCGCTTCCGGCTTGATATCCTTGTAGGCGTGCGCGGGCATGATCGCGACGGCGCTGAGAATCTGCTCGCGGAACAAGATGGAGTATTGCGGCAGGTCAACCGTGATTTCCATCGGGCCAGTGACCTTGTAGGCGTCGGCCGAGCCGAACACCGCCATTGCATTGCCCTGGATCGCACTGGCATAGGCCTTGTTCAGCATCACGTCCCAGGTGAACTTGACATCGGTCGCGGTAAACGGTTCGCCGCTGTGCCAGGTGACGCCGGGCCGCAATTTGATGACGTGATGCTTGCCGTCGGCGGAGCTGGTGATGCTCTCAGCCAGTCCCGGCACCAGGTTCTTGTTTTCCCACGAATCATACTCAAGCAAACGGTTGTAGACCGGCCCAAAGATGTTCGATTCATGGTAGCCGATGGTATACATCGGAATTAGCGAACTCGGCGGTGGCCAGGAAGCGAAGGCCGCGGTCGCTTCGCCACTGGCGCCGGCGATTGTCCAGTTCTCCGGCTGTGGGTAGAACACCGGATTGAAGGTGGTCGCGGCGAACCCTGTCAGCTTCGGATTCACCGCAATGGCGTCTTCCGGATAGAACAGGATTGTCATCGGCTCAGTATCGTACCAGCGCTTCTCGAAAGCCTTGATCGCCGCCATGCGAGCGGCGGGTTCGATCGCGCTGGCATAGTCGCCGAGGATCTTGTCCATCTCCGGGTCGGAGACGTAATAGAAATTCGGCCCGTTCGGCGGGATCAGGTCGCTGCGGAATAGCGAGTTCGGCAGCGGCGTGATCGAACTGTAATAGTAACGCTCAAGATATGAGTCCCAGCCACCTTCGGTGTGTATCTTGCCCGAACCCTTGGTGCGGCGCGATGCAATGGTCGGGAAGTCCACGTAGCTGGAGATCACGTCGATGCCGAGCTTGGACATCTGCTGCGCTGCAAGCGTGCCCCAGATCATGCGTGCAGGCTGGTTGTTCGGAATCATCAGGTACAGCTTGAAGAACGGCGGAGCGGCGCGTGCCGATCGGACGACTGCTGGCGCTGCCAGTCCGACGGCGGCGCCGCCGATGGTCTTCAGGACTTCGCGCCGCCCGCTGCTGTGCATGATCTGCCCCCGATTGCCTGTCGGCACTATGCGCGACGAAGATCGGTGGTTGTCAACGGGCGTATCGCTCGATTAGGTTTGTGCGGTGGGCATTCTGCGTTATCTGGTTCGACGATTGTTGTTCTCGGTGGTGCTGGTACTCGGCGTCAGCGGGATCATCTTCTTCCTGCTGAACGCCATCGGCAATCCGATCGATGTCCTGATGGCAGACAATCCCGGCATCACGGACGAAGCGCTGGCCGCGGTCAAAGCCTACTATCATCTCGATGCCAGCGTCGGCCATCGCTACCTGATCTGGCTGGGCAACGTTGCGCGGCTGGATTTCGGTACGTCCATTACAACGAACATGCCGGTCGGGGACATGCTGCTGACCTGGGGCGCCGAGACACTGAAGCTGCAGATCCCGGCCATCATCCTGGCACTGCTGCTGGCTATTGCCTTCGCCGCCATCGCAGCGATGCGGCAATACAGCCGGCTGGACTTCGGCGTCATGAGTTCGGCGCTACTCGGGCACTCCCTGCCGGGTTTCCTGCTCGGCGTGCTGCTGATTTTGATCTTTGCTTACTGGCTCGGCATCTTTCCCAGCTATGGCGCTTACTCGACGCGCAATCCGCTGTTCGGCAGTGGCGTGATCGATGGGCTGTGGCACATGGTCCTGCCGCTGACCATGCTCACGGTGTTCAACACGGCCACACTGACGCTGCTGTTGCGGGCCAATCTGGTGGATGTGCTGCGGCAGGACTTCATCATGGCGGCACGCGCTTCCGGCCTGCCCGAACGGCGGGTCGTGTTCCATCACGCACTGCGCAATGCGATCATCCCGGTGCTGACCTATCTCGGCATCCTGTTCGGCTTGATGCTGGCGACTGCGCCGGTAACCGAATCAGTGTTTACCTGGCCAGGTGCGGGCGCGCTGTACCTCGCCGCGATCCAGTCGTTGGACTATCCGGTGATCATGGGCGAGACACTGGTGGTCACCGTCATGCTGGTCGGTTTCACATTGTTGACCGATCTGGCTTACGTGCTGATCGATCCCCGTATCCGGCTGGACTGAGGCGTTGGCGCTACCGGCACCGAAGCAGCGACCGCCAGGCCAGTTGCAACAAGGTTGGCAACGACTGCGCCGAAACCGCTCCGGCCTGCTGGGGCTGATCCTGATCACACTCGTTGTCGTGGTTGCGTTGCTCGGTCCGTGGTTGGCGCCTTACGCCCCTGATGACCAGTCGGCGATGCTGGGATTTGCCAGTGGAGGTGCGCCAAGCTGGGCGCATTGGTTGGGCACCGATCGCAACGGCTACGACGTGCTGACCCGCGTGATCTATGGCGCGCCGACGGCGCTGGCCGTCGGACTGGGGGCCATGCTGGTCGCTGCGCTGATCGGGATCCTGGTCGGCGGAATCGCCGGCTATCTCGGGGGCGTGGCCGACGAGTTGCTGATGCGGCTGACGGATTTGTTCCTGGTGATACCGGTTTTCGTGATGATCCTGGCGGTGGTGCGGTTGTTTGGCATCGTTGTCGTTGGCACCTGGCTGGAACGCGTGCCTTTCCTGAACCTGACCACCATCGTCTTGCTGCTTGGCTTGTTCGGCTGGCCGCCGATTGCACGGCTGGCACGTGCAGAATTCCTGCGCCTGAAGGGCATGGATTTCGTCGAGGCGGCGCGCTGCATCGGCGCGCAGCCGCTCGACATCTTGTTCCGCCATATCCTGCCGAACGCACTGCCCTCGCTTGCCGTGGTCATCGCATTGGGCATCGGCGGCGCCATCCTGTCGGAATCGATGATCAGCTTCCTGGGCTTCGGCGATCCCAAAGCGGTCAGTTGGGGGCAACTGCTGTATTTCAACTATCAGGTGCTGAAGGTCTCGCCCTGGGCCGTGCTGGCGCCGGGCGGCGCGATATTCATCACGGTGCTGGGCTTCAACCTCCTGGCCGATGGCCTGTCCGACGCATTCAACCCGCGCCTGAAGCAATGAGCGACCTGCTGACGGTCGATGGATTGCGTGTGCATTTCTTTGCGCGGTCCGGTATCGCGCCGGTGGTCGATGGCATCGACTTCGCAATCCGGCCGCGTGAGACGCTGGGCCTGGTGGGTGAGTCCGGCAGCGGCAAGACCATGGCGAGCCTTGCCGTGCTGCGGTTGGTGCCACCGCCGGCCCGCATCGTCGGTGGCTCGATGCGCTTCCAGGACCGTGACCTGCTGGCTTTGGACGACGCCGCGATGCGTGGCCTGCGGGGTAAGAGCATCGCGATGATTTTCCAGAACCCGGCATATTCGCTGAATCCCATCCTGACGGTCGGGGATCAGCTGATAGAAATCCTACGCTGGCACGAGGGAATTTCGCGTGCTGCCGCGCGCGATCGCGTCGCTGAGCTTCTGCGCCTGGTAGGGATTGCCGATCCATTGCATCGGCTGCGCCAGTTCCCGCACGAACTGTCGGGCGGCATGAAGCAGCGCATCTGTATCGGCCGCGCTTTGCTGTGCAATCCCGCGCTGATCCTGGCGGACGAACCCACCACCAACCTGGATGTCACCATCCAGGCGCAGATCCTCGACCTGCTGGAGGAACTGCGCGAGCGCCTGCACATGGCGATGCTGCTGGTGTCGCATGACATGGGGCTGGTGGCGCGGATGGCGCATCGCATCACCGTGGTCTATGCCGGGCGCACCTGCGAAACCGCCGACGCCCGCAGCATCTTTCATGCACCGCTGCATCCCTATACGCGCGCTCTGCTGGATAGCGCGCCACGGGTAGATCACGATTACGAACATGAAGTGCACCCGGTGCTGAAGACGATCGGCGGCCGCATTCCCGATCTCGCCGAACCGCCAGGCGGCTGTCGGTTTCATCCCCGCTGCCCGGAGGCGACGGCAGAGTGCGCGCAGCTTCGCCCGGAACCGTTTCAGGTCGCACCTGGGCATATCGTCAGTTGCCTGAAGCGCGGCAGCCACGGGCTGCCGACATGACGCCGCTGGTGCGCGTCGAGCACCTGGTGAAGCGCTATCCGGTACGCAAGCGTGGCATCCTTGGTGGTCGAACCATCGGGCAGATCAAAGCGGTGGACGATGTGTCGTTCAGCGTTGCCGCCGGCGAGGCCTTGGCATTGGTCGGCGAAAGCGGCTGCGGCAAGACCACCACGGCCCGCAGCATGCTGCATCTCGTGGCGGCGACGTCGGGCGAGGTCTGGTTCGATGGCAAGGACGTGCTGTCGGTGTTTCGCGGCAACGACCGCGCCGCCGCACTGCGTGTGCGACGTGGCCTGCAGTACATGTTCCAGGATCCGTACCTCTCGCTCAATCCGCGCTGGACGATTGGCCAGACCTTGCGGGAGCCGTTCCGCGTGCATCGCCATGTTCCGGAGGCGGACTGGGACGATCGTATTGCCGCGTTGCTGGAACGTGTCGGGCTGGAGCCGGCACATGCCTGGCGCTACCCGCACGAGTTTTCCGGCGGCCAGCGCCAGCGTGTCGGCGTTGCCCGCGCGCTCGCGGTGGAGCCGCAATTCCTGGTGCTGGACGAGCCGGTCTCGTCGCTGGATGTCTCGGTGCGTGCGCAGATCCTCAACCTGCTGGTGGAGCTGCGCGCGGCCTTGGGGCTGACCTATCTGTATATCTCGCACGATCTGGCGTCGGTGCGTTTCATCGCCCACCGTGTGGCCGTGATGTATCTCGGCGCAATCGTCGAAATGGCGCCATCCGAGATGCTGTTCCGCCATCCGTTGCACCACTATACGCACGCGTTGCTGTCGGCTGTGCCGGTGCCCGACCCCGACGCAAGGCAGACCCCCGTTGCGCTGCGTGGCGAGCCGCCGAGTGCGATGAACCTTCCGGCTGGCTGCCGCTTCCACACACGGTGTCCAGCGGCTCTGCCGCAATGTCAGACGACGCCGCCGGCTTTGACACCGTCCGGTGCAGGCCGCCTGGTGGCGTGCCATAATCCCCGTTGAAGATAGGAGAACCCTATGGCGAAGATGATCGTGATCGGCGCGGGCGTGATGGGCGCATCGGTTGCCTATCGGCTGGCCCAGGCAGGCGCCACTGTCACCGTGCTGGAGGCGTCACGCGTGGGGGGCGGCACGTCCGGCATCAGCTTCGCCTGGACCAATGCACACCGGAAGCCGCCAAAGCCGTATCACGATCTGAATGTCGGCGGCATGAAGGCGCACGCCGCACTGCGGGACGAGTTCGGTGCCACGCCGTGGTGGCATGGCGGAGGCAGCCTGGAATGGGAAGCGGAACCCGATCGCGCGGCACAGCGTGAGAATGTCGAGCAGTTGCAGTCCTGGGGCTACGCTGCCGAATGGATCGACCAGAAGCGCGTGCATGAACTTGAGCCCGATATCGATCTTGCCACCATCGGCGATGCGCCCGTCGCCTATTTCCCCGAGGAAGGCTGGCTCGATCCCGTCGTCTACGCCCATGCCATGTTGTCCGCCGCGCAGCGTCGTCATGGAGCGAGGGTAATCTGCGGCGCGCGGGTCGCTGATCTGGTCATGACCGGCGACCGCGTCTCCGGAGTCCGCACGGCCGACGGTGCGCTGCACGAGGCCGACATGGTGGTGAACTGCGCCGGACGTTGGACCAATGAAGCCGTGCGCGAGGCAGGCCTGCATCTGCCATTGGCGCCCACCGTGGGGTTCCTGGTGTTCACGCCACCGGTCGCTGCCGGCCTCAACCGCGTGGTCCGCACCAGTGTGATCGACGCACGTCCGGATGGGGCAGGGCGGCTCATGCTGCATTGGAATCCGACCGATGCCATCTTGAGTTTCGACAGTAGGCTCAGTGCGTCGATGCCGGAGGCGCGCGATCTCGTGCAGCGGGCTCGCAAGTTGCTGCCGTCGATCGGTGACGTCGAGCCGGAAGCAGTGCGAATTGCCATCCGGCCGATTCCCGGCGACCATCTGTCCGCGATCGGACCAATGCCGCGGGTCGGCGGTTACTACCTCGCGGTCACCCATAGCGGCGTGACGATGTCGCCGTTCCTTGGCGCCGCTGTGGCCGACGAAGTGGTGCGCGGGCAGCAACGCGCGGAGCTGACCGATTTTCGCCCTGCGCGGTTTTTCAATTGACACCCATCGCTTGACATCCCCCGGTCCGGCTTCATCATTCCGTCACCTAAGGAGAAGTCCATGACCGCGCTCGATCGTTGCCTGAACGTCTATGACCTGCGTGCTGCGGCAAAACGCCGTCTGCCACGAGCGGTATTCGAATTCGTCGATCGGGGCAGCGAGGACGGCATCGCGGTCGCCAACAACCGCAACGCATTCGAGCGCATCAAGCTGCGCCATCGCGCGCTGGTCGATGTTTCGGGCCGCAGCATGGCGACCACGCTGTTTGGCAAGCCAGTCTCCATGCCGATGGCGATCGCTCCCACCGGTGCCGCCGGCCTGTGCTGGCACGAGGGCGAACTGGAACTGGCAAAGGCCGCTGCCAAGGCGAAGATCCCGTTCACGCTGGCCACCGGCGCGATGACCTCGATGGAGAAGATCGCCCAGGAAGCCGGCCCCGGTGTCGGTGGACGCCTGTGGTTCCAGCTCTATGTGTGGAACCGCCGCGAGCTGTCGTATCAGCTCATCGATCGTGCCAATCGCGCCGGGTTCGAGGCGCTGATCGTCACCGTGGATACCATCGTGCCGCCGAACCGCGAGTACAACACGCATAACGGCTTCCTGCTGCCGTTCACGCCGAACCTGACTTTCACCCTCGACATCATGCGGCATCCGGTGTGGTTCACCAATGTGCTGATGAAGTACTTCACCACTATCGGCATGCCGCGCAACGAAAATTACCCGGACGAGTACAAGCGGATGTCGCGCAACGATCCCAACACCGCGCAGATGACCCGGCAGGACTCGCTGAACTGGGAAGACATCAAGATTTTCCGCGACAAATGGCCGGGCATCCTGATGATCAAGGGCATCAACCGTCCGGACGACGCGGTGAAGGCGATCGAATATGGCGTGGACGGGATCGTCGTCTCCAATCACGGTGGCCGCAACATGGACAGCGTCGTGGCCTCGATCGATGTGCTGCCGGACATCGCCGAGGCAGTGGGTGAACGGCTGACCGTGATCCTGGATTCCGGTGTGCGGCGGGGTTCCGACATTGCCAAGGCATTGGCACTCGGCGCGAAGGCGGTGTTGACCGGTCGCGCGACGCTGTACGGCACGGCGGTCGGCGGTGAGGCTGGCGCTTTCAAGGCGATCAACCTGATCCGCAACGAGCTCGACAAGACCATGGCCTATACCGGCTGCCGCTCGGTGGACGAGATCACATCGGACATCTTCTTCGGCGGCCGTCAGGGCAATCGGCTGCGCGACATGGTCATGGACATGGACGCGGTCTAATGGCCCGCCTGGATCGCTGCCTCAACATCTACGATCTGCGCGCCGCTGCGAAGCGTCGGCTGCCGAAGGGCGTGTTTGAATTCGTCGATCGCGCCACCGAGGATCACCTGGCGCTCGCCAACAATCGCAATGCCTTCGAACGCATCAAGTTGCGGCATCGCGCGCTAGTGGATGTGTCGAAGCGCAGCGTCGCCACCACGCTGTTCGGCAAGCCGGCCAGCCTGCCGATGGCGATCGCACCCACCGGTGCTGCCGGGCTGTGCTGGCACCAGGGTGAACTGGAACTCGCCCGGGCAGCGGCGAAGGCGCAGATCCCGCTGACGCTGTCCACTGCATCGATGACTCCGATGGAGAAGATCGCTGCGGTCGGTGGCCGGCTGTGGTTCCAGCTCTACGTGTGGAAGCAGCGCGAGCTGTCGCACCAGTTGATCGAGCGTGCCAATCGCAATGGCTTCGAAGCGCTGATCGTCACGGTGGATTCGCCGGTCTCGCCGAACCGCGAATACAACACGCATAATGGCTTCGGCCTGCCGTTCGTCCCGACCCTGCGCTTCACGCTCGACATCATGCGGCACCCGGCGTGGACCACCGGTGTGCTGATGAAGTATTTCACCTCGCAGGGATTCCCGCGCCACGAGAACTATCCCGACGCATACAAGGGTTCGATCCTCAGTGGCGTCGGCTCGCGCGATGCGCTGCGGGCGGATTCGCTGGCATGGGACGACATCGCGAAGTTCCGCGACATGTGGCCAGGCACCCTGATGCTGAAAGGCGTGAACCGGCCGGACGATGCAATCAAGGCAATGGGCTATGGCATCGACGGCATCGTGGTGTCCAACCATGGTGGCCGCAACATGGACAGCGCGGCGGCATCGCTCGATGTGCTGCCGGACATCGCCGAGGCGGTGGGCGACCGCTGCACGCTGGTTTTGGATTCCGGCGTGCGCCGTGGTTCCGACATCGTCAAGGCGCTGGCGCTGGGCGCGAAGGCGGTGCTGACCGGGCGCGCGACGCTGTATGGCACCGCGGTGGGCGGTGAGGCGGGGGCGCTGAAGGCGATCAACATCCTGAAGAGCGAGGCCGACAAGACCATGGCCTACACCGGCTGCCGCAGCGTGGACGAGGTCACCACGGATATCTTCTACGGCGCGCAGGGTGGCAACCGGATGGGCGACCGGGTCATCGCGTAACTCGCGTAGGG
>DATAPW010000059.1:0-3051 GCA_036265005.1 Acetobacteraceae bacterium | reverse complement strand
GATTGAGCGTGGTGGCCGCCGCTGAGAAGCCGTGCCTTTGGCCGCATCCGATCCAGTCGACCGAACTGTCCAATGTGATCTCATCCGTGGCCGTCAACTAGTACGACGTTTCCATGGAACGACTCCTATCGCGCTGGGAGTGTGATTTTGTAGGACCACGTGTGGACAACAGGCTCGCGATTGAGGTCGTCGAGGTATGCCATGATCCGTTGCTTGAGTTCGGCTTTCGAAGCCACCCGGATGTGACGCAAGACCGAGCGCGCCATCTTCGAGAAGAAGCCTTTGACCAGGTTGAGCCAGGAGCCATGCTTTGGCGTGAACACGAAGCTGAAGCGGCCCTCGCGCTGATCGGCAAGCCATCTCTTCGTTTCCTTCGACACATGCGCCGAATGATTGTCCAGGATGACCTTGATCGCGGTATCGGCGGAGTAGGCCGAATCGAGCCTCTTGAGAAAGCCGATGAACTCGCGCGAGCGGTGGCGGTCTTCGACGCAGGCATGTACCTGTCCGGTAAGTAGGTCGATCCCTGCCAGCAGGCTCAACGTGCCGTGCCGCTTGTATTCGTGATCGCGCGCGACGCAGTCATGCTTGCCCGCGACCGGGGGCAGGTCCGGCGCGGTGTTGGAGATCGCCTGGATGCCCGGCTTCTCGTCATAAGAGACGAACGCGACGTTAGGCGTGGTCTGCTCCACCGTCGCCGCTGCAGCTTCGGAAACACCCTCGGCGGCGTTGGCTTCCACCGCTCGCAAGATGGCAACCTCCTGATAAACACAAAGGACTTCCGACATCCTGGCCTCGAACTCCGGATCCCGCCGCTCCAGGTAGTACCGCACCTTGTGCGGCTTCAACTCCTGCTCGGCGAGGAGCTTGCAGACCGTACCCTGCGCGATCCGCGCCAGGCTGGCGTGCCCCGCTGCCGGGCCATGCTCGCGGCTATGACGAGCCAGCAACCGCGTCGTCCAGAGTTCGTGCGGGTATCCCACCTCCTTGGCCTTCTGGCATGCCAGGGACACCAGCCACGCCCGTGCCGGCACCGTGATGGCTGGCTCCTTGCCAGGCCGCGGACTATCGTCGAGAGCCGCCATGACCCCGAACCTGCTTCCCCGTGCCAGGCAACGCTGGACCGTCTGGTGCGTCACACCAACGGCGCGGCCCACCGCATAGCACGACGGGTCATCCCGATAATGCAGCACGATCCGGGCGCGCACCACGCGGCTCGATGACTCGGTCCGCGACCGGGCGATCGATTGAAGCTTGGCCAACTCCCTCTCCCCAATGGGTAGTTCGACCACCTTCCGAGTTGCCGCCATCGCATCCACCTGTTTCCCTGATATAGGGTGAGAAGCGACCGCATCTGGGAATCCAGCGCCTCCAATGGAATCCCCCTGCAACAGGTTGGTTTCATGGAATCGGTGTACTAGCCAGGTAGGCGGAGTGGTCAGGCCAAGCGGAGAGTGGCGATCAGATGCGCCGGTTCGGCTGTGAGTGTCTGGAGCAGATCCCAGCCCTGCTTTCTGGCGGTCGAGATCAGCGATCGGATAACGGCGAAGTCTGCTGCGCCCTGCTCGGAGCGGAAGCCACCGGAGATTTTCTGCCGCAATTTCATCATCCGCCCGTCGCGCTCGGCGAGATTGTTGGTGAACGGCACGCTCGGGTCGGTCAGGAAGCGGAGCACGTCCGCTTTGCGCGTGCTGAGCCGCAGCAGCAGATTGTGGCCGACCCGGCGTGGCGGTGGGCCGCGTGGCCTGGCCTTCGTCAAGGCAGGTTGCGCCGTGTGATAGGCCAGCCCGTCCGCGACGACGGCATCGTAGCAGCGCTCGATCAGCGCGATCATCTCCGGCCTGAGCGGCAGGTCCCGCGCGCGTGCGAGGTTCACCGCATGGCAAGCCCGGCGCAGCAGCCGCTGCATCCGTCGCCCCCAATCTTCCTTTTCGATCTCGACCAGCGCCTTCAGTTCGCGCAGATGGTGCGCGTTGCATAGCGCGTGCAGCACGCCTGTCATCGTGTAGTAGGGATGCCAGTGGTCGTGCACCACGATGCCGACCACCTGAGCCAGCAGGCTGCCGCGCCTGGCCGAGACCCGATAGAAAGTGAGCAGCATGGTCGAGGCGATATGCAGCCATTGCGTCTTGCCGCCGATCCGGAAGCCGGTCTCGTCCATATGCTTGACCGGCGCAACTGCCACCTGGTCACGCACGACATTGACGAAGCCCTGGAAGCGCTCGGCGCAGTCGTGACTGATCCGGGCGATCGTTGCCGTGGCCAGCCGCACGCCGAACAGATCGGCCATCAGCGTGGCGAGACGTTTCTCCGGCAGCAACTGGTAGTGCAGCAGGTAGAGCACGACGGCGCCGATCCGCTTGCCGTACTGCACCGGAGCCGCCACCCAATCAGGAAACGCCGCCCGTGTCTGTGCTCCGCACGCCGCGCAACGGCAGTCGTGCGCCCGGTGTTCGGTAACGATCAGTGGCTGCGGTTCGGGCAGGTCGAACTCTTGCCGCGCAACATGGCTGGTGGCCATCGCCTCGGTCAGCAATGCGCCGCACCAGGCGCAGGCCGGCGGATAATGGTCGATGATCGCATCGGGCGTCTCGGTTCGACACAGCGTCTCCCCCGGATGGCCCTTCTGGCCGCCCGGCTTCTTGCCGGAGGGTTCCCGCAGACTGCTGACCCGCACCGGCTTCTTCAGCCCGTCACTCGATGGCGGCTTGCCGCTGTTGCTACTGTTTAAGCTGAGCCGGCGCTCCAACTCGGCAATGCGTGCCTGCATCGCTGCCATCTCGGCCGCATGGCGTACCTCCTGCGCCAATAACAGGGCGACGAGGTCGTGCGGCGACAGTTGCTCAAGGGTAGCAGGGTCCACCGACTCCTTCGAATCGGTCCGCCGAAGTCATGTCAAACGATTCCTTCGGCCGCGCCCGTCACGCGCACGCCCAACTCCGACACCAGCACATTCTCAGGCCGCCCATCCGGGGTAGGCGACTACCTGGGCAGTTACCTATTTGTTTGTGTGAGCAGATTCCAGGGGATAACCGCGAGTCGCGTGAGTGG
>DATAPW010000058.1:0-1822 GCA_036265005.1 Acetobacteraceae bacterium | reverse complement strand
GATCGAAAGCGTGATTTGGGATGCAGCGCAGGCGCCGCCTCCGTTCAGCGGTCAGGTTCCCTGGACTTTCAACGTGATTGAAGGTGTTGAGCGCATCGCTGATCTTGGCGCACGAGCCATGGACCACGCACGCGCAACCCGGCCAGATTCAGCAAGCCGGCCGTGGCTTGACCGACCCGGTTTCCAGATCTTCTGGAGTGCGCCGGTGCTGATTCTGGTTTCTGGCGAGCTTGAGGATTGTTGCCGGTGACCTGAGCCCCGAAAACTCCGCCAGTTTTGAGTAGAGTCCGCGACCCTGAGGGGAGACGGACGGATGAAGCGAAGCCGGTTCAGCGAGGAGCAGATCATTGGCGTGCTGCGCGAGCAGGAGGCCGGGATGAAGGTGGCGGAGGTATGCCGCAAGCACGGCATATCGGAGCCGACGTTCTACGCCTGGAAGTCGAAGTTCGGTGGCATGGGCGTGTCGGATGCCAAGCGTCTGCGGCGGCTCGAGGAAGAGAACACGAAGCTGAAGAAGCTGCTGGCGGAGGCGATGTTGGACAACGCGGTGCTGAAGGACATCACGTCGCGAAAGTGGTGACGCCCGCCGCTCGCAGGGGCGCGGTGACTGTAGCGCGCGAGACGCACGGGATCAGCGAGCGACGGGCCTGTTCGATCATCGGTGCCGATCGCAGCACGCAGCGCTACCGGCATCGGCGCGGCGATGATGCGGGGACACGGATGCGGCTGAAGGAACTTGCGGCCGAGCGCCGCCGGTTCGGTTGGCGGCGGCTGAAGCTGCTGCTGGCACGCGAGGGGATCCGGATGAACCACAAGAAGCTGCGGCGGCTGTATAGCGAGGAACGGCTGCAGGTGCGTCGCCGCGGCGGTCGCAAGCGCGCCCTGGGCACGCGGGCACCGATGACGCTGCCGCAAGGGCCAAACCAGCGCTGGTCACTGGACTTCGTGTCGGACACGCTGACCGATGGCCGGCGGTTCCGCATCCTCGTGGTGGTCGACGACTTCACCCGCGAGTGCCTGTGCCTGGTGGCCGATACGTCGTTGTCTGGCGCACGGGTTGCTCGCGAGTTGACCGCAACCATTGTGCGCCGTGCTGCCCGCCCGCTGCTGTGCGTCAGCGACAATGGGACGGAGCTGACCAGCACCGCGATCCTGACCTGGTGCCAGGACAGCAAGGTTGGTTGGCACTATATCGCGCCGGGTAAGCCGCAGCAGAACGCGTTCGCCGAGAGCTTCATCGGCCGCCTGCGCGACGAATGCCTGAACGAGACGCTGTTCACCTCGCTGCGCCAGGCACGCGCCGTGCTGGCGACCTGGCAGCGCGACTATAACGAAGTTCGGCCGCACTCAAGCCTGCGCGGTCAGACGCCGACCTCGATCAGGTTGCCGCCGTGCTCGCCCGCATCAAGCCCGCTGCGCGCCGGCTTCGCCGGTGGCCTGCGGCCAGGCTTGACCCAGGCTGCGCGCGACGGCGCTGATGAACATGGCCGGGATGGAGAAACGCCACTCGACCGAACAGAGAAACACCGTCACGATGGGCGTGGCGGCAACCCAGGACTCTATTTTTGACTGGAGGGAAGTTGGGGCTCAGGTCATTTCGCCCTTGTCCCGGCGCTTGATCGCCTCGGCCTGCTGGTGCGGCGTGAGCTTCGGCTTGCGTCCCATTTTCACGCCGCGCGCCTTTGCCCGTGCCCGGCCTTCTCCCGTGCGGGTGCGGATAAGATCGCGTTCGAACTCCGCCAGTCCACCGAGCACAGTCAGCATCAGCCGCCCATGCGATGTCGTGGTGTCGGCCCATGTGTCCCCGAGGGATCGGAAGCCG
>DATAPW010000057.1:0-6394 GCA_036265005.1 Acetobacteraceae bacterium | reverse complement strand
CTATTAGGGAAACCATCATGAAGATTACACGCCGCGCCGCACTCGGCGCGATTGCCGCTGCGCCGCTGGCGCGTCCTGCATTGCTGCGTGCGCAGAGTTCGTCTGCGCCGGTGAAGATCGGCCTGCTGAGCGACGTTGCGGGTCCCTACCGTCATGTCGGTGGGCCTGGCAGCCGGCTGACGGCCGAGATGGCGGTCGCCGATTTCGGCGGGTCGGTGCTCGGGCGCCCGATCGAAGTGATGCAGGGAGACGATCAGAACAAGGCCGATGTCGCCGGCGCGCTGGCGCGGGAATGGGTGGACGACAAGGGTGTGCATCTGCTGGCCGATGGTGCCGCCACCTCGGCCGGCCTGGCAATCCAGCAGGTGGCGCGCGACAAGAAGCGCATCTTTGTCATGAGCACGCCGACAGCAACGGCCTTCATTGGCAAGCAATGCTCGCCCTACGGATTTCAATTTGCCGCCGACACCTATGCGTTGGCCAAGGGCGTCGGTAACGCGCTGGCGAAGGCTGGCGGCGACACATGGTTTTTCATCACTGCTGATTATGAGTTCGGCACCTCCTTGCAGGCGAGCACCGAGGAGTTCGTCAAGGCAGCCGGCGGGAAGGTGCTGGGCAGCACACGCGCGCCGCTGGGCACCGCCGACTTCTCATCTTACCTGCTGCAGGCACAGGCATCCGGCGCGAAGGTGGTCGGCCTCGCCAATGCCGGCACCGATCTGCAGAACTGCATCAAGCAGGCGGCGGAGTTCGGCATCACCAAAAGCGGTGTCCGGCTGGCCACGCTGCTGATGATCATCAACGACGTGGTGTCGTTGGGCCAGGACGTTTGCCAGGGCCTGGTGCTGACCAATTCCTTCTATTGGGACCTGTCGCCGGAGACGCGCGCGTGGAACGAACGCTATGTGGCGAAGATGCAGGCGCCTCCCAACGAGTATAACGCTGGCTGCTATGCCGGCGTGCTGCATTGGCTGAAAGCGGTGAAGGCAGCAAACACGCTGGACGCCGATGCGGTCGCGGCCAAGATGCACGAGTTGCTGCTCAACGATTTCTACAACAAGGATGTGCGTATCTTGCCGAATGGCTGTGTCCCGCACACCATGTATCTATGGCAGGTCAAGCCATCAGCGCAGAGCAAGCAGAAATACGACGTGTTCACCCAGCTCTCCGCAATGCAGACGCCGGAGGCGTTCCCACCTCCGAACCTGTTCGGCTGTCCCCTGGTCCCGGCCTGATTATTCCCAGTTCGGCCTGCGCTTTTCCAGGAATGCCGCAAGGCCCTCGCGCCCGTCACGCGTATTGAACACGTTGCACAGCGTCTCGATCTGATTTTCGACATTCCGTCGATAATCGAGATCATTCGCGCGCATGAAGGATTGCCGGCCAAGCGCCATGATGGCCGGCGACTTGGCAGCAAAGTCTTGCGCCATCGCGAACGCATGCTCGATCAGCACAGCGCGCGGCACCGCGTGGTTGATGATGCCGAGTGACGCCGCCTCATGGGCGGAGATCGGCTTGCCGGAAAACAACAGCTCAAAGGCTTTATGGCGGCTGATCTGGCGCGGCAGATGGACATAGTGGATGGCTGGAATAACCCCCACGTCGATCTCCGGATAGCCGAGATCCACATCGTCCGCGGCCAGGATGACGTCACTGGAAATCGCCAAGGTCATACCCGCGCCACGGGCCGGACCGTTGATCGCGACGATCGTCGGTTTCGTCATCGCGTACTGGATGTTCATTGTCTCCATATAGAACTTGTAGACGAATGCCCGCAGGTCTTGCGCATCGCCCCGCGCCACCATTCGCAAATCCATGCCGCCGCAGAACATCCCGGGCAGATCGCTGGTGAGGATGACGGCGCGGACCGTGGTGTCGGCCTCGGCCGCGCGCAGTGCCGCGTGAATTGCGTCGATCATCGGATGGTCGATCGCATTGACGGGAGGGCGGTCCAGAGCGACGACCGCAACGCGGTCTTTCACCGAGTAGGCGACCCGATCAGAAACCGGCATGGGTCAGGCTGGCCGAAGATGCGCAGTCGCCTCATCGTCAACGCGAAGCCAAACTTCACGCGCGATCGGATTGTCGTGTTCCTCCAGGATGTGGCCGACGAGACCGATCGCCCGTGCCATCACGCCAAACCCTCGGACGATCCACCACGGAAACCCGAACTCGCAGCAAATCGCGCCGATCGCGCCAGTCGCATTGACCGGCAGTGAACGGCCGTGCACGCGCTCTGCTTCCGCGGCGATTGCCTGGATCAGCCGGACGTAAGGTCCGGCCATGCCATTCGCGGCAGCGATCTCGAACAGCCGTGGCGCGCGGGGGTCAACCGGTTTGTGGATGGGATGACCCAGGCCGGGCAGAATGCGCTTCGATTGTCGATAGGCGGCAACCTGGCCGCGTGCGATCTCGATCAGCTCTGCGTCGGTGGGATTTTTCCCCTCGGGTAATGCTTCGGACAGCATGCGTGCCGCGTCCTCCATGCTGCCCACAAATACCGAACCGAGGCCGCAAAGGCCCGACGCGACCGCGGCCTGCATGGCCTCCGGCGCACCCGAATAGGTCAGCCTGGCGGCGATCGCACTCGGCGTCAGGCCGTGCTCGACCAGCGTGATGATGATGGCGTTGAAGACTGCCGATTGCTGCGGCGTTGCTTCTCGCCCGGTGAGTTGGAGGAAAGCGAAATCACCGAGATTCATGTGGCCAAGAATCTGCCCTGGCAGATCGCGACCGCGCACCGTGATCCGGTCGGATGTACTCCATGCAATGTCGGAACGGATCGGCTTGGCTGTACGGCTCATCGCTTCCTCCACGCTTGCGCCACTTCTAGACGGCGAGCTCGAACCAGAAGTCCAGCATTTCGCCCTTGCGCTCCGGTGCGAAGGTCGCAACAACGCGGGTGCCGATCTTCAGCTGCTCCGCCGCAGCCTGCGGATCCGACAGGTCGATGCCTTTGAAATAGCCGCCCAGCGCAGTGTCCGCGCCGTCCAGCAGTACATAGCCAAAGGCGTAGGGCGGATCAGGCAGATTGTTGAACTTCTCATAGACCATGGTGAACGCCTCGATGCGTCCGCCGGGGCCTACCTTCACCCAGTCCGTCGTCGGCAGCAGCGTCTCGTCCGAGAAGGACCGCGGCGGCACCAGCACGCGACCCGTCTTGCCGCAGCGACGCCCATAGATCGCGGCTTCATCACGAATGCGCGTATAGAACCAGCTCGCGGTCTCGCCCAAGGCGTGATGGTAGGTGATATTCCAGACTTCCTGACGTTCCAGCAGTTCCATCGTCCGCTCCTATGCCTCGATCACCATCGTGCCAAAGATCTGGTGGTCGCCGCCGTTGCCGCTGGCGATGCCCAGTTGTGCGCCCTTCACCTGATGCTCGCCGGCGCGTCCCCACACCTGCAGCGCCACCTCAGCAACGCGTGCCATCGCGGTCACCGCAATGGCGTTGGTGCAGAGCGTGCCACCGGATGGATTGACCGGTATCTTGCCACCGATATCGAACTCTCCGTCGCGCAACCGCGCCACTGACTCCCCCGGACGCGACACCAGCCGCGCCGCGTCGATCGAATGGAATTCGGTGTTGCTGAACGGCGCGTACAGCTCCGCTACGTGCACTTGCCGAGCTGGGTTCGTGATACCCGCCATCCGGTACGACTTCTCGAACGAACGCCCGAGTGCATAGGCATCCGCATGCTCGGCTGTCGGATTGTTGCCCATGCGGTCGCCCATCCAATATGTCTCCGCCGAATGGCCGACACCGGTGATCCACACCGCATCCAGATGATTGTCGCGGATGAATTTTTCCGAGGCCAGCACCATCGCGGCGCCGCCGGACGACTGCGGACAACAATCCATCAGTTTGATCGGCCAGGAAATCAACCGCGACGCCAGCACATCGTCGATCGACACGACCCGCCGCAGATGCGCCTTCGGGTTCAGCGACGCATGTCGCCGATTCTTCACTGTGACACGAGCCATGTCCTCCACGGTCATGCCGTAGCGTTGCATGTAGCGCACCGCTGACATTGCCAGCATATTGATGGTGCCGAGTGGCAACGGGCGTTCGTAGCTCGGGTCCCAGATCTTGTTCAATATCGTCTGCGAGTCGCCACATTCGCCGATCTTGTCGGCGCCCGCGGTGAGCACGACGTCGAACATGCCGGAGGCAACGTGGTAGTATGCCGCCGCCACCGCCGAGATGCCGGTGGCCCCGCCATTGTTGATGCGCAGGAACGGCTTGTTGCGCCCGCCAACCGCATCCACACCGAGCCGTTCGGCATTGCCGATGCCGATAATCGCATCGGGCGACAGCGAATACACCACCGCTTCGATCGCATCGAAGTCCAGGTTCGCGTCTTGCATCGCCCGCACGACGCCTTCACGAACCAGCTCCGGATAACTGGCATCGTCGCGACGCGAACAGAATTCCGACTGGCCGATGCCGATGATGCCAACCCGATCGCCGCTCATGCGCGTGCCTCCCGGCCGAGCACCATGGCCGCCTGATATTGCATCGCGAACCCACTCCCGGCATGCGCAAGGCCACGGCGCACATTGGGCAACTGATGCGCCCCGGCGCGGCCGCGGATCTGGTTCGCTACTTCGGCGATGCGGATCAATCCGGTGCAGAACACCGGGTTCCAGGTCAGCACGCCACCAGACAGATTGACCGGCAGATGGCCACCGCGTGCAAAACTCCCATCGGAGGCGTGCGCCTGCCAGTCTTCGCGTGGGCACAGCGATAACGCTTCGTAGGCCAATAACTCCGCATACGGTGTGGCATCCGTCACTTCAGCCAGATCGAATGCCGAAGCCGGATCTGTAATACCGGCGGTGGCGTAGGCCTGCCGAGCCGCCGCGGCGAGTGCCGGTGCCGATGTCAGGTCGCGATCGCCGAGAAAGCTTGGTTCGGTCGCCCACCCCATGCCATGGAGCCATGCCACGTCGCGCAGCCCACGCTCCGCAATGAAGTCGGGTGACGCCAGAACCATGCCAACACTGCCTGTCACCGGGGTTGTCGTCATCGTCGGCATGATGGGCCAGCGCAGCGGACCTGGCTGTGTCTGCACCGGCGGATTTTGCCAGGCGGCACGGCCGTGCGCACGGTTCTTCTCCGCCACAGCTTCCGCCGCGGCGCGTGCTCTCGGCTCAGCTCGCTCGATCGCAGAGGCCTGCAACGCATGCGCGGACAACTCGTCCAGTGGCAGGCCGCGATGGAAATAGGGATCGGTCCCGAGGCGCTGCGCTTCCGCCATCGACGAAGTCTCGGTTGGGCTCCAGGACACGACCAATTGCGTGCGGAACTGCCCGGTGGCGACGCGCAGGGCACCCAGGATGAAGGCATGTTCCGATGCCGATGGCGTCGACATGATGTCGCGATCGACGCCGCCCACCGAACCGGACGCCATCATCACGGAAATGGACCGGCCGTCGAACTGGTCGTTGGCCGCGACCACGATGCCGTCCACGTCGTCAATGGTGATCCTGGCATCGGCAAGCGCGAGTTGCGCGGTGTCGTAGATCATTTCTTCCAGGGACCGGTCGCGTGAGGCGATCACCGGACGGATCGTGCAGCCGATCACTCCTGGCTGGACTCGCATGCCCATCGCATGACTCCTGCTTTGGTCAGAGGTTGGCGCAATGCCGGCGGCTCTCCGTCGATCAGTGCGGGGAACAATGCCTGCAGCTCGCCGCCAGATGTACGGCGCACCAGGCCACGCTCGCTGTGATGAGGCGCCGCAACTGCTTCTGCCAGATCCAGCACGGGGCTGACGCAGCAATCCGTGCTGCCGAAGTGGGCTTCGCACTCCTGCAATGTCCATTGCGCAAAGTGAGCTGACAGGTCGCAGATCAAGTTAGTCTGAGGCAGCGCCTCCTGCTGGCGAGCGATCCAATCCGGCTGCCCTGCTGCTTCGCAGAAGGCGCGCCAGAACTTCGGCTCGACCGCTCCCAGCATGACGTGGCGCAGGTCGCGCGTCGTATAGACGCGGTAGTAGGCGGCGCCACCGTTCAGATACGTGCTTTCCGGCTGCGGCACCGTCACATCGATGGCCGCAAGCTGGAACAACTGCAGCGGCATTGCGACATCGGCGATGCCGAGATCGATGTGGCAGCCCTGCCCATCGCGCCGCCGTGCCTCCAGAGCCCCCAAAATGGCAATGACGGCGAACAGGCCGCTCGTCATATCAGCGATTGGCGGATCGAAGGCGCGTGGTGGTGCTCCGTTGCGGTGCAAGACACCGGCGAGCGCGAGATAATTGCCGTCATGGCCCGCTGCCTGCGCCATCGGGCTGTTCGCGCCATGCCCGCTCATGGAACAGTAGATCAGGCGTGGATGGTCCGTGCGCATTGTCTCCGGACCCAAACCCAGGCGCTGCATGACGCCGGG
>DATAPW010000056.1:0-4469 GCA_036265005.1 Acetobacteraceae bacterium | reverse complement strand
GGAGGAACGGCGTTGTCGATGATGTCGACTTCCGTGGATTCGAGACCAGCCTCGATGCCGGCGGTGCGCAGACGCTGCGAGAGTCCTTCTAACAGCGTGCGGTTGGACTCGAATTCACGCTGCCGCAGAGTGTATTCGACGAGATCGTCGCGCAGTTTGTAGGCCTCGGCCTTCTCGACCTCAAGGGCTCCGCGGGTCTGCTGCTCGTTATCGCTGGCGGCGACGTAGGCTTCATGTGCCTGGTCGATCAGGCGCTTCTGTTCGTCGGCGATCTGCCTGTTGAGTTCGTTGATCTGGTCCTGAAGTGCCTTGGACTGGGGATGCTTCGATCCGAGGACGGCATTGAGTTCCGCGTATCGGACCATCAGCTGTTCGCGCGTGCTGCGCAGACCGCTGAGGCTGGTCGAAAGGCCGCCGGCCGACTGTGCGCCGATGGTTCCGTCCAGCGCGTCCGGGTTCATGGAGCTGAGCGTCTTGAAGCGGGCCTGCTGCTGAATCCGGGCGATCTGCGCCGCGCTGACGGCGCGGGTGAGGTCATCGAGCGTCGACTGGATCTGATTGTGCTGCGGATCGAAGCCAAGCACGCCGATACGCTTCTGTAGATCGATCAGCTGCTCCTGCTGTGTCTCCACCTCCTGCTTGAGGTCGCGGAGTTGCAGTGAGAGGAAGTCCGACACGCGCTGCGTGGCTTCATAGCTCGACTGCAGGTCGCGCTGGATGAATTCGCGGATGAGCCGGTTGACGATGTCGGCCGACAGCTTGGGGTCCAGCGTCTGACAGCTGATCTGAACGAGGTCCGTCTTGGGCATGATGCTGACGCTGATGTCGCCGTTCATGCCGTTCAGGGTGCCCTGGCGCACGTTCAGATCGTCCAGGCTGAGGTGCCGGTTGGGTCCGTTGTAGCCGGTGAAGGCGGCGTTGTTCGGCAGATCAAGATCGCGGGCGACGGTCAGCAGAACCGTGTCGCTTCGGATGATGGCGACCTGCGTTTGAAGCGAGGAGCTCGCCGAGCCATAACCGCTGCTTCCGTTGACACGAAATTGATTCGACGATCCGGTGCGAATCTCGATGGTGCCTGTCGCCTGGTAGAGGCGCGGCTGCGTTGTGCCCTTGTAAAACCCGTAGCCAATACCCAGCGCCGCGATGGCGGCGATAAGGTATTTGCGTTTCCTGACAGTGAGGAGCGCCTCCGATAAGGTCGCATCAGCGGGACTATGCCCAACCCCAGCAGTTGGGTTCGCATCTGCTGGCAGTGGGGAAACTTCGGGCCTTCCGGAGGTCATTGGTCCCTAGTCTACTGGAAATCGGGGCGGATCGGAGTGCGGTCGAATACAGCGGGACACTCGGACTGTATCGGCGAGATACTACAATGCAAAAGCATAGACATTTGGGCGGGATTTCAAGGAGCAGAGGGATGGAAGATGCTTGCCAGATAGCGGTTGTCGGCTCTGGGTACGTTGGGCTGGTGGCAGCCATTTGTTTCGCGGAGATCGGTCACCGGGTGATCTGCGTGGACAACGACGAGAACAAGGTGGCGGCGCTGCAGGGCGGCGACAGCCTCATCCATGAGAAGCATCTGCCGGAGATGCTGGAGCGGTACAGAAATAACCGCGTGATCTTCACGACCGACCTGGCCGAAGCCACCCGCGAAAGCGATGTAATCTTCATCGCGGTGGGCACGCCGCAGGCGGAAAACGGCGACGCCGACCTCTCCTATGTGGAGGCCGTTGCGAGCGAGATCGCGCGGCACGTCAGCGGCTACAAGGTCATCGTGGAGAAGAGTACGGTGCCGGTCTACACCAATGAGTGGATCCGGCGGGTGATCGAGCGCAACGGTGTCCGCCGCGACGCGTTCGATGTGGTCTCGAACCCCGAGTTTCTGCGCGAGGGCACGGCGGTTGAAGACTTTCTGCATCCGGACCGCATCGTTGTCGGCGCGGACAGCCAGCGCGCCGCCGCACTGCTGAAGGAGATCTATGCTCCTCTGGTGACGGGAGCCTACTACGAGAAGCCGGGAGCGATTGACGGCGGATGCTCGATGCAATCGCCGCCGTCGCTGCTGCTGACCTCGACCAAGAGCGCGGAGATCATCAAGCACGCCTCGAATGCGTTTCTGGCCATGAAGATCTCGTTCATCAACGCGGTCTCCAACCTGTGTGAGGCAGCCGACGCCAATGTAGAGCAGGTGGCGCGAGGCATTGGATTGGACTCGCGCATCGGTCCGCGTTTTCTGCGGCCGGGAATCGGCTATGGAGGATCGTGCTTTCCCAAAGATGTGGCGGCATTTCGTTCCGTCGCGCAGCAGATGGGCGTGGAGTTCAACCTGTTGAGCGAGGTGGAGAAGATCAATGCCCAGCAGAAACGCCGTTTCCTGAGCAAGGTGCAATCTGCGCTCTGGACGCTGCGTGGAAAGCGGCTGGCGGTGCTGGGGCTCTCGTTCAAGGGAGAGACCGATGACGTGCGCGAGTCGCCGGCGATTGACATGGTGGAGATGTTGCTGGGCGAGGGATGCTGCGTGGTGGCGTACGACCCCGCCGCGATGGACCGGGCGCGGCAGGAGCTGCCGCCCTCAGCGACGATGAGCTACGCCACGGATGCCTACGCCGCTGTAAAGGACGCTGACGCGCTGCTGATTCTTACCGACTGGAAGGAATTCGCCAGCCTCGATCTGCGGCGTGTGCATGCCGCGCTGCGCTATCCGATCGTGGTGGACGGGCGCAATCTGTTCGATCCCGCGGTGATGCAGGAGCACGGCTTCACGTACCTGAGCATAGGCCGGCCGACGGCGGTGCCGGTGCGTGAAACAGTTTCGGCTGCCATCGGCTGATCCAAAGCGAAAGAAACCGCGCCGTGTCGCAGATGCGCGCCGGGCGTTGCATGCGCCGCAGGCGCGAGGGGGATGAATGGGTTCGAATCGAGTTCTGGTGACGGGAGCCGCGGGTTTCCTGGGGTCGCACCTGTGTGATGCGCTGCTGGCTGAGGGCAAGGAGGTTGTCGGCGTCGACAATCTGGCGACCGGGAATCTCGCGAACCTGCGGCATCTCGATAGCGAACCGAAATTTCGTTTCGAGCAGATCGATATCTGCGAGCCGTTCGACGTGGGGCAGGTGGATTACGTCTTCAACTTCGCCTCGCCGGCGAGCCCGGTGGACTACATGCGTCTGGGTATCGAGACGCTGCGCGTGGGCTCGGCAGGAACGCTGAACACGCTAGAGGTGGCGAAGCGTTATAGCGCGGGCTACCTGCACGCCTCTACATCGGAGTGCTATGGCGATCCTGAGGTGCATCCGCAGGTGGAGAGCTACTGGGGCAACGTGAATCCGATTGGACCGCGTTCGGTGTATGATGAGTCGAAGCGGTTTTCGGAGGCGGCGGTATCCGCCTACCGGCGCTATCACGGCGTGAACACGCATCTCGTGCGGATCTTCAATACCTACGGTCCCAGGCTGCAGGCCAACGACGGCCGCGTGATTTCGAACCTGATGATGCAGGCGCTGCGCGGCGATCCGCTGACCGTCTATGGCGACGGATCGCAGACGCGAAGCTTCTGCTATGTCTCCGATCTGGTCGACGGCATCCTGCGGCTCGCGAAATCTGACGAGCATGATCCGGTGAACATCGGAAACCCGAACGAGTGGACGATTCTGGAGTGCGCGCGCGAGGTGCAGGGTCTCATCGGCTCGCAGGGTGAGATCGTCTTCAGGCCGTTGCCGCGCGATGACCCGAAGCAGCGCCGACCCGACATCACGCGCGCCAAGACGCTGCTCGGATGGGAGCCGAAGATTCAGTTGCGCGAAGGGCTGACGCGCTCGCTCGAGTACTTCCGCGCCGCGGTGCAGGCCGAGAAGGCGCAGCCACAGGCACGCACAGCAGCGGCCCAGCAGGACGAGGAGTACTTCCGCCTCGCCTCGGGCCGCTGACGCGCTGAGCTACCTCTGATGCGCTGACTACTTCGCCGGGCGCGGATCGGTGTGCAGCTTGGGGAAGAACGTGATCTGCCCGGCCACAACCACGTCGTTCTGCTGGCCGACCTTGTAGATCGGCGCCTTCCACCGTTCGTACTGCATCCATGCATCGAGCTGAATATCTTTGCGCAGGTTCTTGACCACGTCCACCGTGAACTGATGTTGTGTGGTGCCGTCGGGGATGAAGTCCTTGGGCGTCTTCTTGTACATGTACGCGGCCTGCACCCACTCGCTGCCGGAGAGGTGCCAGGTGAGCCACGCGTTGCCGGCCTTGGCCTCGCGTCCCACCCAGTCGCCCATGATGTAGCCCTTGTTGGTGTAGCCCTGCTTCTGGACGATCTCGTAGTAATTGAACTGTCCGTTGAGGCTGCGCAGCGTCGACGTGTCGGTGTTCGAGGCCTCGATGCGGAAGTCCAGTTTCGGCAGGTGCGGGAACTGCGAGATGTAGAAGCCCGGCCGGTAGGCAGCACGGCGCGGCGCGCTGGGCGGCGTCACGTCGTCATG
>DATAPW010000055.1:0-3697 GCA_036265005.1 Acetobacteraceae bacterium | reverse complement strand
CGGCAACAGATATGTCCCCAGCGTGGTCGTACCCGCGATCACCAGCCGGCCCGCCTCGAGTCCCTGAAAGCCAGCGGCCGCATGTTCCAAACTCTCCAACAGCTGGAAGACCTTGCGGGCATGCTCGACCGCCACATCACCGGCTGGAGTGGTGCGAGCCCCCTTGGTGCTGCGCTGTACCAACCGCACCCCGAGCGAAATCTCGAGATTGCGGATGTGGTTGGACACCGACGGCTGGCTCATGTAGAGCTTCTTTGCGGCCCCCGAAAACCCGCCAGCCTCCACGACGGCGATCAACACCTCGAGTTGGGTCAGACTCACCATTTCGCAGAAAAATGTTACGGGCCGCCAGTACGGCCGTCTGCAGGACGGTGGCGGCTTTCGCCGTTGCTGTCGGTGCAGGAAGTCCGCGAGTAGCTGCTCCACGCTCGATTGCGTCCAAGCAACACAAACGGTGTGACCGCCGCAGACTCCCTAACGCTGCCGCCATCAACTGTCTTGGCCGTGCGCGCGGTCTCGGAACAGACGACTACGAGAGTCTCGAAAGTCCTTGCCGGGATCAGCCCCCGTCGATTCACGCCAGCCACCACGGTGATCGACCTGGATGCGCCAGTACCGGCCGACCTGGTGCGGCTTTGTTTCGACACCCGGGTGCTCAACCGGGTCTGGACCTCTGACATCACCTGAACTCGAACTTTCATTGTTGCCCAGATGATTCGGCCTGAGCATTGTCCCAGCAGACCGCCGTGCGACCAACTGAGCGGACCAGGTTATGCGTGAAGGCGAACCGCGCCAGCTGCGCCGAGGTGTACCGCCCAGGTTCAAGGGGTCGTCGCAACACCGACTGATTGAACCGATAGTAGATGGTCGTTGAAAGCTTCGGCGGGGGTTCTCCAGTTCAGTGTCTTGCGAGGTCGGTTGTTGAGTGCCATCGCGACCGCATCGATCTCCTGAGCATCCCAACGGGACAGGTCGGTTCCCTTCGGAAAGTACTGCCGTAGAAGCCCATTGGTATTTTCATTCGTTCCCCGTTGCCACGGGCTGTGCGGATCGGCGAAGTACACCTGCACTCCGGTGTCGATGCTCAACTGGGCATGTGCGGCCAGTTCCTTGCCGCGATCCCAGGTCAGCGTTTGACGCAGATTCTGCGGCAGGGTCGTGATCTTGGATGCGATCGCATCCTTCATGGCCAGCGCTCCATAGCCACCCAAGGCAGGGCCATTTTTGACCGGCGCGATGACACCGTAACCAGCCATCCGCGGCAGATACAGCAGCATCGTAAAGCGAGTGGTGCGCTCCACCAGGGTCCCGATCGCCGAGCGGTCTGAACCGATGATCAAATCTCCCTCCGTAAGACTGAAGCTGGCCCGGGAGGGTTGGGTGTGGATGAGATCTCCTTGCGCTTTGGTCGCTTACTGGGAATGTCCGCCCGACCTTCCGGGGCGCCCTGGCTGCTGATTGAGATTTGCGCTTGGTCGCTGGTTACGGATGCGTCAGCGGGGTGTTCCACGGGCCGTTGTGGGTGAAACATCGGAGCGGAGAAGGGACATGGGTGTGGCGGCACTGCGGGACAAGGCATGGGTCGGGGTAGACGTTGGCAAGACTCACCATTGGGTGTGCGCGCTGGACGCCGCCGGTGTGGTGTTGTTGTCGGTGAAGATCGGCAACGACGAGGTCGAGATCTTGAGCCTGATCGCGGAGGTGAGCAAGCAGGCTGAGCAGCTGGTCTGGGCGGTCGACATCATTGGTGCACCGTCCGCACTGCTCGTGGCGCTGTTGGCCCAGGCTGGTCAGTCGGTGCGTTATGCCTCGGGTCGAGTCGTCGCGGCGATGAGCGCCGCGTATGTCGGTGAAGGTAAAACTGACGCCAAGGACGCCTACGTAATCGCTGAGACCGCGCGCATCCGCCGCGATCTTCGTGTTGTCGACAGCGATAGCGACCTGGTCTGCAAACTCGCTGTGCTGACTGGGCACCGGTCGGATCTCATCGCCGATCGTGTCCGGATGATCAATCGGCTGCGTGACCTGATGACCAGCGTATTCCCCAGCCTGGAAAGGGAATTCGACTACAAGTCATGCCGAGGCGCTGTCGTTTTGTTGACCGGCTACGCGAGTCCGGATCGGATACGCAGACTCGGGCAGGCCCGTCTGTCTGCATGGCTGCGACAACGCCGGGTGCGCGACTACGCCGGTGTGGCTGCTCGAGCGGTCGCTGCGGCCCGCGCGCAAATGGTCGTGCTACCGGGCCAAGATCTCGCCGCCGCGATTATCACCGAACTGGCTACCAACATCCTGGCTCTCGATGAACGTGTCAAAGCTCTCGACGCCCAGATCGCGACGGCCTTCGAGCAGCACCCGCAGGCCACAATCATCACGTCGATGCCAGGCTTTGGCCCCATCCTTGGTGCCTCGCTGCTCGTCGGCGCCGGCGATCTGGCGGCGTTCCCGAGCGCAGGCCACCTCGCCGCGGCCGCCGGGCTCGTCCCTGTTCCCAACGACTCCGGACGCCGAACAGGCAACCTGCATAAACCGCGCCGCTATAACCGGCCGCTGCGGCACGTGTTCTACCTATCGGCACAGACGAGCATGATCCGGCCAGGACCCAACCGGGACTACTACCTGAAAAAGCGTGGCCAGATGCGCACCCACAACCAGGCCGTCATCGCCCTGGCACGCCGCCGCGTTGATGTCCTGTGGTCGCTGCTACGCGACGACCGAACATGGACCAAAGCGCCACCCACTCTCACTCAGGCGGCTTGACAACCACATTGAGATTCCCAGTGCCCTGGAACCGCGCGATCGGCAACCTCAGCGGGACGCTGACTGATCATGACTTCGGCTGTCACGTGCCCGGCGGCTCTCTGCCGGGCACGCGCACGAGGAACACGCAATGCACGTCCAGTTCTCAAGCACGCCACCAACTCTCGACGCAAAGCACCACGTCCCTGAACATACAACGACCGGTAGATCGCCTCGTGCGAGATCCGCATAGATCCATCATCGGGGAAATCGATCGGCAGCCGGTGGGCGATCTGTTCGGGACTCCACGCCATAGCCCACCGCCGGTGCTGGCGACGCCCCTTGTTGCGGCCCTTCCACTGCGGTGCCGCCGGTCCTGAGACTGGTGATCCATCAGCCAGGCGAATCATTCCGCCGAGCCGATCGGCCACATACTCACGCAGCGCGGCGTTGGCCGCCAGTTTGGCCGGCTTCGGGCGACGCACCATCAACTCGGCCTTCCACTGCGCCACCGACGCCCGATACGCCAAAGATCCACTGCGCGTAGCGGCATTGCGCCGCAGCTCACGCGAGATCGTCGACGGTGCCCGTCCGATCCTGCGGGCGATCTCACGCACACCGTGATCCTGCGCCTTGAGCAGCGCGATCTCCTCGCGCTCGACAAACGATAGATACCGGCCTGATAGTTCGATGAGCTGCATCGATGGCATTCCGCCACCATCTCTGAACCAGCGGGAACCAACCGGTCCCGACACGCCGCACACCATCGCAGCGTTCTCACTGGTTAGCCCCTGTGCGATCTTGACCCAGAACGCCCGTTCCACATCACGGCGAATCGGCGGACACCCCGGTGAGCGCATCGCCGGTCGCCCCGTGCGCGTCCTCATCCACCCCGAAGGCCTGCCCATCTGACACCTCCACACTCGAGGTGTTGCGACGATCGGTTGAATCCGCCCCG
>DATAPW010000054.1:0-40963 GCA_036265005.1 Acetobacteraceae bacterium | reverse complement strand
ATCATTGCTTCTCTGGACCTTGCGTCGCTTCGATCAGTGGGTGCATGCGTTGCGCAATTTCTTTCGGACAATGGCCCGCTGCATATCCTGGTGAATGACGCTGGCCTGAGATCCCGCGATCTGAGACGGACCGATAATGGCTTCGAGGCCCACTTCGGTATCCAGCACCTGGGACATTTCGCGCTGGCCAAGGACCTGCTCCCTGCCTTGCGTACCGCCAACACTGCCCGCATCGTGTCCTTGACGCCGGTCGCACACCGTATGTCGGACGTCGATCTTGATGATCCAAATTTCCTTCATCGTCCTTATGATCACTTGCCCGCATATGCTGCTTCGAAAACCGCGACCTCACTCTTCACGGTTGGCTGCATGCAAAATTGTGCCGACGGAAACGTTGCGGCCAACGCGGTCCATCCGGGCGGTATACTCAGCGATGTCTGGGCCGACCTGGATGTGTTGGTGCTGGGCCCGGTCATGCCTCGCAATGACAAATGAGCGCACCCCGCCGGCGTTCGCCGCAACCGCCGGTCCGGCCTACACTCCCCCGATGTACGCCATCGCCATCAGCCTCTTCGTCACCGCCTGCGTGTTCATCGGCGGCCTCAGCGGTCTGCTGCTGCATCCGAAGCTGCCGCAGTCCCACCTCACGCGGGAAACCCAGGATGTCGTCAGGCTCGGCATCGGCATGCTGTCGGTACTTGCATCGCTGGTACTCGGCTTGCTCATCGCCACCGCCAAAGGCTCGTCCGATACCACGGACCGCGACATCCGCAGCTACGCCGCCGACGTCATCGTGCTGGCAGAGACGCTGCGCGATTACGGGGCGGATGCGGCAACGCCGACCAGCTTGCTGCGGCAATTCACCACCGAAACACTGCACGACATCTGGCCGGAGGGCGGCGCCGCTCCTGCCCTGGCCGACCCACGCACCGGCCAGACATTGGAGCATGTGCGCGAAGCGATCCGCGCGCTGCGTCCGGTGGATGCCGGGCAGCAATGGCTGCAGGACCAGGCACTGACGCTGGTGACGTCGCTGCTGCGCCAGCGCTGGCAACTCATCGAGCATCAGGGTCCCAACGTGCGCCCGGTCGTGCTGGTGATCCTGGTGTCCTGGATCACCGTCATCTTTGCCAGCTTCGGCCTCAACGCGCCACGCAACGCGACGGTGGTCGTGGCATTCATGGTCTGTTCGATGGCGATCGGCGGCTCGGTCTTTCTCATCATCGAGATGGACAATCCATTCCAGGGTGCGCTGCAGATCCCTCGCGCGCCGATGGCGAACGCACTGGCGCAGATGCAATAGGACCAGGCCGGGCGGCGATCACCGTCGTTTCCGGCCGGACCCGCGCGCCAACTTGACAGCGCCGGAGCGTTGCCGGACGAGGGCGTCAACGGCCTCTGTTCGGGATCGGAGGCCCGTGCTGCAAACTGACTAAGGGCGAACAGGACACACCACATGACCCAGACGGCATCGCGCGCATCGAAGACTTCAGCGGCGTAAAGCTTGCCGCGGCCTCGAACGAACTCCCATGAGACCAGTGCCTGAGCGAAACCGGACTTGGCTGTTCCGCGAGTTGAACCGGACAATAGGGTTCGCCGCGTCGGTGTTCGCCGTCTGGTGCCAGGTCCTGCTGCTCGCCGCGATCCCGCTGCTGCCGGTTGGCTTCGGCGCCGATGCAATCCGCGACATGCCGATCTGCCGCTCCGATGGCGGGACACAGCCGGCGCAACCCAAGCCAGGCCACCCCGCGCACGACTGTGCGTCGTGCGTGGTTTGCCTGTCGTATGCGGCGTCGACGGCGATCCTGCCGCCACCGCCGATACTGCCCGATCGGCAATTCCTCGCCCTGCTGTGCCGCGATGCGGTCCGCCCGCGTGCCCCGCCCGTTCACCTTGCCATTGGCGCACTACCGCGCGGACCGCCTTCCCTGATCTGAGCCCCGTCGTTCGACACCGGTGCCGATGGCAGCGGCGTCGCCAACTCATATCAGCGGAGTTTCCCAGCCATGACATCAATGAGCCGGCCGGCGAGCCGGATCGAGGCGGCCGACCATGCGGCGCGCCATTGGCACCTGCCGGAGCCAGGACCTTTGCCTGTCGGCACGGACCGGCACAAGCAGGCCGCCTGCAGCATGTTCCACGAGACCTTCAACCCGTACAAGCCATCGATCATCGACTGGCCCAGGCTGGACCAGGCGGCACTGGCCCGGCTGACCGGCCTGCCGATCTGGGACATCGCGGTGCAGACCGAAGGCAAGGCGCGGCTGCGCATGCGCGCCTATGGCAACACCCTCGCCGATCCCGCCTGGCGCGATGCCATCGAGCGCAATGCCTGGGAGGAAGGGAGGCACAAGGAAGTCCTTGCGAACCTCGTCGCCGCCTACGGTATCCGACTCGCCCCGGAGCCGGCGTATCGTGAACCCCGCGATCCCGAGTGGGCCTATCTTGTCACCGGATTTTCCGAATGCATCGACAGCTTCTTCGCCTTCGGCCTGTTCGACGTGGCAAAGCGCTCGGGCTTCTTCCCGGCGGAACTGGTCGATACGTTCGAGCCGGTCATCCAGGAAGAGGCGCGCCATATCCTGCTGTTCGCCAACTGGCTCGCCTGGCACCGGCGCCGTCTGCCGCTCTGGCGGCGTGCCTGGTTCGAACTTCGGGTCGCTGCGGTCTGGCTGTTCCTGGCCTGGGAGCGCATCGGCATTGCGCGGGGCATGGGTGCCGGCGATGCCATGCCCGACGACAACAATTTCACGCTGACCGGCAGCAAGTCGGTGAGCGCGGTCGAGATCGGCCCGGTTTCACTCATGGCGATCTGCCTGGCCGAGAACGACCGGCGATTTGCCGGCTATGACCATCGCCTGTTGCGTCCGACGACGACACCGGCGATCGCCAGGCTCGTCTGTCGGCTGGCGCGCCGCCGTCACCGCGACGTGCGCGGAGGTGCCGCATGAAGATCAAGGTCGGTTCCGACGCTCACAAGGCGCTGTTCTGCCGGCAGTTCCTGGAGACGCACGAACTCTATGACCCGGCGCTACTCCCATGGCCTGACCTGGACAGCACTCAGCTCGCGCGTCTGCATTCGGTGCCATTCTGGCAGGAGGTGTACCACACCGAACGTCGCGCCGGCGCCATCGTCGCCGCCTTCACGCCCATGGTCCAGGACCCGTTGGTGCGCGACGCCGTCGCACTCCAAGGCCTGGAGGAGGCAAGACACGCCCAACTGCTCCGCGTGATGATCGATCGCTACGGACTGAACGCGACCGAACAGCCGATCGAAGACTTCCCGGCAAACCTGGAAACCGCGTTCATTGACTTCGGGTTCGGTGAATGTCTGGACAGCTTTCTCGGCTTCGGCGCCTTCAAGACTGCGCGCCAGTCGGAATTCCTGCCCGAGGCGATGTTCGCGATCTTCGACGTATTGATGTACGAGGAGACACGTCACATCGTATTTTTCATCAATTATATGGCCTGGCGCGAGGTCCAGCGCGGACGGGGCGCCGCGCCGCTGCGGGCATTGACTTCCGTCTGGTACTACGGTCGCGCGCTCCGCCGCCTGCTCGGCATGGTTCGCCGCGGCAAGGATGCGAACGATGGCAAGGACTTTGCGATCACCGAAGCGAACCTGTTCCTCGATGGGTTCAGCTTTCGCCAGTTCGTCGAGGACTGCTACCGCGAGAACGGCCGCCGCATGAGCGTGTTCGATCCAGCCCTGCTGCAGCCGCGGCTGCTGCCTGCAATCGCCGATATGGCTGCGGGCGCATTGCGCGTTTGGGAGCGGCGCCGGCCACATCTGCGAAAGCGGGCGTAACACCCGGTGCCGCTTGACTCAGGGGAAGCGTTGCCAGACGACGGCGCGTCCGGCCTGCGGTCCCTTATGGCGGGTCCGCCTCACGTAGCGAATCAGACAGACAGGAAACATGATATGAACCAAACCGCATGGCACGCCGATCCGCTGGTCTGGGGCCACGGGCCTCGCGTGTTCGAGGTATTCCTGGAGCCGACATGTCCGTTCTCCGTGCGGGCGTTCGACAAGCTCGATGACCTGCTCGCCCAGGCGGGCGAAGACCGCATCACCGTCAAGATCCGCCTGCAGTCGCAGCCCTGGCACATGTACTCGGGCGTGATCGTGCGCTGCATCCTGGCGGCCTCGACGCTCCCGGGCGGCAAGGCAGCAGCGAAGGCGGTCATGGCGGCGGTGGCAGCGCATCGCGAGGAATTCGAGTTCGAGCGGCATTGCCGCGGCGCCAATCTCGACGCCACGCCGCATGACATCATCGCACGCATCGAAGGCTACAGCGGTGTGAAGCTGGCCGAGGCGTTTGCGATTCCCGACCTCGATCGCGAGATCAAGTGGCATTGCAAATATGCCCGCCAAAACGGCATCCATGTATCGCCGACATTCATGATCGACGGGATGGTGCACCCCGGCATCGGTAGTGGCGATGCGGTGGCCGACTGGGCGTCGCGCCTGCTGCGGCACTGAGCGCCGGGGACCGGGCGGCGGCTCTTTTCACCGCCGGCAAACCGTGTTGAGGTTGTGGCACGCAGGCAATGGTCTCGCGTGATTCTGACGGGGAGAAACCGCAATGTTCAGCCATGTCACGGTCGGTAGCGACGATATCGCCCGATCAAAAAAATTCTACGACGCCCTGTTCGGTGCGATGGGCGCCAAGCCCGGGGTGACGGACGCCAAGGGCCGGCTGATCTACACACATAACGGCGGCGTGTTCCTGGTGACCAAGCCGATCGATGGCAAGGCGGCGTCGCATGCCAACGGTGGCACGATCGGCTTCACCATGACCGGCCCCCAGCAGGCCGACGCCTGGCACAAGGCCGGCGTCGCCAACGGCGGCACGTCAATCGAGGATCCGCCCGGCGTGCGCCAGGGCGGCGCCGGTCCGATGTATCTCGCGTACCTGCGTGACCCGGACGGCAACAAGCTGTGCGCGCTGCATCGCATGCCTGCGGCCTGAACGCTCGCGCGTCTGCTGCGTCCGGATGACGGTCCTGCGGTGCCGCAGTAGGCCAGTCATGCAATGCAGATCAGCAGCCGATGTCTGCGCGTTCAGCGTGCATCGGCTGCCGATCTCCGTTTGAAGCTTTCCTGGCTTCGCGTGGGGCAATAAATTCCAGCTGCCGCGCCGGGAGATCTGATACGCTTGCGGTCCCCCGAGGGAGGACATGCAGATGCTGACCGGCCTGCGAACACTCGGCGTCTGGCAAGGCAGCCAGGACACCGCGACGACCACGATCGATCTGGATTTTCCACCCGCCTTCAGCCAGGTGACCGTGACGCTGTCGCGGTTCAATGTCGGCGGCGATTTCGATGTGGCGCGCGCCGGTATCCTCAACTTCCGTTTCCGCAACCCGGACCACAGCGAATCGACCGTGGCGTTCCCCGCCGGCCCGAACGACCCCATCAACGCCCTGCCGGCCGCCGTCGGACACGACCAGATGACCCACGTGACAATGCAGTTGCTCACCTTCAACTGCTTCACGCGTGCGCTGTGCAACGTGTTCCAATCGAGCTGATCTACCGAACGGAGAGGACAGCATGGAGATCACCCAATCGCCCGGCCTGCCGGCGCCGGAAGCCGTCCACGCCATGGTGGTTTATGATCCGAAGACCGGTGTGATCGTGCACCGCCACGTCGCGGTGCATTATCCGGGTGCGCAGGCGATGGAGACCCGGCAGGTCGAGGCGCGCGCGTTGGAACTTGCCGCGGCACAGGGCCTGGATACGACGGCGCTGCGCGTGCTGCAGGTCGATCCGGCGCGGTTCTCCGAAGCGGTCGAGCATCGCGTTGACGTCGCACGGCAGGTGCTGGTGGCGAAAGAAGCCGCGATGCTGACCTACGCGGCGCTGCAGCGGCGGAAGGGCGCGCCTGCGTCAGCCACCTGAAGGCGCGCCGCGCGTATTGCACGGGTCAGGGATGCATGGACGAACGTGTCGACCTCAGGATCGCCGGTGAGGCAGATGCCGGTGCAATTCAGGATCTCACCCGCAAAGCCTACGCCAAATGGGTGGAGCTGACGGGCCGCGAACCTCTCCCGATGAAGGTCGACTACTCTGACGCGATCAGGAAGCATCGCTTTGACCTGCTCTATGTCGGCGGCCAACTGACAGCCCTTATCGAAACCGTACCGGAAGGCGATTTTCTGCTGATAAAGAACGTTGCGGTGCTTCCGGGTTTTCAGGGGCGCGGTTTTGGCACGCGGCTTTTGACATTGGCCGAGGACCTGGCGGTGTCTCTTGGGCTCGCGGGCACGCGTCTTTACACCAACAAGCTGTTTGTCGCGAACATTCGGCTTTATGCAGCGCTCGGCTATCGAGTGGAACGAGAAGAAGAACTCAACGGCGGCGTCGCAGTCCACATGATGAAGCCAAGAGCGAGGCGCTGAACGTGCACCGCAGGACTGCAACGCGCGGCTAGCACAGCTTCGCTGGAGTTGCATCGCGCGACCAGCAGGCAACGCGGGTCTCCCCTCCAATTGGCGTTTCAGACGCCACCTCGGGCTGTAGCTTTTAACAGCGGCGCCCCGGGTTGATTTGAATCTATACTGTGTTCGCCGGCGATGCGCCCCCCGGGGCAGGAGGCTCCGCCGGACATGATCGAGGCAGTCGGACTCGGCGGCGTCGATCAGCATCCTCGTCCGGGCACAAGATGCAATCCAATCGCCGTAGCCGAATCAATGTTCGGATACGGAGCGGTGGTTCATGCAGTAGCACGCGCGATAAGCAGCAACGGGGGAAACTATGACAGCAACAGGTCAACGAAGCATCGTCGCCCTCGGTTTGGCGTGTGGGCTTGTCCTTGTGCCTACCGGGCTGGCAGCGCAATCACAGCCGGTGCCGCTGACCCCCGCGTCACGTCAGGACTACGAGCCTGCCACACAGGATCCGGGGTTCCATACCAAACCTCCACACCAGGGGACGAGGCGGATCATCGACCAAAGCTACGACGGTGTTGACTTCCTGGGATCGAACTGCGGCTGCCTGCCGCCCGATACCAACGCAGCCGTGGGCAACGGCTATATCGTCGAGACAGTCAATGTTCAGATCCGCATTTTCGATAAAGCCACAGGGAGTATTTTGCTGGACGAGCCCCTCGAAACATTCTTCGGGTCCCATTCCGACGGGGACGTCTACGTGGTGTATGATGATACCGCGGATCGTTGGTACGTTTCTGCCTTTGACAGTACTGAGGAAGGGCTCTTCCTCGCGGTGTCGAAGGATGGCAACCCACTCCATGGTTTCCTTCCGACGTATCACCTCACGGACGTTGGCGGCTTCCCCGATTACCAGAAGCCCGGTTTCAACGAGGATGCCATTTTCATTTCCTATAATGATTTCGGCAGCGGGGGCGCTGCTGCTACGATTGTCTCGATAGACAAAGTGGCGGCTCTTTCGGGCACCCTTCGACACTTTGTGTCGCATCCGGAATTCCAGTTCCGGGCTATGCCGCCAGCCCAGATGCACAGCAGCAAGGACCGCGATTGGGAACGTTTGCACCCGCAGGAGAAGGGCGGTGTCGAGTGGTTCGTCTCGACGGATGGCACGGATGCCGGCGGTATCAGCATCCGTGTGACGAAAATGACCGATTATCTAAGCGTCACACCAAGCTTCACCTACACCTCGTTGCCGGTTTCGGAATACCGGTACGCCACCAAGGCAGATCAGCCTGGCGGCAGCATCACCACTTCTCCAAATACGACAACGACGCAAGTCCAGTATCACAAAGGGCATTTGGTGACTGCTATGGCTTCCAGCACCGCCCAAGACGGATTTGTCTACCCTAAAGGCCAAGTCTACCAGATCGACGTGTCGAATGGCTGGCCGACTTTGCTCAAGCAAGACGTGATCGACCCCGGTGATGGCGTTGCCGTCCAGATCCCGTCTGTGGATGAGGACGAGAATGGCAACCTGGGCTTGGCTTGGATGGAGTCGTCGAACACAGAGTATCTCTCCATGTGGGTTGGCATCCTTGGTCATATTACTGGCAGGCTGGTAACCTCGGTCGCGGCTCCGGGCGGTGGTTTTTTCCTTTTCAACTCCAGAATAGGTGATTACAGCACGACAGTGCTCGATCCGGCCGATAGTGGGACGTTCTGGTCAGCAAATGAATACATCGGAGACGGTGGTTCGAGCAACATCTGGCGCACGCATATTGCTTCGTTCAGGTTCCCCGAAGAAAAGCTCCTCTCGCTCGACGCAGGTCCCTGTTCCGTTGTCCGAGCGTCCATGATCGTATTCAGCTGAACGCCGCGTACTTCCTTGACTCGATTATAGCGGGACCGCTGGGTGATTGCACAATGCTGACCGTCGTTTGACGGTCTGCAGTACTGACTTCATCACCCCTCCTCCGATCGGATGAACCGCTGCCGCGCCTGGATCTCCGCCACATCCGCCGGGCGCTCGAACGGCGCCGGCATCGCCTCGCCGGGCTGCCGCGGACGGCCAATGGCGCGGAACCAATCCTCCAGCCCGGCCGGCGCAATCATCCAGATCAGCCGCATCTGTCCCCGCCCGGTGTTCTGCACCTTATGCTGCACCGCCCGGCCGATCAGGATCGTCGTCTCCGGCCGCACCTCGTAGCGTTGGTCGCCCACCTCGGCCCAGCCTTCGCCTGCATAGACGAACAGCACCTCGTGCTGGCGTTCATGCGCATGGCGGCGGATATGCGCGCCGGGTTCCAGCACCTGGATGCCGAGGGAAAAACTGTCGTACGGCGTGTTGTACGGCGTCAGCTTGCTGGTGATGTAGCCGGTCGATGGCAGGGGCTGCCAATGCGACTCGCCTTCCTCGGGCCCCAGCACCACGACGCAGCCCTTGGCGAACTCGTTCATCTCCGGTCTCCTTCTGCTATGCTCGCGCGAACCGAGGGGAAGGAGCCGACACCATGTCCGCAGCCACCGCAAACTGGGCAGCCGGAGCCGCCTATATCGACGGCCGCTTCATGCCGGTCGCCGAGGCGATGATCCCGGTCACCGACTGGGGCTATCGCCGCTCGGACGTGACGTACGACGTGGTCAGCGTATGGGACGGCGCGTTCTTCAAGCTGGACGACCATCTGAAGCGGTTCCGCAACTCGATGCAGCACTTCCGCCTGCAGCCGCGCGAGACCGATGACGACATCCGCGACATCCTGCACGAGTTGGTACGGCGCACCGGCCTACGCGAGGCCTACGTCGCGATGGACTGCCTGCGTGGCGTGGCGCCGCCGCACCTGCGCCGGCATCCGTCGAATGCGCGCAACTACATCCTGGCATTTGCGGTGCCGTATGTCTGGCTGATGCCGCGCGACGTCATCGAGCGCGGCGCACACCTCATCGTCGCATCCAATCCGCGCATTCCCGAGCAATGCGTTAATCCGCGCGCCAAGAACTTTCATTGGGCCGACATGACGCAGGCGCTGTTCGAGGCGCAGGACAAGGGCGCCGACAATCCGGTGCTGCTCGACCTGGACGGCAACGTGACCGAGGGGCCGGGCTTCAATGTGTTCGCGGTGACCGACGGCGTGGTGGCGACGCCGGATCGCGGCGTGCTGGAAGGCATCACCCGGCTGGCGGTGATCCAGATGTGCGAGAAGCTCGGTATGCCCTGCGAGGTGCGCACGGTGCCGCTCGATGAGCTGCGCAATGCGGACGAGGTGTTCATTTCGTCCACCGCCGGCGGCGTGATCGGCGTGACGCGGCTGGACGATCGTATCCTCGGCAACGACCGTCCGGGTCCGCTGACCGAGACGCTGCACGATGCGTACTGGCGGTTCCGCCGCGAGGGCTGGTGCGCCGAACCGATCGACTACGCGCGCGCCGAAGCGGCGGAGTAGCGTTCGGCCGATGGACGCGCTCGCCGCGCTGCGACTGCAGATCGAGTGGGGCGCCGACGAGGCGCTGGAGGAGGCGCCGGTCGATCGGCTGCGGGCGGTGATGCCCCCTTCCCAGCCCTCCCGCGCCCCGCCGGGGAGGGAGCCGTTCCCTGATACGACACCCTCCCCGGCTCCACGGGAGCGGGCCGGGGAGGCGGCGCCCCGCACCACCCCGGCCGAACGCGCGCTGCAGGCCGCCGCCTCCGCGACCTCCCTGGAAACCCTGCGCGCCGCCATCGCTGCGTTCGACGGCTGCGCGCTGCGCGACACCGCCAGCAACCTGGTCTTCGCCGAGGGCGATCCGGCGTCCGACCTGCTGCTGATCGGCGAGGCGCCGGGTGCGGACGAGGACCGCTCCGGCACGCCGTTCGCAGGGGCAGAGGGCGCCTATCTTGACCGGATGCTGGCCTCGATCGGGCTCGACCGCGGCGCGCTGCTGCTGGCGCCGCTGATCCCCTGGCGGCCGCCTGGCGACAGGCCGCCGAGCCCGGCGGAACTGGTGCTCTGCCTGCCGTTCCTGCACCGGCTGATCGCCCTGGCCGGCCCCCGCCGTCTGGTGCTGTTCGGTTCGCTGGCGGCGCGCACGGTACTGGGCCAGGCCGGATCGCGCCGTCGCCCCCGCGGAGCCTGGCAGGAAACCGCCATCCCCGGGATGTCCGGCACGCTGCCCGCCTTGCCGACCTTCAGCCCCGCGGCCCTGCGGCGCAATCCGGCAGACCGCCGCGCCGCCTGGGCCGACCTGCGGCTGCTGCGCCGCACGCTGGATGCCACTGCAGGCTAACCAGGTTCACGCGTTGGAAATCGCCTCCAACGCCAGGCCCCGGGTGCGCGGGCCGAACGCGCCAATCGACACCACCACGATCAGCATCGCGAAGGCGATGAAGGTGAATACGGCGTTCACGCCGCCCAGGTTCAGCAGGTAGGCCACCACCAGTCCCGACAGCGCGGCCGACAGCCGGCTCCAGGAATACACGAAGCCGACCGCACGCGAGCGGATCCGGGTGGGGAACAACTCCGACTGGTAGCTGTGGAAGCTGTACGACATCCAGTTGTTGCACAGGGTCACCAGCACACCGAGTGCGATCAGCGCCGCCCAGTCCGTCGCATTGGCGAACAGCATGCCGAACACGCCGATGCCGATCGCGCCGCAGCAGACCTGCCATTTGCGTTCCATTTTGTCGGCAACCAGCGTGCCGAGCAGCGGCCCGACCGGATTGGCGATGGCGATCACGAACGAATACAGCAGGCTGGTGGTGATGGTGATGCCCTTGGCGATAAGCAGCGTCGGCACCCAGGCGGCAAAGCCGTAATAGCCGAAGGTCTGGAAGAAGTTGAACACCGACAGCACGATGGCGCGCTTGTCGTAGGGCGGCTGCCAGATCTCGGCGAAACCGCCTTCGCCCTCCTCCTGCGCAACCGGCGCCCCGACCGGCGGCAGGCTACCGCCCACGTCGGCGGCGACCTTCGCCTCGATCCGCGCGGTGACTTCCTCGGCCTCCGTCAGGCGGTTGTGGCGGGCCAGCCAGCGCGGCGATTCCGGCAGGCTGAGCCGGATGAACCAGATCACGATGGCGCCGGCCGAGCCGATCAGCACCACCCAACGCCAGCCGTCGAAGCCGAACGGCGCCTTGGGCACCAGGAGGTAGGCGATGAAGGCCATGATCGGCACGGCAAGGAACTGGAAGAATTGGTTGTAGGCGAAGGCGCGGCCGCGATGGGTGCGGGGGACCAGTTCGGCGACGTAGGTGTCGATGGTCACCAGCTCGACGCCGATGCCGATGCCGGCGATGAAGCGCCACAGGTCAACGCCGAAGCCGGAGTCCTGGAACGCCATGATGGCGGTGGTGATCGAGTACCAGATCAGGGAGAAGGTGAACACTGTCCGGCGGCCGTACTGGTCGGCGACGTGGCCCAGGAAGATGGCACCGACGAACAGGCCGGCGAACAGGGCGAACACGAAGGTGCCGATCCCGGCCACGCCGATCGGGCCGAGTATGTTGAACACGCCCAGCGATTCCGGGGTGAAGTAGCCGGCCTTGTTCAGTCCCGGCGCGATGTAGGCGGTGAGGAACAGGTCGTAGAGCTCGAAGCATCCACCCAGGGAGATCAGCGTGACCAGGTACCAGATGTGCCTGGTCATGGGCAGCCGGTCGAGCCGGGCTGCGAGTTCGGCGGCGGAGCTGGGCATGGAATATCCTCGTTGGCGGGTCGTCGCCGGATGGGGAACCCCCCCGGCGCGCGTGCGTCAAGGCGCAACCTTGTGAACGCCTCGCCTCGGCGCCATCTAGCCGCATCATGCAGAACTCACCCTACCTATCGCCCGACCCGACGGGTTGGCACGGGACCACGATCCTGTGCGTCCGCCGCGACGGGCACGTGGCCATGGCCGGGGACGGCCAGGTCTCGCTCGGACAGACCATCATCAAGGGCAACGCCCGCAAGGTGCGCCGGATCGGTGCCGGCGCGGGGGGAGGCAACGTGCTGGCCGGCTTCGCCGGCGCCACGGCGGACGCCTTCACCCTGCTTGAACGATTGGAGGCCAAGCTGGAGCGGTTTCCCGGCCAGCTCGAACGCGCCTGCGTCGAATTGGCGAAGGACTGGCGCACCGACCGCTATCTGCGTCGGCTGGAGGCGATGATGGCGGTGGCCGACAAGGACCGCAGCTTCACCCTGACCGGCACCGGCGACGTGCTGGAGCCGGAGGATGGCGTGATCGGCATCGGCTCGGGCGGCAACTACGCCCTGTCGGCGGCGCGCGCGCTGCTCGCCGTGCCCGACCTGTCGGCTGAGGAGATCGCCCGCCGCGCCATGAAGATCGCTGCGGACATCTGCGTCTACACCAACAACAACGTCATACTCGAGACCCTGTAGATGGAAGTACCGACCTATTCGCCCCGCGAAATCGTCTCGGAACTCGATCGCTTCATCGTCGGCCAGGGCGAGGCCAAGCGGGCGGTCGCCATCGCGTTGCGCAACCGCTGGCGCCGGCAGCAGCTGCCGGAGGCGATGCGCGAGGAAGTCGTGCCGAAGAACATCCTGATGATCGGCCCCACCGGCGTCGGCAAGACCGAGATTGCCCGCCGGCTGGCGAAGCTGGCGCAGGCGCCGTTCCTCAAGGTCGAGGCGACCAAGTTCACCGAGGTTGGCTATGTCGGCCGCGACGTGGAGAGCATCGCGCGCGACCTGGTCGAGGCCAGCATCACCATGCTGCGCGACCTGTCGCGCAAGGAAGTCCAGGCGCAGGCCGAACTGGCGGCCGAGGAGCGGCTGATCACCGCGCTGGTGGGCGAGGGCGCCGCGGCCGACACGCGCAGCAAGTTCCGCCGCATGCTGCGCGGCGGTGAATTCGAGCAGAAGGAGATCGAGATCGAGGTCGCCCAGCCGGCCGGAATGCCGGTCGGACAGCTCGACATTCCCGGCATGCCGCCAGGCCAGATGATCAACCTCGGCGAGATGATGAAGGGCATGTTCGGCGGCCGGCCGATGCAGAAGCGCAAGCTGACGGTGGAGGCGGCACGACGCCTGCTGGAGCAGGAGGAAGCCGACCGGCTGCTGGACAACGACCGGCTGGCGAAGGATGCGGTGGCGTATGCCGAGAACAACGGCATCGTGTTCATCGACGAGATCGACAAGGTGGCGGCGCGCACCATGGAGGGCGGCTTCCGCGGCGGCGACGTATCGCGCGAAGGCGTGCAGCGCGACCTGCTGCCGCTGATCGAGGGCACCACGGTCAGCACGAAGTACGGGCCGGTGCGGACCGACTACGTGCTGTTCATCGCATCGGGCGCATTCCACCTGGCGAAGCCATCAGACCTGCTGCCGGAGTTGCAGGGGCGGCTGCCGATCAGGGTGGAACTGGCGGCGCTGTCGCGCGACGATCTGCGGCGGATCCTGACCGAGCCGGAGCACTCGCTGCTGAAGCAGTACTCCGCGCTGATGGGGACCGAGAAGGTGACGCTGACATTCACCGACGATGCGGTGGATGCACTGGCGGAACTGGCGGCCGACATCAACGATCGGGTGGAGAACATCGGCGCTCGGCGGCTGCACACCGTGCTGGAACGGCTGCTGGAGGAGATCAGTTTCACCGCCACCGACAAGGCGGGCGACACGATTGTCGTCGATGCGGCGTACGTGAACGAACGCGTGGCGCCGCTGGCGCAGAAGGGCGACCTGAGCCGGTTCATATTGTAACGGGAACGGCGGCGGTTGGCGGAATGCGCTGCGCTGTTCCGGCCTACGCCGATCGTGCCGACGGCACGCGCCGGCCGATCGCACTGACCAGTGTCAGGGTCGCCACGTTCAGCACCAGCGCGACGATGCCGATGTTCAGGTCGCGTAGAGCTTCCGGCAGGCCGGGGAACAACATCGCAATCGTGGTGTGCGTCAGCGACGTCGCCGCCACGGTGGCGATGCCCACCACGATGCCGGCGAAAACCCCAGTGCTGGTCAGCGGATTGTGCCGACGCAGGCTCATCACCAGGGCCGGGAACAACTGCGTGACAAAGCTGTAGCCCATCAGCAGCAGCGCGACGATGGTCTGGCCGCCCTGCAAGGTGAAGAACACCGCGACGAGGGCGACCGCCGGCACCAGACGGCGTGCCAGCCGGCTCACCTGTCGGTCCGGCATGTTGCCATGCAGCGGGCGGTAGATGTTGTTCGCCAGCAGCGTCGCCGCAGTCATAATGATCATCGAGCCGGGTACCAGCGCAGTCAGCACGCCGGCGGCGCCGATCACGCCGACGAACCACGGATCGAAGGTCTGCATCGACAAGCGGAACAATGCGAGGTCGATCGACGGTCCGGTCAGTCCGGGCACCTTCAACACCGCGGCAAAGCCGGCGAAGAACACGAACGCCAGGATGAGCTGATACAGCGGCATCACGATGGCGTTCTGGCGAAACACCTTGTCGGAGCGCGCGGTGAAGATCGAGCCGAAGCTGTGCGGCCACATGTAGAAGCCGAGAGCGGTGAGCAGCACGGTGGAATCGAACCAGGCGACGCTTTCGCCCTTGGGCGGCAGCGCGAGGAAGCCGGGTTTCGCCTCCTGGATGGCGGCGAACATCGCGCCGAAGCCGCCGTACAGGTGGATCGGTAGGAACACCCCGAGGAACACCGCCACCGCCAGGATCAGCACATCCTTCGCCACCGCCGTCCAGGCGGAGCCATGCACGCCGGACACCATGACATAGGCAGTGACCACGCCGGCGCCGATCCACACCGCAACGGCCGGCGGAATGGCGCCGTACGACGCGGTGGCCACGATGATGCCCAGCCCCTTGAACTGCAGCACGAGGTAGGGGATCAGCGCGACGATGCCCACCACGGCGACCAGCACGCCGAGTGCCGGACTGGCGTATTTTGCCGCGAAGTAATCCGGCTGCGAGATCAGCCGGTGCTGGCGTGCATAGCGCCAGATCGGCGGCAGCATCCAGTACGAGATCACGTAGGCGAGGCAGCCGTACCCCAGGATGTAATAGGTCGGGCCGCCATGGCCGTAGGCGTAGCCGCTGCCGCCGAGGAAGGTGAAGGTGGTGTAGATTTCGCCCGCCATCAGCAGGAAGACGAACACGGCGCCAAACCCCCGGCCGCCGACGGTCCATTGCTCCAGGCTCATGTCGCGCCCGCGACTGGCGCGCAGGCCGAGCAGCAGTGCACCCAGCGCGGTGAGCGCAATGATCGCCAGCGCGGCGCTCACGCGTCAGGGTCCGTGTGCGTCGCAGGGTCCGTGTGCGTCGAGGGTGTCCGGTTCGCCGGATCGGCCAGGTAGATCACCGCCATGATCGCGCTGGTCAGCACGACCCACAGCAGCAGCCATGCCAGCAGCACTGGCAGTCCGAGTACCAGCGGAGTGACTTGATTGAGAAATACCGAACCGACCAGGATGCCCAAAAAGGGCAACACGGCGAGGACTTTGATCATGGACATGGCAAAAGACAAACGAAGCTGATGACGCGTGGTTGCAACTCGGGCCACACTACGGCCGCGACGCACACGATGGAAGGGGCCGCGCCATGGTTCAGCGCAAGATGCGTATCGGCATGTCGATCCGCGGCATCGGCTACCACCCTGCCGCCTGGCGCCATCCCGACGTGCCCGCCGACGGCACCCTCCGCATCGAACATTACGTCCGCAACGCGCAAACCGCTGAACGTGGCAAGTGCGACATGATCTTCTTCGCCGACGGCATAGGCATCCGCGAACGTGACGCGCCGCGCGGCTCGCTGGCCCGCTCGGGTTACGAAATCGTCGAGATGGAGCCAATGACATTGCTGCCCGCGCTGGCCATGGTGACGCAGCACATCGGCCTGGTGACGACAGCCTCCACCACCTACAACGAGCCGTACCACGTCGCCCGCAAGTTCGCGACGCTCGACCTGATCAGCCACGGCCGCGCGGGCTGGAACATGGTCACCTCCTGGTCCGAGGCGGAAGCCAGGAACTTCAGCCGCGAGGAGCATCTCGACTACGACACGCGCTACGATCGCGCAGCCGAGTTCGTCGATGTCGTGAAGGGCCTGTGGGACAGTTGGGAAGACGACGCGTTCAGCTTCGACAAGCAGTCCGGGCAGTTCTTCGACGAAGCGAAGATGCATGTGCTGGACCACAAGGGGAAGTACTTCTCGGTGCGCGGTCCGCTGAACGTCGCGGGCATGCCGCAGGGCCATCCCATCATCGTGCAGGCCGGCGCGTCGGACCAGGGGCGCGAAATCGCCGCCGCCACAGCCGATGTGGTCTATGCGATCCATTCCACGTTCGACGGCGCGCGGGCCTACTACGCCGATGTCAAAGGCCGCATGGCGAAGTACGGCCGCGAGCCGGACGACATGAAGATCATGCCGGCGATCCGGCCGGTGGTGGGACGCAGCGAAGCCGAGGCGGGCGCCAAGTTCGACCAGTTGCAGGAGCTGCTCGATCCGCTGGTCGGCCTGGCGCGGCTGCACAGCACGTTCGGCGATCTGTCCGGCTACGACCTGGACGGTCCGGTGCCGCTCGATGCGCTGGGGCCGCGTGAGATGCGCAGCGGCAGCGAGCAACTGCTGGCACGGCTGCGCCAGGAGAAGCTCACCATCCGCCAGCTTTACAAGCAAGTCGCCGGCATGGGCGGGTTCTGCGTCATCGGCACCGCGGCGCAGGTCGTGGATGAGATGCAGGCATGGTTCGAGAACGGCGCGTGCGACGGCTTCAACATCACGCCGACTCACCTGCCCGGCGGCTGCGAGGACTTCGTGAACATGGTGACGCCCGAGCTGCAGCGGCGCGGACTGTTCCGCACCGAGTACGAAGGCCGCACGCTGCGCGAGAACCTGGGATTGAAGCCGGCGGTGAACCGCCATACCAGCAAGCCCATCCAGCGGGCAGCGGAATGACCTGGCGATTCGCCGGATAGCCGGCCTGCCCGCGGCTTGACGCATCACGGCTTCCGCCACACACCTCCGGTTGCCGCGACACGAGCCAGGGGAGGCCGCCATGCCAGCAAAGCCGGGTGTCATCACGATCGAGGAGCACTACCAGGATCCCGATGTGGTGCGGGCCTATGCGCCCGAGGATGCCAAACAGCTCCCCGCCATCGCCGAGCGGCTGAACGACCTCACCGGCCTGCGCATCAAGGAGATGGACGAGGCCGGCATCGACATGCAGGTGCTGTCGCACGCCAATCCCGGGCTGCAAAAGCTGGACGCGGAGACCGCGGTGCGCGTGGCACGCATCGCCAACGATCGGCTGGCCAGGACGGTCCGAGCGCATCCCGACCGGTTCGCCGCGTTCGCCGCCATCCCGACGCCGGATCCCAAGGCGGCGGCCGACGAACTGGAACGCGCGGTCACGCAACTCGGCTTCAAAGGTGCGCTGATCAACGGCACGACCAACGGCGTGTTCTTCGACGACAAGCGGTTCTGGCCGATCATGGAGCGTGCCGCCGCGCTCGACGTGCCACTCTACCTGCATCCGACCATGCCGCATCCGGCGGTGATCGAGACCTACTACAAGGACTACGCGCAGGACTGGCCGATGATCATGCGCGCGGCGTGGGGTTTCACGGTGGAGACCGCGACGCAGGGCGTGCGCATGGTGCTGTCCGGTGCGTTCGACGCCTATCCGAATTTGAAGATCATCCTCGGCCATCTTGGCGAAGGCCTGCCGTTCCTGCTGTGGCGCATCGACATGGGCTTCAAGCGTGAAGGCCCTGGCCGCCGCGCCTTCCGCGACATCTTCAGCGAGCATTTCTACATCACCACAAGCGGCTTCTTCTCCAATCCGGCGCTGTTGTGCTGCGTGCAGGAACTCGGCGTGGACCGCATCATGTTCTCGGTGGACTATCCGTTCGTGGCCAACAAGCCGGGCACCGACTGGCTGCCGACGATACCGCTCTGCGCCGAGGACAAGGCGAAGATCGCCAGCAGGAATGCCGTGCGGCTGCTGAAGCTGTGACGGATCTCGCGAGCCGATTCGTTATTCCTGAAGAGCCGACCGCCGCCGATGCCATCGCGGCGATCGGCGACGAGCTCGCGGTGTTCGACGACTGGATGGAACGCTACCAGTTCATCATCGAACTCGGGCGCAAGCTGCCGCCGTTCCCGGAAGCCTGGATGGACGATGCGCATCGTGTGCCGGGCTGCCAGAGCCGCGTCTGGATGGAAGGCACGCTGGGCGAGGGAAAACTGTTTCTCGCCGGGGTATCCGACGCGGCCATCGTGTCCGGCCTGATCGCCCTGCTGCTGCGGGTCTATTCCGGCCGGCCGCCGGCGGAAATCACCGCCACCGATCCGGTCTTCCTGAAGGACCTCGGCCTGCTCGAAGCGCTGTCCACCAACCGCGGCAACGGCATCGCGGCGATGGCGCGCAAGATCCGCGAACTCGCCGCGCTGCAACGCGCAGCGTAAGGCCGGTGTCCGCCGGCGTCCGCATCGCGCTGTTCTTTGCGGCGCTGTTCGCTGCCGGCGCGATCAACACCGCCTTCCTGCCGCTGTGGTTCGCCGATCGCGGCCTGAGTGCCGTGGCGATCGGCCAGGTACTCGGCATCGCCTCGCTGTTGCGCGTGGTCGCCGGGCCAAGTTGGGGAACCGTCGCCGATCGCATCGGCCGCCGGCGGCCTGTCCTGCTGGCCGCCGCCGCCGCCGCATCGGGTGCGGCATTGCTGTATCTACCGCTGTATGGCTTCGCGGCGTTGCTTCTGGTGGCTTCGGTGCAGGGTGTGGCGTCATCGGCGCTCAATCCGCTGATCGATTCGCTGGCGCTCGCCCTGGCACGCGAACGCCGCATGGAATACGGGCCGGTGCGCTCGATCGGCTCGATCGCCTACATGGCGGCGAGTGCCGGCGCGGGCTGGCTGCTGTCTGTCACCGGCAGCTGGGTGGTGCCGTGGCTGCTGGTCGGCTCGTACGGTTCAGCGGCGGCGGTGACGCCGTTGCTGCCGGAAGCGGCGCGCGCGCCGGCGGCGCCACGCGCTCTGGCAGGATTGCGCCTGCTGGCCAACCGGCCGTTCCGCCTGGCCGTGCTGGCAAGCGCGCTGATCCAGGGCGCACACGCGGCGTATTACGGATTCGCGCCATTGCTGTGGCGATCGCAGGGTTTCAGCGACAGCGTCATCGGCCTGCTGGTCGCCGAAGGCATCGTCGCCGAAGTGGCGCTGTTCGCCTGGGGCCGTCGCCTGGTGGAGCGCCTGGGTCCGGCCGGCCTGACCGCCTGCGCCGCGACTGCGTCGCTGATCCGCTGGAGCGTCACCGCGTGCGCGCCGCCACTTGGCGTGCTGGTCGTGGTGCAGTTGCTGCACGCGGCGACCTTCGCGATGCAGCATCTGTCGGCGATGCTGGTGCTGAGCCGGGCCGTGCCACCGGAGCGCGCCGCCACCGCGCAGGCGCTGCACGGGGCGCTGGGCTACGGCGCACCGACCGGCCTGCTGATGCTGCTCGCCGGATTGCTCTATGCGCGCTTCGGCGGCGCGGTGTTCCTGGCGATGGCGGCGATCGGTGGTTCGGCCGTTGTGTTGGTCAAGCCGTTGCGGACGGCGATGGCTGGGCGGTGATGGGTTTCGCCGCGCTCTACCCATCACCGCCCAGCTTCCGCATCAGTTCGCCATCGCCGGCGCGGCAACCTTGGCGCCCTTGAACGCCGGCATCACTTCTTTCGCGAACCGCTCCAGTTGCTCGAGCGCCTCGGACAGCGGCACGCCCACCGACAGGCTGACAGTGACGCGATCCAACCCCGGATAACGCTCCTCCAGCTTCTTCAGTGACTCGATGATGTCGGCCGGCCGGCCGGTCAAAAAGCCGCCGGCCTTCACCGCATCCTCGATCCGCGGCAGTTTCGCTCCCGGCGCGCGCTTCGGATCGCGCATGATCTCGATCTGCTCATCGCTGAGTGCCTTCACCAGTCGCAGTTCGCCGAACATCTTCATGTTCTCTTCGTAGTATTTCGCCGCGGTGCGCATGCCCTGCTCGACGCTGTCGGCCATGTAGAACTGGAAGCCGAGGGCCATGCGTTCGCCAAGTTCGAGTTGCTGGCCGGCGCGTTTATAAGCCGCCTGGAATTCGACCATCGACTTGTGCACTGCGCCGCCTTCGGCCGAACCGCCGCCGATGACGCCGCGGATGCCGTGCTTCGCCATGAAATCCAATGCGCGCTGCGTGCCGCCCTGGATCGGCTGCCAGCATTCCACCGGCAGGCGCGCCGGCCGCGGTACCAGCGTGAGCTCCTTCAGCGTGTAGCCGCGATAGGGCACCTCGGGCGGCAGCGTATAGTGCTTGCCCCGGTGCGAGAACGCCTCCTCGTTGAACGCCTTGAAGATGATATCGACCTGTTCCTCGAACAGCTCGCGATTGGCCGGCTGGTCGAGCAGTGGTGCGCCGAACGTTTCCACCTCGCGGGTGTGGTAGCCGCGACCGACGCCGAACACGACGCGGCCGTTGGAGAGGATGTCCGCCATCGCGTAGTCCTCGGCCAGGCGCAGCGGATGCCACATCGGCGTGATGTTGAAGCCGCAGCCGATGCGCAGGCTTTTCGTGATGTGCGTCAGGTGCAGCGCCATCAGCAGCACGTTGGGGATGCACTCGGTGCCTTCGGGCTGGAAATGATGTTCGGCCATCCAGAACGTGCCGTAGCCGAGGCGATCCATCAGCTTCGCCATCTCTTCGGCCTTGCTCAGCGCGGTGGCGAGTTTGTCGTTCGGGTAGCGGCGATCGTTGATCGGCGTGCCGCCGTAGCCGACGTTCTCCAGGTCGATATGGCCGGCATACGAGCTGTCGAATTGCTTGATCATGGGTGTTCCTCCGCTTGTCTGGCATCCTAGGCGTGCGGTTCGGGCTGGCAAGGGCAGGCAAGGAAGGTCCACACAGAGTACGCCGGGGACCATATAGGGCCACTGAGAAGCCGCAAACCAAATGTCTCGATGCGGTAGACTTCACATTCGGGGAGCTGCCCTGCTGTGCGCCTGGATGCTCGCCTTCGCGCGAAGTGCCAAATCTTGTCTTCTCGGTGGCTCTCGGTGGTCCTCGGCGTTTTCTGTGCGGAACCTTACCTTGCTTGCGTCGCCTTGCGGCCGCTCGTACCGTCCCGTTGCCAATGGAAACGACCGAGGAAGTGCCGATGGATCCTGCCGCTCACTACGCGATGGATAACCTGCAGCACATCCATCGGCGCCTGAACGAGGCGACGGCGATCGATCGCATCACCCTGCGCGATGGCCTCACACTGGCGATCGATCCGGTCAGCCGCGTGTCGTACGAGGCATTCTGCCTGGATCCGACCATGACGCGGGAGTTCGACAATTTCCTGCGCGTCGCCCGCGATCGCCGGCGCCTGCTGGATATCGGCGCACTGCACGGCACTTTCTCATTGGTGTTCACCGCACGGGCCGGCACCGAAGCGATAGCCGTGGAGCCGTCGCCTCTGGCGCTGTCGGGACTGCGTGAGAACTGTCGGCTCAATCCGCGCCACAACGTGCGGATCTTCGCCGGCGCTGCCGGCGCCAGCGAGGCGCTGGTCAGGATGAGGCACGACGGCATCCATCTGATCGGCGCCGACCTCATCAACGATCGGAGCGAACCGAGCCTGGTGAAGGTCATGGCGGGCGACGACATCGTCGCCGACCAGCGCTTCGTGCCCGACATGATCAAGATCGATGTCGAAGGCTACGAGCAGCAGGTGCTGACCGGTCTGGCCAGGACGCTCGACTATTTCAAGCCGGACCTGCATGTCGAGATTCACGGCCCCTGGCTGCCGATGTTCGACGGATCGGCCGATGGCGTGGTGCGGCTGCTGAAGGGCTACGACTACCGGATCCACCTGATGGACGGCCACGAGGTTGACCTGGCGGACGTCGATTGCCTGCAGTCCGCGGTATTTCATGTGTTCTGCACCCATCGGTCCACCCCATGGGCCGACCGCGTACGCGGCTGTGGCTGAACAGATGTCTCACAACACATCGGGTCATAGGCGTGGCAGGCGGGGCAGCACCTTCTCGCCGAACAGCCGCATCGACGCCGTCGCATCCGCAAGCTCGATGTCGTTGAAGTTCACCTGCAGCGAGGCGATCTCGAAGTCGCCGATCTGCTCGCGGTAGCTGGCCACGGTTTCCAGGATGCGTTGCGGCGTTCCCACCCATGCCGCGCACTTCTCAACCTGCGTGTCGAAATCCTCCTGCGCCAGCGCGGCGATCACCTTGTCGTAGCCGGGATAGTCGGCGGAACTCTCGCCCGACATCCAGTCCGATGCGGCGGCGACCAGCGAATGCAGATAGCGGTTCAACGGCTCGCGCGCGATGCGCTCTGCCGTCGCCTGGTCGTCGTGGCAGAACATGTGGAAGGCCAGCATCACCGTGCCGGTGCCGTCGTGCCCGGCACGCCGCCACGCATCGCGATAGAGGTTGATCAGTTCGGCCATCGCGCCGCCGGCCATCGGGATCGCCATGATGCCGTGGCCCGCGGCGCCCGCACGCTCGAACGACTCCCTGGTCGCCAGCGCGGCGACATAGAAGGGCGGCCGCGGCTTTTGCGTCGGCCGCGGCAGCGAGGTGATGTTGCGGAAGCTGTGGAAGCGTCCCTTGGCCGTGACGTTCTCCTGTTCCAACAGCAGTCGCACTTGCTCCATGCCCTCGTCGAACCGCGCGCGGCTTTCATCCAGCTTGACGCCGAAGCGGGAAAATTCGTGCGGCAGGAAGGCACGGGCAAAGCCGATGTCGAGCCGGCCGTTGCACAGAGCGTCCAGCATCGCCAGTTCGCCCGCCAGTTTCAGCGGATTGTTGAACGCCGGCAGGACCGCGCCGGTAACCAGCCGCGCGCGCTTCGTCACCTGCGCCGCGGCGGCAAGGAACACCACGGGATTGGGGCTGTAGCCGCCATACGGATGGAAGTAATGCTCTACGGTGCGGACATGGCTGTAGCCGTAGCGGTCGCACAGGCCGACCAGCGTCAGCGCTTCCTGCCAGTAGTCGCGCGCGGATTTCACCTCCGGCCCGATATCGGGAAAGAACTGGATGCCAACCTGCATCTTACTACTTCCTTTCGCTCAGCCGGTCCGTCAGTGCCAGCAATACGCCAACCATGGCGATGCCGAGCAGGATGGCCAGTTGCCAGGCGGCTTCCTGCGGCTTCACTTCGTCGATGTGGACGAAGGTCTCCAGGATCTGGATGGCGGCGATCGCCACGATCGAGCCGATCAGCTTCAGCTTCAGGGCACTGAAGTTCAGGCCGCCCAGCCAGTCCGGCTGCTCGTCCGATCGCGCGGCCAGCAGCCTGCCGACATAGTTCTCCCAGCCGGCGAACATGACGATGACGACGAGGTTGGCGACCAGCGACAGGTCCACCAGCGTGAGCACCAGGAAGATCGCCTCGTTGCTGGACAGCGCGAGATAGCCCGGCACGGCCTGCGCCAGCTTCTGCACGAATTTCACCACGACGAGTACCAGCGCGACCAGCAGGCCGAGATACATCGGCGCCATGATCCAGCGCGCGGTGAACATCACGCGGCCAAGGTTGCGGCGAACGCGCGCCTCGAAGAGTTCGAGCGCCGGGAATGGACTGTCATTCATGGGTACCGAGCGTCCCGTATCACGCGGACATTGTCTATTGGCCACGTTATAGCGGCAAACCTTCGGTCACCCCACCAGCCGCTCCATCGATCCCGCCATCAGTTCGATCTGGCGCGCGATGCGCAGCAGCGAGTCCACCTCGGCCGTGCTCGGCCGCGGCTTCAATGCCGTCGTCCCCGCCGCCAGCGCCTGCATCGCGCCGCCGATCCAGCCGCGCCAGGCGGCCAACGCCTCGGGTGACAGCGCCGCCGCAAGGCCTGGATCGAGCTGCATGGCGGCCAGCCGTCCGGCGAAGCGGCGCAGTGCGGCGTCGATCACCAGGGCCGCCTCCAGCCGGTCGCGTCCCGCCGCGCCGGGTTCGGTCAGCGCACGGCTGATCGATGCCTCCAGGCTGTTGGTCGCAACGCCGGCGGCACGTCGCGTGAGGTCCACCGACCTGGCGGGGACCTCGCCGCTGCGGAACCCCAGCGCCGCATCAGCGTAGGCGCCGTGCGCGCCGATCGCGCTACGCGCCTCCTGGCCCAGGCGATCGGGTTCCAGACTCGGCCACAGCAGGAAATTGGCTGCCACCGCGAGCATCCCGCCGAGTGTGGTCAGGGCGAAGCGCACTGCGGCGATCAGCCATTCGCTGGTGCCGCGCTGGCCGGTCTCCACCAGCAGCACGATCAGCGGGGTCAATGTCGCCATGAACAGGCTGACGCTCACCGCGCGGACCGACAGTGCCACCACCGCGAGCGGAAACATCGCCGCGGCCATTGCTAGCGGCGTGGTAAACAGCAGGCCGACCAGCGCCGCCACCAGGCCGCCCAGCGCCGTCCCGATGATCCGCTCCAGCGCCCGCGCATAGGTCAGTGCGAAATACGGCTGCATCGTCGCGACGATGGTGATGGTCAGCCAGTGATCGTACGGATTGAACCAGAGCATGGTGAATGCCAGCGCCGGCGTTGCCACCACCGCCGTGCGCAGGGCATGGCGCAGCGCCGGTGACTGCCAGTCGAGGTTGGCGCGCAGCGGCTGCAGCGCGCGTTGCCGCAGCGGCAGCGGCCGGCCGGATGGATCGACGCCGGGCAGGAAATTCTGCGGCAGCGCCAGGGTGTGGGCGATGCGCAGCCGCTCGACCAGGCGCTGCGCGATCGGCTGCAACGGGTCGGATTCGGGCAGCATCGCCGTCTCGGCGGACATGGCGTCGATGGCGCGGCCGATCCGCGGGTCCTGCCCGGCGTCCTCGGTGACGACGGCCCGGCCGAGTATTTCCAGCAGCGGCCGCAGCCGGCGCAGCAGGCGCAACGCCGCACGGTGCTCCAGCGGCGTACCGTGCTCGGCGAGTTCGGCCAATGCAACCAGCGCACCGAACATCTGGTCGGCGGCTTCCAGGCGGATCAGGCTGTGGCCGCCGCGCGACCCCGCGACGCCGCGAGCCCGTACGGTATCGAACACGACGCCGCGTGCCGCCTCGATCGCCTCGCGCACCGCGCGGCGATGCTCGCGGGCATGCACCTCCCATTGCGCTTGTTCATCGGCGCCCACCGACAGCATGGCGTACAGGTCGCCGGCCAACTCGGCCAGCGTCCGGTATACCTCGGCCACCGCGCGGAGCGCCGGAAGGAACGGATGCACGCGCCAGATCACCAGGGTGAGCAGCGTCGCCCACAGCCCGCCGCTGCCGAAACCCGCCGCGAGCGCGCCGGCGCTCGCCAGGTCCGGCAGCGGGCGGTCGAGCGCCAGGATCAGCACCGTCGAGAGCAGGGCGCCAAGTTGCAGGGCGGCCTGGCCGTAGATGCGTGAGAGCGACAGCGCGAAGAGTCCGAATGCCCCGAGGGGCAGCGCCACCGGCATGCCGAGGTTGTGCGCAAGCCCGACCCCTGCGGTGATCAGCGCGCCCAGCACGGTGAAGCCCAGCAGCACCGGGACGCGCCGCCGGATCGGGCCGCCGGGATCGCAGAGGCAGGTCAGCAGCGCGGCTAACGCCGCCTCGCGCAGCGAGTTCCAGTCGAGCGGCTCGTTGAGGGCGATGATCACCGCGACCGACAATGCCGCGCGCAATCCTTCCGCCAGGCTGACCGCACGCAGGTTGAGGTCGATGGGCAGGCGCGCGAGGTCAGGGGCGAGCCCTTGGTGGCGGATGCGCAATGTCGGCACGAGACGCCAAATCACGGGATGCGGACCTTGTGCTGCCGATGCGACGCCCTTGGTAGGAAAACCGCGCCGCAGCGTCCATGGTACCGGCAGCGATCCGATCGGCGAATTGAATCGACATCACATCGGATCGCGCGTAACGGATTGTTCCGAGCGTTGTTGCCTGACGTCGCAATCCTGGGGGAACCCGATGCCGCCGCCTGGCTACCGTCGAAAGCCACTGTGATCCGCGGTTGCCGCCGATGAGCGAACGGCCGCCCAGCCTGTCCGTCGTCGCGCCATGCTTCAACGAGCAGCAGGTGCTGCCGGAATTCCTGCGCCGCATGCGCGCGGTCTGCAATGGCCTGGAGTGTCCGTACGAGATCGTGCTGGTGGACGATGGCTCACGCGATGCGACCTGGCCGATGATCGTGGCGGCGGCTGCGCTGGATCCGCGCGTACTCGGCGTCCGCCTGCGCCGCAACCATGGCCACCAGCTTGCGCTGTCGGCCGGCGTGGCGGCCTGCACCGGGCAACTCATCCTGCTGATCGACGCCGACCTGCAGGATCCTCCGGAACTGCTGCCGGCGATGATCGCATCGATGCGTGCCGAAGCCGCCGACGTGGTCTATGGCCGGCGGCGTCATCGCAATGGCGAGACGCTGTTCAAGCGCGCCACCGCCGCCGCCTTCTATCGCGTCATCGGCTGGCTGTCGGATGTCGAGATCCCGTGGGACGCCGGAGACTTCCGCTTGATCAACCGACGCGTGGCCGACCTGCTGACGGCCATGCCGGAGCATCATCGCTTCCTGCGTGGCATGGTTGCCTGGATCGGCGGACGGCAGGTGCCGATGCTGTACGATCGCGACGCGCGCTATGCGGGCAACACCAAATTCTCGCTGGGCCGCATGCTGCGGTTTGCCAGCGATGCGATCACCGGCTTTTCGCGCCGCCCGCTTCAGGTGGCGACGGCGACCGGCGTGCTGGCGGCCCTGTTCAGCCTGTGCTTTGGGATCTACTCGATGATCGCCTGGCTGCTCGGCGAGACCGTGCCGGGCTGGACCAGCCTGATGGCCGCACTTGGCTTCATCAGCGGGCTGCAATTCTTCATGCTGGGAATCCTCGGGGAGTATCTCGGTCGCCTCTACGAGGAGAGCCGCGGCAGGCCGCTGTTCCTCGAAGCGGATCGTGCCGGACGGGGACTGGCGGCCACGCAGAAGGCGCTGGCCGACGTCATTCCCTGACTCTGGATTCCCTGACTCTGGATTCCCCGACTCTGGATTCCCCGACTCTGGATTCCCTGACTCTGGATTCCCTGACTCTGGGAAGCCGCGATGATGCTCTGGCCTCCGTGCGGCAATCTGCGCAGGATGCCGCGCGAAGCGGAGGGCAGGCATGAAGATCATCGCAGTCGAGACCAACTGGACGCGCATCCCATTCGACATGGGCGGCAAGCCCGCGCAGGTCGGCGGCCTGAACTGGCAATCGATGAACACGGTATGGCTGCGCATCGTGACCGACCAGGGGCTGGAAGGCTGGGGCGAAGCATTCGGCCATGCCTCCGCCGCAACCACCAAGGCCGTGCTGGATACCCAGCTCGCGCCCGCAGTTCTCGGCCAGGACGCGCGCGACATCGGCGGCCTTCGCGCGCGCCTGTCGAAGGCGTTCCACGGCTTCGGCCGCAACGGTGCACACGTGTTCGCGTTGTCGGCGCTCGACATCGCGCTGTGGGATATCGCCGGCAAGGCCGCCAATCTTCCGCTGTGGCGGATGTTCGGCGCAACGCCCGCCGCGCAACTCACCACCTACGCCAGCCTGCTGCGCTATGGCGAAGCGTCGATGGTCGCCGCCGCCTGCGAACGCGCCGTTGGGCGCGGCTATCGCGACATCAAGCTGCACGAGATCACCGTGCCCGAGGTGCGCGCCGCGCGGCAGGCGATCGGCCCCGATGCGCGGCTGATGGTGGACACCAACTGTCCGTGGACCGTCTGGCAGGCGATCGACATGGCGCGTCGCATGCGCGACTGCGACCTGACCTGGCTGGAGGAACCGGTCTCGCCGCCGGGCGACCACGCCGGCCTCGCACGCGTGCGCCGCGAGGGCGGCATCCCGATCGCCGCCGGCGAGAATGCTGCCGGCCTGCATGATTTCCTCGCCGCATTCGAGGCCGGTGCGATCGACGTCGCGCAGCCCAGCGTGATCAAGATCGGCGGTCCGTCGGCGATGCTGGAGATTGCCGCGCTGGCGAAAGCGCACGGCGTTCGCGTGGTGCCGCACAACGCGTATTTTGGCCCGGGCTTCCTCGCCTCGCTGCATGTCAACGCGACAATTGCACCGGATGTGCCGTTCGAGCGGCTGTTCATCGATCTTGAGGCCAGCCCCTTCCACGATCTGGTCGTGGCGCAGGACGGCAAGGTGAAACTGCCGGATGGACCGGGTCTCGGCTGCGATCCGGACCCCGACATCATGCGCCGCTACCAGTTGGCCGAACCCACCGTGCATCGCGCGTAAGGCTCGCCGGCATGAAGATCACCCGACTGCGCACGCAGGTCGTGCACCTGCCGATCGAGCCGCCGATCCAGACCGCCATCCTCGGCGTCATCCGGTCCGCCGATTGCGTGCTGACTTTCCTCGATACCGATCAGGGCATCACCGGCGAAGGGCTGGTGACGACCATCAACAACCGGCATCTCGGCGTGATCCATGAGATGGTGCGCAATCTCGAGGACCTCGTCGTCGGTCTCGACCTTCGCCTCGGCGGCAGCGTCAACGCGCTTGCATGGAGGGAGCTGAACTTCCTCGGCTACGAGGGCGTCTCCATCGTCGGCCTCGCCGCGATCGACAACGCGCTGTGGGATCTGCGGGGCAAGGCGGCCGGGCTCAACGTCGCGCACCTGATCGGCGCATGCCGCGCGTCTGTGCCGGTCTATGCCAGCGGCGGCCTGTGGCTCGGCAGTTCGCTCGACACATTGCAGAAGGAAGCACGCGGCTTCGTCGAGCGCGGCTTCCGCGCCATGAAGACACGCGTCGGGCCGACCGAGCCGGAGCGGATGGTGGCGCGCGTGCGCGCGGTGCGCGAGGCGGTGGGGCCCGATATCGCCCTGATGGTCGACGCCAACCAGCAGATGAGCGTCAAGCAGGCGATCCGCATCGGCCGCATGATGGAGGACCTGAACCTGACCTGGTTCGAGGAACCGGTGATCTGCCATGACCACGAAGGCGAGGCGCAGGTTGCCGCGGCGCTCGACACGCCACTGGCATCGGGCGAAACGGTGTATACACATCGCGGCATACTGCAGATGCTGGAGGCACGCTCGGCGGATGTGCTGATGCCCGACCTGCAGCGCATGGGCGGTCCGAGCGAATTCCTCAAGGCCGGCCATCTGTGCGAGGCATTCCACATCCCCTGTGCCTCGCATCTGTTCCCGGAAATGAGCCTGGCGCTGCTCGCGTCGCTGCCCGGCGGCTATTTCCTCGAGCACATGCCGTGGTTCGAGGCGATCTATCGCGAACGCATCGAACTCGATGCGCACGGCGATGCGATCGTGCCGGATCGCCCGGGCTGGGGATTCAGTTTCGACACCGACGCGATCAGGCGGTTTGCGGAATGACCGCCTCACCCTCTCGTGTCTTGTGACACGCGCTTGCGACTCGACTCACCGAAGTTGCGATGGTTGATCGATCCGCCGCTCCGCTCGCATCACCGGGTTGAATCAATGCCAATGCGTGCCCTGTCCGCTTTCGCTGCCGTGTTCGTGCTGTTGCTGCCGCGGCCCGGTGCCGCAACGAGTCAGGCGAAACCGGAAGCGACGCTGCTGGCGCCGGTCAGTTCGGCGTGCATCTCGTCGCCGTTCGGTCCGCGGGTGCTGCCCAACCGGCCACTGGCCGGCACCTACCATTATGGCGTGGACATGCCGGCGCCGGCCGGTGCGCCGGTGCTCGCGACGGCGGCGGGCAGGGTCATGCGGATTCAGCGTAAGGGCCCCGGCGGCCTCGAGGTACTGGTGCAGCACGACGGGTTTGTCGGCATCTACAGCCATCTCGGCATGGTCACGCCGGCCCTGGCGGAAGGCAAGACCACGCTCGCGGCGGGTGAGAGACTCGGCGTCGTCGGCCAATCCGGCGTGACCTATGGCATGCACTTGTATTTCGAGATGCTACTGGCGGGCCGCCCGGTCGACCCGGCGCCTTATCTGGGCGTGCCGCAATGCAATGGCGGCGTCCATCGCACCCCGGCCGACATGCTGGATGCCGGTGGCAAGATTCCACCGACGAAGCACTACGCCAGGTTGAACTAGCTGCGGTGCTCCGCTACCGCGGACTCGACTCGTCTTTCACTTCCCTGTTATCTGCCGCGATGCGTGCGGCAGCCCTCCTGATCGCACTGTGCCTCGCCTTTGCCGCCCAGGGGGCTCCCAGGGGTGACTCAGCCTGCGGCGCAATGCTGATGCCGCCGCAGCAACTGCGCGAGATATCCCGCGGCTTTGGACATGGCCATACCGGCATCGACCTGATGGCGCCGTTCGGCACACCGATCCGCGCCGCAGCCGGCGGCAACGTGGTCTATGCCGGCTGGTATTTCGCCTACGGCAACATCGTCGATATCCGCCACACCGACGGCGTGATCACGCGTTACGCGCACATGTCGGAGTTCGCGCCCGGCATTTCCCCCGGCGCGGCGGTGGCCGTGGGCCAGGTCATCGGCCGGGTCGGCATGACCGGACGGGCCCAAGGCCCGCACGTGCATTTCGAAGTGCGGCTCGACGGTCACGCGGTTGATCCAAAGCCGTACCTGGCGCTCGCCCCTTGTCCGAAACCGCTGGCGGAACCGCTGGAGGAAGCCCGCGCCCCGGAAGCCACACGGCACGACCGGTAGGCCGCCGGCCACAGCCTCAGGGCAGCAGCGTGACACTCGGCAGCACCTGCACCACAGGTGTGGCGGTGGGTTCGCTGCTCCATTGCAGGCTGCCGACGGTGAAGCAGTCCGGGCAGCTCGGGTGCCAGGCGGCATGCGCCGTGTGGCAGGCGGTGCAGCGCCACTGCGGATCGGGATCGGCGGTTGCGGCATGGCGCAACGCATCGCGCTGGGCGAGCCGGCCAGCCTCGGTGTCGCCGCCCTCGATCTCCTCGATTTCCGCCAGCAGCAGCCACAGCCGGCGCTGGTCCAGCCCGGCCGCCCGCGCTGCCTCGGCATGCCGGCGCGCCTCGCCGGTCAGGCCCGCGTCCAACGCGGTCCGCGCCAGCAGCAGGCGGCTTTCGGCGTGCTGCGGGTTGGCCTCGGTCAGCCGCTGCGCAGCCTGCATCCGCTCGAGCTTGTCGGTGATCGGCGCCAGGGCGAACTCCGCCAGGTCCGGCTGCGGCGCGATGCTCCAGCTATGGCGGATCGCGGCCAGGGCCCGGCTTTCCCGCCCGGCCGCGCGCAACCGGCTGGCATAGGCCAGCGCCGCGGGGGCCAGCGACGGATCACCTCGCCAGGCCTGCCTTGCCAGGCGCAGCGCCCGCGCCGGATCCGGTTCCGCCTCGGCGGCCGCCGCGGCGAGGGCAGCCTTGGGGGCATCGGCATCCGCCAGCGCCAACGCATCCGACCAGTCGCCGGCGCGCACGGCGAGCCGCGCCCGCTCATGGCGCAGCCAGATCGCCCCCGGTTGGGTGGCTTCGGCCTGCCGCGCCAGCACGGCCGCCTCCGCCCAGTCCTCGCGCTCGATGGCCTGCCGCAGCAGCCCGCGCAGGCCGAGGAAGGCCGCATCGTCGCGCTCCGCCAGGGTGCGGAATGCGGATTCCGCCTCGTCGGTGCGGCCGGCAATCCGGCCGGCCTCGGCGGCCAGCAGCAAGGTCTGCGGCGTGTCGCCCAGCATCCGCCGGGCGCGGTTGGCCTCGCGGCGTGCGTCACCCTTCTCGCCGGCGGCCAGCGCCAGCAGCGTGCGGGTCACCGCGACATCGCCATGGCGCCGGCGGCGCACCGCCTGCCGCTCGTGCAGCGTGGCGGGCAGGCGAAACATCGCTCCGAGCAGGCGCAGCAGCGCGTAGAGCACGGCGAACAGCAGCAGCAGGCCGAGCGCCACCACCGGTGTGGCGGCTTCGAAGCTGACATTGCCGACGCTGGCGCTGACCCGGCCGGGCAGGCTGGCCAATTCCCACGCCAGGGCAAGCACCACCCCGGCAACCAGCAACACGAGGATGACGCGGCGCATCAGCCGTGCGCAGCCCATTGGGCGAGCGCGGCCCTCGCCTCCAGCAGCCCGCGCGCATCGGCCAGCCAGGCCGCCATGGCCTGTGCCGAGGGACCGTCGAGCGACGCGACCGCCGCCGCGGCGCCGGCCAGGTCCCCGGCCTCCAGCGCGGCGTGGGCGCGCTCAAGGATGCCAGCCGTCGGGTCGCCGACCAGCACGCGGTCACCCTGGCGAATGGTCACGAGGTCCTGCGCCTGGGCCCACACCCGCGCCAGCAGAGGCTTGCCGTCGGAACGGGGGTGCGCCGCCGCCAGCGCGGCCTGTGCCGCCGGCGGGAAGGCCAGCCGCAACCCGGCCTCGGTCGGTGCGGCGGCATTGGCGAAGCGGGCCAGCGCCGGTGGCGCGCCCTGCACGTCGCCAAGCGGCTGGCCGGCGTCCAGCGCCAGTTGCGCGGCCTGTACGCGGGCGAGGCGGGCGGTCCGCTCGGTCAGTGTGGCAACCTGGGTGGCGACGCGGTCCACCGCTACCAGCCGCGCTTCGTCGGCGTCGAGGCGGCGCGGAACGTCTGACTGCAGCGCCTGCAGCGCAGTGCCGAACGAATCGGCCCGCGCAGACAGCGCGTCGATGCGGCCGGGCAACTGGCTGTCCGCCGGCTGCTTCGCCTCCAGGGCCGCGATGCGCGCTTCGAGCGGCACCAGGTTGGGGCTGGGGCCGGGATTGGGGCTCGCACCCTGGTGCTGTTCCAGGACGGCCACGCGGGCCGCCAGCGGCGCCAGGTCAGGCGTCTGGCCGGACGATGCGGACGCGGCCGGCGGGCGCTGCTCGAGGGCGGCCACCCGTGCGGCAAGCGGCGCCAGATCCGGCGCCTGCGGCGCCGGCCGCTGCTCCAGCCGTGCGACCCGCGCGTCCAGCGCGGCAATCTGTCGCGCCTGGGTTTCGGCTTCCGTCGCCGGCGGCTGCAGGGGGTGCTGCCAGACCAGGAACAGCGCCGCCGCCAGGACAACGAACCCGGCGGCCGACAGCCAGGGCAGCAGCGGCCGCCTGGGGGGCTCGGGCGGCACCGGATCTGGCACCGGCTCGTCGTGCGGTTCCGGTGGCGGCAGGGCAGGGGGTTCGGTCATCGCAACAGCGCCAGCATCGCATCCTGGGTCGGCCGGTCGGCGACGCGGATGCGACGCCATGGCAGAGGCTGTAATGCCACGGCGCAGGGCCGACCGATAGCCAGCGCATCCACCGTGTTGACGGCGTCATGCAGCGCCGCACGTCGCAGCAGGCGGACACAATGGCGTGCGGTCTCGGCCGAGAAGAACAAGGCGGCGATGACGTTGCCGGCGGCCAGGGAGCGGAGCGCCGGTTCAGGCAGCGTTGCCACCGGGTCAGCGGCGTAGACGGCCCGCCGAATGACCCGGAAGCCGAGCGAGCGCAGGCTGGCCGCGAGCCCGTGGCCCTGGGCGCGACCGGTGGCCAGCAGCAGCGGGCCGGCCTTGGGATGCGCCTGCCGCCGCACCAGGGCAGCGAGCGCGTTGGCGTCGCCGTCGGCGCTGCAGACCTGGGTAAAGCCGGCGGCCCGGGCGCGGGATGCGGTCGCCTCGCCGACGGCGAACAATGGCAGCCGGTGAAACTCCGCCAGCAGCGGTCCGATGGCATTGCCGCTGGCGACGACAGTGGCCTGCAGCCGACCGGCCGCTGCCAGCCGGCAGGGCAGGGCGTGGATCTCCAGCACCGGGGCAACCACCGGCCGGAAGCCGAGATCGACCAGGCGCGCGGCAGTCTCGCTGGCTCCCGGTTCCGGGCGGGTGATCAGAACGCCTGTCCCGGCGTCAGGTCCTGTCCCGGGGTCAGGCAAAGATGTCCCGCGGGCTATCGGCGCGCAGGCTGGCGCCCAGTTCGCTGCCGATCCGTTCGGCGTCGCGCACCGTGCCGTGCAGGCTGCGCTTGAGCAGGAACGAGCCGTCGCTGCGCGCCACCAGCCCGGTCAGGTGCAGCTCGCCATTCGGCAGCAGCCTGGCATGACCGCCGATCGGCGTGCGGCAGGAGCCATCCAACAGCATCAGCATGGCGCGTTCGGCGGTAGAGACCGCCTTGGCCTCGGGATCCTCGATCGCTGCGAGCAGCTCCAGCAATTCGATGTCGTCAGCGCGCACGGTGACGCCGACGATGCCCTGGCCGGCGGCCGGCACCATGGCGTCGGGATCGATCACCAGGGAGGCCCGGTCCTCCATGCCGAGGCGCTTCAGGCCGGCATAGGCGAGCAGCGACGCGGTGCAGGCGCGGGCCTCCAGCTTGGCCAGCCTGGTCTGCACATTGCCGCGCAGCGTGGTGATCGCCAGATCGGGGCGGGCGTGCAGCATCTGCGCCTGGCGGCGGACGGAGGAGGTGCCGATGACGGCGCCGTCGGGCAGGCAGGCAAACGGGTCGGCCGGGTCCGCCGGCTCGCAGTCCGGGCCCAGGATCAGGGCGTCACGCGCATCCTCCCGCCGCAGCGTGCAGGCCAACACGATGCCCGGCGGCAGTTCGGTCTCAAGGTCCTTCAGGCTGTGCACCGCGAAGTCGATCCGGCCGTCGGCCAGCGCTTCGTGGATTTCCTTGGCGAACAGCCCTTTGCCGCCGATGTCCGCCAGGCGGCGGTCCTGCACCGCGTCGCCCGTGGTGCGGATGGCGTGCTCCTCGAACACATCGAGGGTGCGCAGCACCGGGCAGAACCGGGTGAGTACATCGAGGAAGCCCCGGGTCTGGACCAGCGCGAGCGGCGAGCCGCGGGTGCCGACGCGCAGCGGCAGCTCGCGCTGGTGCGGCTTCACTCTGGGGTGTTGCATCCCGGTGGCGGGTTGTTGGTGTGGCATGGCGGCGGTCATGGCCACGTCCTATTACTCATTGGTCGATACGAGGCTAGTAGGGATATCACGGATGGGCCCGGTACTGGGCATCGAGAGCTCCTGTGATGAAACAGCGGCGGCGGTGCTGGACGAGTCCGGACATGTGCTGGCGGATTCCGTGTTGAGCCAGGAGAGCGAGCACGCACCATATGGGGGCGTCGTGCCGGAAATCGCCGCACGGGCGCATCTGGCAATTCTGCCGGAGCAGGTGAAGCGTGTGATGCAGCGCGCCGGCGTCGGCTTTGCCGAACTGGGCGGCGTCGCCGCGAGCGGCGGGCCCGGGCTGATCGGCGGCCTGATCGTCGGCAGCCAGTTCGCCAAGGGCATCGCGATCGCCCACCGGCTGCCCTACGTGGCGGTGAACCACCTGGAGGCGCATGCGCTGACCGCCAGGCTGCCGGGCCTGGTGCCGGGCGGCGCCGCATTTCCCTATTTGCTGTTGCTGGTCTCCGGCGGCCATTGCCAGTGCGTGGCGGTCGAGGGGGTCGGGCGCCATGTCCTGCTGGGCGGCACGATGGACGATGCGGCCGGCGAGGCGTTCGACAAGGTCGCCAAGCTGCTGGGCCTGGGCTGGCCGGGCGGCCCCGCGCTGGAGGCGCTGGCGGCCGGCGGCGACCCCCGGCGCCACGCGTTCCCGCGGCCGTTGCTGGGCAGGCCAGGCTGCGATTTCAGCTTCTCCGGGCTGAAGACCGCGGTGGCGCATGAGGTTGCGCGGCACGCACCGGGCGCGTTGGCGACGCAGGCGGCGGCTGATATCGCCGCGAGCTTCCAGCGAGCGGTTGCCGAGGTGCTGGCGGATCGTGCCTCGCATGCCATGGCGATGATGCGTGCGCGGGCGCCGGGTGTGGGCTTGCTGGTGGTCGCCGGCGGCGTGGCGGCCAACGGGGTGGTGCGGGCGGCGCTGGCGGCAGCTGCGGAGGCAGCCGGCTTTGCCCTGATCGCGCCGCCGGTGCGGCTGTGCACCGACAACGCGGTGATGGTGGCGTGGACCGCGATCGAGCGGCTTCGCCTTGGGCTGGCCGACGATTTGGATTTCGCGCCGCGCCCGCGCTGGCCGCTGGACGCGGGGGCGGCTGCGTGAACTACCGCCACGCCTTCCATGCCGGCAACTTCGCCGACTGCACCAAGCATGCGGTGCTGGTGTGGCTGCTGCGCGCATTGCTGCGCAAGCCGGCGCCGCTGTTCGTCCTGGATACCCATGCCGGCGTCGGCCGCTACGACCTGGAGAGCGGTCCGGCGCTCCAGACCGGCGAGTGGTGGAAGGGCATCGCCAGATTGCTCGACCGGCCGCCGCCGGCGCTGGGCGACTATGTCGGCCTGGTGCGCTCGGTCGGCCTGTATCCCGGCTCGCCGGCGCTGACCCGCGCCCTGCTGCGCCCCGATGACCGTATGGCGTGCTGTGAACTGCACCCCGAGGACTACGCGCTGCTGCGCCGGCACTTCGCGCATGATCGCCAGGTCGCGGTGCATCATCGCGACGCCTGGGAGGCCCTGGGAGCGCTGCTGCCGCCCAAGCAGCGCCGCGGCCTCGTCCTGATCGATCCGCCGTTCGAGGATCCGCAGGAATTTTCCGACCTCGCGACCGGCCTGGCAGCCGGCCATCCCCGGTTCGGCACCGGCGTGTTCGCCGCCTGGTACCCGATCAAGCATCGGGCGCCGGTTCGCCAGTTTCGCACCAAGCTGCAGGACAGCGGCATCCGCGACATCGTCGCGGCCGAACTCTGCCTGCGCGAGCCGGTCGATGCGTCGCGGCTGAACGGCTGCGGCGTGCTGGTGATCAATCCGCCGTACCGCTTCGAGCAGGAGGTGCAGCCGATCCTCGCCGCTTTGCTGGATCGCCTGGGCAGCCGCGAGGCTGGCGAAGCCGTCAGCATCGACCGGCTGGCCGATGAGTAACGTGGCGGTCATCGGCGCCGGCGCCTGGGGCACCGCGCTCGCCATCCAGGCGGCGCGGGCCGGCAACAGCGTCGCCCTGTGGGCGCGCGATCCGGCGCGGGCGGAGGCGATCGCGGCGAGCCGCGAGAACCCGCGGCTGCCCGGCCGCCGCCTGCACGACGCGGTGCAGGTCGTCCAGGCGCTGCCGGATAGCGCCGACGTCGTCCTGCTGGCGGTGCCGATGCAGCACCTGCGCGCCGTGCTGACACGCCTCGCCCTGCCGGCGGCGCCCCTGGTGGTGTGCATCAAGGGCGTCGAAGCCGGCACGCTGCGCCTGCCGCTGGAAGTCGCGGCGGAACAGCGACCCGCTGCGCCGGCCGGCGTGCTGACCGGGCCGAACTTCGCCCACGAGATCGCCGCCGGCCTGCCCGCCGCCGCGGTGATCGCCGCCGGCGACCCTGCGCTGCGCGACCGGATCTCAACGCTGCTCGCCACGTCGTCGTTCCGGCTGTACGGCAACGACGACACGGTCGGCGCGCAGGTCGGCGGGGCGGCGAAGAACGTGGTGGCCATCGCGGCGGGCGCGGTGGTCGGCGCCGGCCTCGGCGAGACCGCCCGCGCCGCGCTGATCACCCGCGGCCTGGCCGAACTGTCGCGGCTCGCAGTGGCGCTGGGCGGTCGCGCCGAGACGGTGATGGGGCTGTCCGGCCTGGGCGACCTGCTGCTGACCTGCACCGGACCGGCCAGCCGCAACTACAGCCTCGGGCTGGCGCTGGGGCGCGGCGAGGCGCTGGCAGAAGTGCTGGCCTCACGCAGCGCGGTGACCGAGGGGGTCGCCACGGCGCCGGCGCTGGTCGCGCGGGCGGCCGGCGTCGATCTGCCGATCTGCGCCGCCGTGGCGGAGCTGCTCGCCGGCCGTACCACGCTCCCCGAGGCGATCGCGCGGCTGTTGGCACGGCCGCGACGGGACGAATGACGCGACGCGGCGCAATGCGCTAGACCGCGCCATGCTTCGAGGCATGCTGACTGTTGGCGGCTGGACCATGGCTAGCCGCGTGCTGGGATTTGTGCGCGACATGCTGATCGCGGCGCTGCTTGGCGCCGGCCCGATCGCCGATGCGTTCTTCGTCGCGCAGAAGCTGCCCAACATGTTCCGCCGGCTGTTCGGCGAAGGTGCCTTCAACGTGGCGTTCGTCCCGGAATTCTCCGGCCTGCTCGCCGCCGAGGGACCGCAGGCCGCGCGGCAGTTCGCCACCGAGGCGTTTGCCGTGATGACCTTCTGGCTGGCGCTGCTGACGATCGCCGGCGAGGCCTTCATGCCGCAGATGATGGCGGTGCTGGCGCCCGGCTTCGCGGCGATCCCGGAGAAGTTCGCCCTTGCCGTGGCGCTGTCGCGAATCACCTTCCCGTACCTGCTGCTGATCTGCCTGGCCGCCCTGGTGTCGGGCGTGCTGAACGGGCTCGAGCGCTTCACCGCCGCCTCGGCGTCCTACCTGCTCTACAACGTGATCTCGATCGCCTGCATGCTGGGGCTGACGCCCTACGTGCCGACCGCAGGCCATGCGTTGTCGTGGGGCGTGACGATATCCGGGGTGGCGCAACTGGCGCTGCTGCTGTGGGCGTCGCAACGGGCCGGCATGCCGCTGGCCCTGCCGCGCCCCAGGCTGACGCCGCGGATGCGACTGCTGCTGCGGCGGATGGTGCCGGGACTGCTCGGCGCCGGCGTGACGCAGCTCAACCTGGCAGTCGATGTGATCATCGCGAGCCTGCTGCCGGCCGGAACGGTATCGCTGCTGTACTATGCCGACCGGGTGCAGCAACTGCCGCTGGGCGTCATCGGCACCGCGGTCGGGACAGCCCTCCTGCCGCTGCTGTCACGGCAGGTGCGCGCCGGCGAGGGCGAAGCGGCGCTGGGCACGCTGAACCGGGCCATCGAGTACGCGCTGTTCCTGACACTGCCGGCGGCGCTGGCACTTATGGTCAGTGCCTATCCGGTCATGTGGACGCTGTTCGGCCACGGCGAGTTCGACGCCGACCGTGCGCGCCTGTCGGCACAGGCGCTCGCTGCCTACGCAGTCGGGCTGCCGGCCTTCGTGCTGGTGAAGGTGCTGGCACCCGGATTCTTCGCGCGCGGCGACACTGCGACGCCGGTGAAGATCGGCGTCACCGCGGTGGTGCTGAACCTGGCGATGAATATTGCCTTTATGGTGCCGCTGCAGCACATCGGCCCGGCGCTGGCGACCAGCCTGGCAGCAATCTTCAACGCGGGCGCGCTTGGCGTGATGCTGGCGCGGCGAGGCCTGCTACGGGTGGACGCGCCACTTCGGCGCCGGACATTGGGCATGGTGCTGGCGGCAGGTGCGATGGGTGTCGCCCTGTGGCTGACGCAGAACGCGGTGTTCGCGACGTCGCTGCATGGCCTGGTGCGGATGGGCGCGCTGGCGGTGCTGGTGGGCGCCGGGCTGGCAGCCTACGGCGCCGGGGCGGTGGCGTTCGGCGCGGTCGATTGGCGGATGTTCGTCCGCAAGCCGCTGGTCGCCGCGATGAAGCGTGGCCGCTCCTGAGGCGCGGCCGGACAGCGCGGCCTCCAGGCGCTCCGGCGGGGTCGCGGCAGCGGAAACCGCGACGCACAGCATGACGCCGGGCATCGGTTGCTGCGATGCGTCGCGAACCAACCGCGACCGGCGATCCGAAGGGTCATGCATGGCGCTGGTCCTCGCGGTGATCGGCGTGCTGGCCGTGCTGTAATTCGCGCCGATGATCGAGGGCGCCAGGGCGGGTGCGGAGCTCTGGGGCGAGGCGTCGCAGCGCAGCTTCAGCGCATTCCTCGTCGGTCGGTGCAGATTTTCACCGGGCGGATCAGCGGTTCGGCGGCGCTGGTCCAGATCGCCCGCATGCCGCTCATGCCCGGCTGCCTGATGTGCTGCTTCGCCGCGCTCTGGCTCGGCGTTCGCGGTCGAGCCGGCCTGTGGCATCATGGAATGCATGACGCTGGATCAGCTACGGGTCTTCGTCGCAGTTGCAGAACGCCAGCACGTCACGCGCGCCGCCGCCATGCTCAACCTGGCGCAGTCGGCGGTCAGCGCGGCGATCGCGGCACTGGAGGCGCGCCACGGCGCGAAGCTGTTCCACCGCGTCGGCCGCGGTATCGAACTGACCGAGGCCGGCGCGCTGTTCCTCGTCGAGGCGCGCGCCGTGCTGGCGAGGGCCGAGGCGGCGGAACGGACGCTGGCGGAACTCGGCAACCTGACGCGCGGCACGCTGTCGGTGCAGGCCAGCCAGACCATCGCCGATTACTGGCTGCCGCGCCATCTGGTGGCGTTCCACCGCGCGCATCCGGGGATCGATATTCGCCTGGTGAGCGGCAACACGGCGCAGGTTGCCGCCGCGATCCACGAAGGCGCCGCGGATATCGGCTTCATCGAGGGCGTCGTCGATGATGCGTTGCTCCGGATCGAGCGGGTGGCGCGCGATCAAATGGTGATTGTCGTCGGCGCCGAGCACCCGTGGTCGGCGGTCGATCGGCTGGACCCCGCCCAGCTGGTCGAGACCGAGTGGGTTCTGCGTGAAACAGGGTCAGGCACGCGATCGGAGTTCGAGTCGGCATTGAAGCACCTGGGCATCGCTCCTGGCACGCTGCGGATCTCATTGGAGCTGCCGTCCAACGAAGCGGTGCGCTCGGCCGTCGAGGCCGGCCTTGGCGCCACCGCTGTCTCTGCCTCGGTCGCGGCGCCCAGCCTGGAGGCCGGACTGCTGCACCAGGTCCCGTTCGCGCTGCCGGAGCGGGGTTTCTACGTCGTGCGCCATGTGGAGCGGCAGCCGGGCCGCGCGGCTGGTGCATTGTTGGACATGATATTGCACGCGCGGTAACGCGACCGGTCGCCGGCGACGTCGGAGCCATCGTTCGATGCCGACTTATACCAACGCTCGTTGATAGCGACTCATCGATCCCACTGTCATGGCCGGGCCACGCCCGGCCATGACAGTCGGCGAGACGTATGGGTCATCATCAATGAGGTTTGGTATTAGGCA
>DATAPW010000053.1:0-32901 GCA_036265005.1 Acetobacteraceae bacterium | reverse complement strand
GCTGGCCTGGACAGAGACCAGGAAGGTGGTGTTGCAGAACCCCATTCCGACGCCGATCAATGCGGCGCCGAAATTCACCAAGGTCAGCGAGTTGCTCTCGTCCAGCGCGATCAATATAGCGCAGCCGAGCATCAGGGCGATCGCCCCGATGGCGCCGGTCAACCGATAGGAGGTCCGCACCATCAGCCGGCCCGCCACGATGCTGGCCGTGGCCCAGATCACCGACAGGACCGCAATGACGATGCCGGTGGTGGTCGGGCTGCGGCCCATCGCGCCCTGCACATAGGTCGGCAGGAAAGCCGACACGCCGGTCATCACCGCGGCGATGACTGCACCGCCCAGACTGCCGACCAGGATGATGCGGCTGCGCCAGAGTTCCACCGGCAGCATCGGTTCAGGAATGTTGCTCTCGTGCAGGACCAGGACCACAAGTGCCACTATCCCCACGATGGCCACACCGACGGCAGCGATGCGCGGCAGCGTGCCGCCCTGCACCAGCACCAGCATCAAAGCGGTGATCGCCACCATCAGCAGCAGGGAGCCGAGATAGTCGATCCGGCGGTGCCGGGGCTCCACCTCTTCTCGCAGGAACGCCGCAACCATGGCGATGGCGGCAACGCCGATCGGCAGATTGACCCAGAACACCAGTTGCCAGCTTACCTGCTCGACCAGGAACGCGCCGAGTGACGGGCCGAGCACCGCCGCCACGCCGAACACGCTGGATACCAGGCCCTGCACGTGTGCGCGCTCGGTCGGGGTATAGATGTCGCCGAGGATGGTGGCGGCGATGGGCTGCACGCCGCCGGCACCGAAGCCCTGCAACGCGCGAAACAGAATGAGCGACACCATGCTCTGCGAGAATCCGCATAGCGTCGAGCCGACCAGGAACAGCCCGGCGCCGGCGTAGAACACTCGCTTGCGGCCATAGACGTCTGCGAGCCTGCCATAGACCGGGATGCTGACAGCCTGGGTCAGCAGGTAGACCGCGAACACCCAGGAGAACAGGCTGAACCCTCCCAGGTCGGCGACGATGGTCGGCATGGCAGTGGCAACGATGGTGCTCTCCACCGCTGCCATGAAGGTCGCCATCAGGCACGCCGCGAGCACCAGTGTCCGGCGTGCCGAGGGCTTGGGAGTCGCCAGGATCGGGCCCGCATGTCTTGCCGGATGCAACCCCTCGTCTGGCACTGCTCGCCTCGTTATGGTTGGGACGTGGCGTGCTTTCTGTCATCCCGGCAATGGGGTGGCAACCAGCGCGGCGACAAGGCTGCCGTGCTGTCCGTGCGGTACGTTCACTGAAGGAGGCCGGCAGCTCGCATGCCAAGCCCTGCAAGTTCGGTCGATATTGGCGTCGATATCGGCGGCACGTTTACCGACATCGTATGCCGCCGTGCCGGCGAACCGATGCGCACGCTGAAGATTCCCACCACGCGTGGCGATCCGAGCCAGGCGGTGCTGAATGCCATCACGCATCTGTCGCACGACCTGGGTATTGCCGCCACCGATATCACCCGGTTCCTGCACGGCACCACGATTGCCACCAATGCGGTGCTGGAGCGCAAGGGCGCGAGGATCGGCCTGGTCACCAGCCAAGGCTTTCGCGACATCCTCGAGATTGGCTATCAGCTTCGCCAGGACCTGCACCGGATCATGCTGGAGCCGGTCACGCCGGTCTTCCTGGCACCTGGCGCACAACGCAAGGAAGTGGGCGAACAGGTGTCCGCCCAGGGCGATGTCATCATTCCGCTGGATGAGGCAGCCGTGCGGCGCGCGGTGGCGGAACTGGTCGGTGACGGCGCGGAGGCCATCGCGGTCTGCTATCTGTTCTCCTTCCTGCATCCGGCCCACGAGCAGCGCACCCGCGACCTGATCGAGGCGGCGCATCCGGGAATTCCCGTTTCGCTATCATCGGAGGTCGATCCGGCATTTCGCGAATATGAACGCACTGTCGTCACCGCGTTCGATGCGTATATGAAGCCTGTCGTCGGCCGTTACCTGGAGCGGTTGGAGGACGGGTTGCGGGCAGCAGGTGTGACGGCACCGCTGCAGATCATGCAGTCGCGCGGGGGACTGTCGGGCACTGCGGTTGCGCGCAAACGGCCGGTTCGGCTGTTCCTGTCCGGGCCGGCCGCCGGTGTGATCGGCGGCGCCATCGTCGGGCGTTCGTCGGGCTATCGCGATCTGATCACCATCGATGTCGGCGGCACGTCGAGCGACATTGCCCTGGTGGAAGGCGGCGAACCGGTCATTCGGGCGCAGGGCAACATTGCCGGGTTTCCCGTGCGCGTGCCGATGGTCGACGTCAATGCAATCGGTGCCGGCGGTGGGTCCGTTGCATGGCTCGATGGGGCAGGGGGGTTGCGTGTCGGCCCTCACTCGGCGGGTTCGGAGCCAGGCCCCGCCTGCTACGCGCGCGGTGGCGAGCAGGCGACGGTGACCGATGCATCGGTGGTACTCGGCTGGCTGGATCCAAGCTATTTCGCCGGCGGTGCCGTTTCGCTGGACCGCTCGCTGGCATACGCTGCAATCGAGCGAACGATTGCGCAACCACTCGGCCTGTCGGTGGAAGCGGCCGCACTTGGCATTCATCGCGTGGTGAATGCCCAGATGGTCGAAGGCATCCGGCTCGTGTCGGTCCGCCGCGGTCTCGATCCGCGCCGCTTCACGTTGGTGGCTCTGGGCGGCGCCGGTCCGATTCATGCCACCGCCCTGGCCGCCGAACTTGGCATCGGCAGCGTGCTGATCCCGCGCCATCCTGGCGTGCTGTCGGCGGCCGGCCTGCTCGCTGCACCGATCGAGCACGAGGTCGCCACGGCATTTCCGCGGCCACTCGATGGGCTCGGGTTCGGCGATGTCCGCCGCGTGCTGGACGGACTCGACGACACATGTGGCCGCCTGATGGCGGAAGAGAGCATTGGCGGCTTGCCGGTGTCGATCCAATATTCGGCCGACGTCTGGTACATCGGCCAGTCCTATCATCTGGAAGTGCCGCTGGCGGTGGATGCGCCCGATCCCATTGCCGCGCTGTACCGCGATTTTCTCGCACGGCACGATCGCATTTACGGTCATGCGACGGAACAGCCAGCGGCGATCGTGAACCTGCGATCGGTGCATCGTGCCGGCGGCGGCGATCATCTGGACGAAGGCGCCTACCGCCCGATTGCAGCCGACCCGCGCAAGCTGCCGCGCGCGATCCGGGTTACCGGCGCGCGTACGCCGGTGCCGGCGGCGATCTATCATCGTGCTTCGATGCCGGCCGGCCTGACATTCGTGGGACCCGCAATCGTCGAACAGGACGACACCACCACGCTGGTCGAGCCGGGCTGGCGTGGGACGGTGCTGGAAAATGGCAATCTTCTGCTGACGAGGGGCTGACATGGACGTCGATCCGATCACGCTCGAGGTGATGCGCAACAAGCTCGACGGCATTGCCAACGAGATGCAGCTCACGTTGGTGCGCAGTGCGTTTTCCGCCATCGTGAAGGAAGGCCTGGATGCTTCGGCCAGCCTGTTCACCTTGCAGGGCGAGACTTTGGCGCAGGCACTTGCCATCCCGATCCATCTCGGCGCGTTGACGCCGATGGTGGGACGGTTGTTGCAGACCGTACCGGCCGACCAGATGGGCGAAGGCGATATCTGGATTCTCAACGACACCTACCTTGGCGGTACGCATCTGCCGGATATCGCGATCATGATGCCGGTGTTCGCCGACGGGCGGGTCATCGCGATCAGCGCGGCGATGACACACCACCAGGATGTCGGCGGCATGGCGCCTGGTTCGACGCCCACCAACGCGACCGAGATTTTCCAGGAAGGCATCCGCATCCCTCTGCTGCAATTCCGCAAAGGCAATGCGTTGAATGCGACACTGATCGCGATGCTGCGGCAGAATGTGCGTCTGCCCGACGTGCTGATGGGTGACATCAATGCGCAGGTTGCCGCCTGCACGATCGGTGCGCGGCGGCTGGGCGAACTTGCCGAAAGCTTCGGGCGCAAGGACCTCGTGGCGCTGTTCGACGAACTGCTGAACCGATCCGAGACAATGACACGCCAGGCACTGCGCCACCTGCAACCCGGCATCTATCGCCACGTGGACTATCTCGACAATGACGGAATCGAGCTGGATACGCTGGTGCGCATCGAGGTGGCGGTGACGATAGGCGACGGCACCATGACCTGCGATTTCACCGGCACGTCGCCGCAGGTGCGCGGGCCGTTCAACTGCATGGCGTCCGGGCCTTATGCCGCCGCATGCTTCGCATTGCGCTCGGTGACCGATCCGGAGGGTCGCGTGCCCAACAACGGCGGATGCTTCCGACCGATCGCGTTCCATCTGCCGGAAGGCAGCCTGGTCAACCCGCGCGAGCCCGCGCCGACCGGCTGCCGCACCTCGACCATCAAGCGCATCACCACGTGCATCCTGGGGGCATTGCGGCAGGCCGCGCCGGACCGCGTGCCGGCGGATTCGGGCAGCGAAATCGTCATCATGCATTTTGGCGGCCAGCGATCCGATGGGCGACGCTACGTGACTTCCCAGCTTTTGGTTGCCGGCAGCGGTGCATCGCCGCACCTGGACGGCGTCGATGTGATCGAGACGGATGCCAGCAATTGCCTGAATGTTCCAGCCGAAGCATTGATGATGGAGGCGCCGATCCGCGTGCACCGCGTTGCGTTGCATCGCGATTCCGGCGGCCCTGGTAAGAGCCGCGGCGGCCTTGGCGGAATATTCGAATACGAATTGCTCGAAGGCGAGGCGACCGTGACGTATCGCGGCGAACGGCATCTGTGCGAGGCGTCGGGTGTCGATGACGGATTGGCCGGCGGTCGCGCCAGCGCGGTGATCCGACGCGCCACGGGTGACGAAGAAGTGGTGAAATCAAAGATCGTGTCCACACTCCGCAAGGGCGATCGCCTGACGATTGCAACTGCCGGCGGCGGTGGTTACGGATCGCCTGCCGAGCGCGATCCCGCCTTGGTGCAGGCGGACCTGCGCGACGGCAAGATCAGCCTGGACGCCGCGCGCGAATTCTACTCGTATCGCGGCAATGCCTAGGCTGGCTTGTATCCGCCCACTCCTCCGATATGATGCTGTTCATACGGGGAGACCTCACAATGCGCATCACGCAAGCGATAATCGCCGTCGTGGCGATGGCTGGCCTCGCGACCGCCGCACGCGCCGATAGCACGCAGGGCATCACCGCGAGCACGATCATGATCGGCAATATGGGTCCATTCTCTGGTCCCCAGTCGACGTTCACGCCGTTGAACTATGGGCCCGAGGCCTACTTCCGCTACATCAATGAGCAGGGCGGCGTGAATGGACATAAGTTCGTCACGGTGTTCGCCGATGATTCCTGCAACGAGGCTAAAGGCATCGCCGCAGCGAAGAAGCTGATCTATGAAGACAAGGTCTTCATGATCATGGCGAACCCGTGCAGTGGCGTTGCGATGGCGATCAAGCCAATGCTGGTGCAGGAGGGTGTGCCGTGGATCGGTGCCTCGGCCAACCCCAAGATCAGCCGTCCGGCGTCACCGGGCATCTTCCACAGCACCTACACCGGCATTGAGTCGGGCCGCGCCATGGCAAGCTTCGCCATGGGCAAGCCGGGAACCACGAAGATCGCGCTTGCCATGCACAGCGACGATTGGGCGCACGGCTACTGCGACAACGCGACCGATTACATCAAAAGCCACAATGGCGAAATCGTCGCGACAACTGCGCTGGAACACGGCGCGACCGACGGAACCGCGCAGGCGCTGCAAATCAAGGCGTCGGGCGCTCAGGCCGTGATGGCCTGCCTGTATCAGCCCGAACTCATTGTGCTGCTGCGGGAACTGCAGAAGTACCAGGTCGACGTGATCGTACTCGGCGCCCTGGGTGCAGACTTCGACCAGGTGATCCAGGCGTTTCCCAACCACGACTACCTGAAGCAGCGGTTCTTCCAGCCGTATCAGTTCAAGGCAAAGATCGGCACAGGGCCGCTGAAGAAGTTCCACGACATCTTCGTCAAATACCTGACCAAGGACGAACTGCCGAAGGTGGGTGAACCAACGAATTTCTATTATTTCGGCGTGCCGGCTGCGATCGTCACCGTGGAGGCATTCCGTCGCGCCGGACCGAATCCCACACGTGAAAGTTGGGAAAAGGCCATGGAGTCGCTGAAGGATTTCGATACCGGCGTATTGGCTGACAGCGAAACCTTCGGCCCGGACAAGCACGTCGGCGTCGAGAAGATGTACGCGGTCGGGCTGAGCGCCCAGGGGCAGGAGACCGTCTACAAGGCGTGGGGTGACGCGTTGCCCGATACCGAATGATGCTGTCATTGCTGCCGCAGCTTCTCGTCAGCGGCATTTCTTCCGGAATGCTTTACGCGCTGATCGCGCTGTCGATGACCGTGGTGTATCGCGCCACCACCGTGGTGAATTTCGGCCACGGCGACATGGTAGCGGCCGGCGCCTACGCCGTGTTCGTGTTCGGTCTGGGCTTCGGCTTTCCCTTCCTGGTCGCGATGGCACTTGCAATTGCCGTTCTGTTTCTGGCGGGGTTTGCCACGCAACGCTTCCTGATGCAGCCGATCGTGGCCGGTCCGCATCTGTCGCTCGCGATGATGGCGCTGGCGGTCGGCTACACGATACGCGGCGCGCTCCGACTTGAATGGGGCACCGAGACGCTGAACCCGTCACGTCCCTACCCGCAGGACATCTACATGTTCGGCAACGTGGTGATCACCACGGACGATGTGGTGATCTGCGGTTTTGTCCTGCTGCTGCTGGCGGCGTTGTTCCTGCTGTTGCAGGTGACGCCACTCGGCAAGGTCATCCAGGCGACCTTCCAGAGCCAGCGCGGCGCAGCACTCGTCGGGATCAACGTGCCGATGTTCCACGCGCTCATGTGGGGTGGCGGCGCGGCACTTGGCGCCATCGGCGGCGTCATGCTGTCGATGATTACGCCACTGACCCCTGATCTCGGGCAATGGACGCTGGTGCAAGGTTTTGCCGCCATGACGCTCGGTGGCTTCGGTTCACTCGGCGGCGCAGTCGCCGGCGGCATCCTGCTCGGCATCACCGAGAAATTGCTGGGCTTCTACGCCAACACGGTCTTCATTGAGATCACCGGCTATCTGGTGCCGATCCTGGTGCTGCTGCTGCGTCCGCAAGGCCTGTTCGGCCGCCGCGCGATCGTGCGTGTCTAGGGTGACGCGTCGTCTGTTCTGGCTGATTCCGCTGGTTCTCGTGCCCGTACCGCTTTTGCTGAACCCATATCAGCAATACGTGGTGAACACCGCCTTGCTCTACGTCCCCGTCGGGATCGGCTTCAACCTGGTCGTGGGCAATCTCGGCCTGCTCGCATTTTCAAATGTCGCCTATTTCGGCCTGGGCGCCTACACCAGCGGAGTGCTGATGGCACATCTGGGCTTGCCCTGGTGGCTCACAGTCATTCCCGCTGGAATGGTCGGCGGCGTCGCCGGCTCCATCGCCAGCATTCCCGCTCTCCGTGGCGTGCGCCTGTTCTATCTCGCCATCATGACACTGGCGTTCGGCGAATTGATGCGCTGGACCTATATCCGGTGGGAGGTGCTCACTGGTGGCTCCATGGGCATGGCCGTGCCGACGGCGAGCCTGTTCGGTTGGTCGCTGGACACCGACAGGCGCAGGTTCTACGCATTCCTCGCGATCGTCGTGTTGATCGTTGCCACCACCGATCGGCTCCTGCGATCGCGGTTCGGCAGGGCATTCCTGGCGATCAAGGACAACGAGATCGCCGCGGCGGCGATGGGTATTCCGACCGATCGCTATATCGTCCTCGCCTTCGCGTGGGGCGGCGCCGTGGTCGGCCTGGGCGGTGCGATGTTCGCAATTTCCGTCGGGCATCTCTCGCCGATATCGTTCGATCTCACGGAACTGATCCGCCAATTCGCGATCATCATGGTGGGCGGTCTCGGCAGTCTCACTGGAGGCATTATTGGTGCCGTCATCATCACCGCGGCCCCGCAGGTCTTCACCAGTTTTCCTGGGTTCGACGAGTTGGTGTTCGGACTGCTGATCGTCCTGGTCATACTGTTCCTGCCGCGCGGATTGGCCAGCCTGCTCGCCCGGGCGCATCCTGCCTTCGCCGATCGCTACTACCGTGACTGACGCGCGACTCCTGCAGTTGCGCGACGTCACGGTCCGGTTCGGTGGCCTCGTAGCCGTGGACAGCGTGTCATTCAGTGTGAACAGTGGCGAGATCTGTGCCCTGATCGGGCCGAACGGTGCCGGGAAGACAACATTGTTCAATGCCGTATCCGGCAACGTCGTGGCGGATTCCGGCAGCATCCTGTTCCGTGGCGAGGAAATCCGCCAGCTCACGCCTCATGAAATCTCGGCACGCGGTGCGCGGCGGACATTTCAGAATGGTGGCCTGTTCCCTGATCTGACAGCACTGGAGAATGTTCTGGTCGGCTTGCACGCTCAGGTGGCCAGCGGGTTTATCGGCCTGTTGTTCGGCAACAGGTCCGCTGCCGCCGAAGCTGCCGCGACAAGGCGTGCGCGCGAATTGCTGGAGCTGATGGGCGTTGGCGCGATGGCCGACCAGAAGGCGGGTGCGCTCTCCGGCGGACAGCAGCGCATGGTTGAGATCGTTCGAGCGCTGGCGACCAACCCGCCGCTGCTGTTGCTCGACGAACCGGCGGTCGGGCTTGCGCCGCAGGCACGCCAGCAACTTGCAGCGATCATACGCACGCTGGCACGCGAGCGTGGGATCGGCATTCTGCTGATCGAACACGCGATCGAGCTGGTGATGAGCGTTGCCGACCGCGTCATCGTGCTGAATGACGGACGCAAGGTGGCCGACGCACCACCGGAACAGGTGCGCGCCGACCGCGCCGTGCTCGAGGCCTATCTGGGCCATGCCTGATCCGGTTCTCATTGCGCGCGGCGTCGAGGCCGGATACGGCAGCCGGCAGATCCTGCACGGCGTCGACCTGGATGTCGGCGAAGGCGAGGTGGTGGCGCTGCTCGGTGCCAACGGCAGCGGAAAATCCACATTGCTGAACGCGCTCAGTGGCTTCGTGCGGCCGCGTCGCGGCTCGATCCTGCTGTCGCAGGTTGAACTGGCCGGACTGCGGCCGCATCGGATATTCCGCTATGGCATCGTGCAGGTTTCCCAGGCGCGCGACCTGTTTCCCGAAATGACCGTCGAGGAGAATCTTCGCCTTGGCGCCTGGGTGCGCCGTGGCGACATGGCTCGATTGCTCGACACTGTCTACCAATCCTTTCCGCGGCTCGCGGAGCGGCGCTCACAGATGGTGCGGCTGATGTCGGGCGGCGAGCAGCAGATGGTGGCGATCGGTCGGGCGCTCATGAGCCAGCCGATCCTGCTGCTGCTCGATGAACCGTCGGGTGGGTTGGCGCCGGCATTCGTCTCCGAGATCGCGACCATCGTCGCAGCCTTGAAACGGCAGCGCGTGACGATGATGATGGTGGAGCAGAATATCAGGCTGGCATTGTCGGTGGCCGATCGCATCCTCGTGCTGCGCGACGGAGTGGTGATCGAGCAACAGGATGTTCGTGGCGGCAGCACGGACGAGGAGCAGATCGTAAGGCAGATTTACCTGTGAGGTGCGTCAGGCCCAATAGCTTTCCCGCAGTCGAAAGTGCTGGACTTTCCCCAGCGCATTGCGCGGCAGGTCCGCAACAAAGACGATATCGCGCGGCACCTTGAAGCGGGCAAGCTGGCTCAGCAGGTGTGCCCGCAATTCCTCGGCGGTGACGACAGTACCGGCGCGCGCGACAACAAGTGCCACGGGCACTTCCTGCCAGCGTGGATCAGCCACACCGATCACCGCGGCCTCCGCGACCGACACGTGCTCGAGCAGTACGCGCTCGATTTCCGCCGGATAGATGTTCTCACCGCCCGATATGATCATGTTCTTCTTGCGGTCGTGGATGAAGAAATGGCCGTCGGTATCGCGCGATGCGATATCGCCGGTCCAGAACCAGCCGTCGCGCAGCGAATCTGCGGTCGCTTCGGCATTTCCCCAGTATTCCACCAGCACATTCTGGCCGCGTACCAGGACTTCGCCGAGTATGCCTGGCGGTGCGTCGTGTCCGGTTGCATCCACGACTCGCGCTTCGCAGAGCAATCCGGGAAGGCCGGTGGAACCTGGGCGCGACAGGTCACCACCCAGCTTGGTGTAAACTGCAATTGGGCACGTCTCAGTCGAGCCATAGACCTGCAGCACCGGCACACCGCGCGCGGTGACGGCATTCACCAGAGGCTGCGGCACCAGTGTCGAGCCGGTGGTGATTGCACGCAAACTCGACAAATCTGTTGTCTGCCACAATGTATTGTCCAACAGTGCCTGGATCGTCGCCGGCACCAGCACTGTCAATGTCGGCCGGTCCCTGGCTATCGCACTCAGTGTGTCATCGGGGGTGAAACGGGGATGTATGGTGACCGTGGCACCGAGCTGCAACGCCGGCGTCGTTTGAATGTTGAGCCCCCCGACGTGAAAGAACGGCAGCACGGTCAGCACGTGATCGTCCGCCGTCATCGCGTGCATATGCTGGCTCATGACGCCGTTCCACAGCAATGCCTGTTGCGTCAGCACCGCGCCTTTCGGCCGTCCTGTGGTGCCCGCGGTATACACGATCAGCAATGGCGTGCGCCAATCCACCTGCGGATGGTGCGCGTCGCCGCTTCCGGAGGCCACGAGATCAGGCAATGACATGCCGTGATCAGGTGCGTAATCCAGACCCACGATAGCGACCTCCGGCAGTGCTTCGGCAAGCGATTGGCATACCGAAGCAAAACTTTCGGCAACGAACAGCGCCTTCACCGACGCGTCGGTCAGGATGAACATCTGCTCGGGCACAGCAAGCCGCCAGTTCAATGGCACCAGCATTGCCCCCAGGCGTGCGCAGGCGTACAGCAGCACCAGGTAGTCCGGAGAGTTGGCTGCCAGGACCGCAATGCGGTCGCCGCGATGAACAGCCAATTGCGACTTCATGGCGCGTGCCAGCGCAGTGATACTCTCGGCTAGAACAGCGTAGCTCCACACCTGGTCCTGATAACGCAGCGCCGGCTTGTCCGGTGTGAAGTTGGCATTGCGGTCGATCAGGTCCGCCAGGTCCATCAGTCGTCTGTCTCGCCGTCGCGGTACAGTGCGCCGCGGCCGATCCGCTCAAGGCAGACTTCCGCCGTCCACGGCGCCATCAACGAGCCGCACCGGCTGTCGCGATAGATGCGTTCGAGCGGCAGCGAGCGAAACATCGAATGGCCACCGCAAGTACGAATCGCCAGCCGCGCCAGATCGTTTGCGGTTTCCATTGTTGAGAACTGCGCCGCATAGGCCCGCAGGCGCTGATCCGGTGTGGGGTCCACCTGCGCCTCGGCGATTGCCTGGAACCACAGGGTCTTCGCCTGTTCCAGTTTGATGCGCATCTCCGCGACGGTGAATTGCTTCACCGAACTGCTGCGACGCTTGCCGGGCGGGGCGCCGGATACCTCACCGCGTAGGTATCGCACAGTGAAGTCGAATGCTGCCTGCGCCAGGCCAAGATAGGTCGGTGCAAGTGTCAGGAACATATGCGGCCAGCGCGACGCGGCCTGGAAGTACACGCCGCGTGGCATGATCGCCGCGTCGTGCTCCACGAAGACGTCGGCGAATTCCAGTGTGCGCGAGACCGTGCCACGCATTCCCAATGGGTCCCAATCCCCGGTCACACGCAGCCCTCGTGCCGTGGCGGGTATGGCGAGATACAGCGTATTGCGGCGCGATGCGGTGCCCTCCGCGGCGATTTCGGTGCACAGCACGCCGTAATAGTCGGCATTGCCCGACAACGAGGCGAAGATCTTCTTCCCGGTAATGACCCAGCCGCCATCGACCGGTCGCGCTGCCGTGCCGAACGGGATCGCACCTATGGCCGATGCGTTGCCCTCGGAAAACGGCTGCGCATAGATCGCACCCTCCAGCGCAATCCGCCGGAAATGGATAGCGCGCCTCCGCTCGTGCTCCGCGCGCACGGCACTGTCCATGTCCAGAACGTCAGCGAGCGCGCCCGCCCAAAGCGTGGAGCAGACATGCATGTTCCAGGTCAGCGCGGTCGTGGCGCAGTAGCGCGCGATTTCCGCCGCTGCCAGTGCGTAAGTTTGATAGTCGGCGCCGAGACCACCGCCCGATTGCGGAATGCAGATCGCAAGCAGGCCCGCTTCGCGCAGGTCCTGGTAATTTTCCGTGGGGAAGCTGGCTTCGCGATCGTGGCGTGCCGCACGCGGCGCGAATTTCGCCGCCGCCAAATGTTGTGCGCGCGCGATCAGGGCCGCCTGCTCCCCTGTCAGGTGGAAGGCGAGCGGATCGAAGATCGGTGCATCGGTCGTTTCGGCAGTTTCTGGCATCCTGGCGGCAATTCTAGCAGATACGAGGCGGGTTCAGCGAGTGGCCCGCGCTGCGTCAAATTGACTCTGTTTCGGCCTGCGGCATAAGGTTCAGCCAAGAACGGAATGGGCGGCTCCAAGGCGCCATTCCATCAGATCAGGGGGAAAACATGAAGTGCCAGCGCCTGTTCGCTGCCGGTTTCGCAGTGTTGCTAGGACTTGCGGTTTTCGAACCGGCCTCGCGGGCAGCGGAAGACACGATCAAGATTGGCTATGTCGACCCGTTCTCCGGTCCGTTCGCCGCAACCGGCAACAACTTCCTCAAGGTATTCAACTACGTCCTTGAGCTGATCAACGCCGAGGGCGGCCCGCTCGGCAAGAAGTATGAGCTGGTGACCTTCGATTCCAAGTTGCAGCCGGCCGAGGCGCTGATCGCGCTGAAAAGCATCACCGACCAGAACATGCCGTTCGTGATGCACTGCGTGGGCTCGAATGTCGGTTCGGCGATGATCGACGCCGTGTCCAAGCACAATGCGCGCAATCCCGATAACCGGCTTCTCTACATGAACTGCGGCGCGCTGGCGACCGAGCTGACCAACGAGCAATGCGACTTCTGGCACTTCCGATTCACGGCGAACGTCGACCAGCGCGCGGTCGCGCGGATCAAGACGCTCCCGGCATCCGTGAAGAGCGTTTACGTGCTCAATCAGGACTATCTGTTCGGCCAGTCGGTGGAGAAGGCAACGCTGAAATACCTTGCGCAGTATCGCCCGGACATCAAGGTTTTAGCCGACGAACTGGTGCCATTCGGCAAAGTACAGGACTTTTCGCCCTATATCGCCAAGATCAAGGCATCCGGCGCACAGTCGCTGGTGACGTCGAACTATGATCGCGACCTCAACCTGCTGATGAAGGCCGGCAATGATGCCGGGCTGGAGATCCGCTACGATTCGTATCTTGCGCACCAGCCTGGTGGCCCGACATCGACTGGCCCCGCCGGGGATAATCGGTTGACCTCGATCATGGAATTTCACGACAACGTGCCGGCCGAGGAACATAGCGCGGCGGGCGAAAAATTCGTCGCGGGGTTCCGGTCGCGGGCCGACTTCAACTTCATTCCGCTCGATTACGTGACGATGTTCCGCATGCTGACCGCGGCGATCAACAAGGCGGGCTCGACCGATGCGCTCAAGGTTGCGCAGGCGCTCGAGGGCATCAAAGTGACGGACATGATGGGTGACGAGAACATCATGCGGGCGGAGGACCATCAATTGCTGAGCCCGCTGCATGAGGCGATCTTCACGCGCGACGCGAAGCTCGATGCGGAGAAGACCGGGCTTGGTTGGAAGACCGAAGCAAAGCTATCGGCCGCCGACCTGACGCTGCCCACCACCTGCAAAATGAAGCGCCCGACGCAATAAGACGCGCCGCCGTATCGCAACCGCCACGAGGTCGTTCGCATGGAGGTACTGATCGTCTCCCTGCTGAACGGCCTGGTTTATGGCATGTTGCTGTTCATGCTGGCGTCCGGCCTGACGCTGATATTCAGCATGATGGGCGTGCTGAATTTCGCCCACGCGTCGATCTATATGCTGGGAGCCTATTTTGCGTTCGAGACGAGTCGGCTGGTCGGCTTCTGGCCGGCGTTGATCGTCGCGCCGGTGTTGTGCGGCCTGATCGGCGCGGCGATCGAGGTGTGGGGATTGCGCCGCGTGCACCAGAACGGGCACATCGCGGAACTGCTGTTCACCTTTGGCCTGGTCTTCATCATCGGGCGCTCGGTACAGATGGGCTGGGGTATGCTGCCGGAGCCGTACCGCGTACCGGCGCTGCTCGATTTCCCCCTGTTCACGCTGTACGGATTGCAGTTCCCGGCCTACCGCGCCTTCATGCTGCTGATCTCGGCCGGCATGCTTGGCGCCATCTGGCTCCTGCTGAAACGTACGCGGATCGGACTGATCATCCAGGCGGCGCTGACCCATCCCGGCATGGTCGCGGCCCTTGGCCACAACGTGCCGCTGGTATTCACCATCGTGTTCTCCGGCGGCTGCCTGCTTGCTGGGCTGGCCGGCGTCATCGGCGGCAACTACCAGTCCACCGAGCCTGGCATGGCGGACGCGATGGGGCCCATCGTCTTTGTCGTCGTGGTATTCGGTGGGCTCGGATCGCTCGCCGGTTGCTTCATCGCCTCTATTGTCATGGGAATGGTCTCGACCTTCGCGGTGGTCATCGACACCTCGGTCGCCGATCTGTTGCATCCGCTGGGGATCACGCTGCACAACGATGATCTGCTGGGTGAGATCCTCACCGTTCCGGTGGCGCGGATCGGCGCGCTTCTGCCGCTGCTGATGATGGTGCTCATCCTGCTGTTCCGCCCGCGCGGCCTGATGGGAACGCGCGACACGTGACCTATCGTCGCTTGCTCCCATGGCTGCTGCTGGCCGCTGTCGCGACCGCGTTGCCCTGGGCGTTCTACGACTGGGGGCACCATCGGCACGCGGGCTTCATCATATCGATGATGAGCCAGATGGGCATGATGACCATCCTGGCACTCTCGTACAACATGTTGCTCGGGCAGGCCGGGTTGTTTTCGTTGTGCCATGCGACGTTCTTCGGCTTCGGCGGCTACGCGATGGTGCATCTCCTTAATGCGGCAGGTGATGGTTCGCTGCCGGTGGCGATTGAATTCATGCCGCTGCTGGCTGGGATGTCAGCGCTTGCGCTGGCAATCGTGTTCGGCGCGATGGCGACCAAGCAGCGGGCGACGGCGTTCGCCATGATCACACTCGGCATCGGCGAACTTGTCGCTACCGCCGCCTTGATGTTCCACCACTTCTTCGGTGGTGAAGGCGGCATCAGCACCAACCGGATGATCGACCACAGCCTGTTCGGGCTGTCCTATGCATCCGGCATCCAGGTCTATTACCTGATCATGGCCTGGACCTTTATCGCTGCGGCTCTGATGCGACTGCTGACGATAACGCCGCTCGGGCGCATGGCGAATGCCTGCCGCGACAATTTCGAGCGCGCGCAGTTCATGGGTTACGACCCACGCATCGTGCGGTTTTTGCAGTTCTCGCTTGCGGGGTTCTTCGCCGGGATCGGCGGGGGCCTGTATGCGATCACCTATGAAATCGTCACCTTCGACGCCGTGGCGAGTCCATTGTCGGCGAATGCGCTGCTGATGGCGTATATCGGTGGCAGCATGGTGTTTGCCGGCCCGGTCCTGGGCGCGGTGCTGATCACGCTGCTGCAAAGCGGGGTCAGCCTGATGTCCAACTCCTGGTTGATCTATGTCGGTGTGCTGTTCATCACAATGGTGACATTCGCCCCGACCGGCCTGGCCGGCATCATCCTGGCGCATGGGCCGATCTGGCGCGCCGGCCGGCTGCGGCGGTTGCTGCTGCCTTATCTGCGATTGCTGTTGCCGGGCCTCGCCGCGGTCGCCGGATTCGTGGGGCTTGTCGAGCTGCTGTCATTCCTGACGATCGGTGCCGAACAGGGAAAGCGTTTGATCCTGTTCGGCACACCGATCTATATCGCCAGTGCGGTACCGTGGGCGGTGGCGTCAGCCCTGCTGCTGATCGGCGGAACCTGGCTCCGCAAGGAGGCACGCCGCTTCGCCAGCATCTGGGAAACCGTGACGGACGATTTGCGGGAGGCGCGCACATGACCGTCGTGCCGGCGATCCGCCTCGACGATGTGTGGAAGAGCTTCGGCGCCACGCAGATCATTCACGGTGTCAACCTGGAGATTGCGCGTGGCGAACGGCATGCGATCATCGGACCGAATGGAGCAGGCAAGACCACGCTGTTCAATCTGATCTCCGGTCGGTTTCCGATCACCGCCGGCGTCATCGAACTGAATGGTGCACGGATCGATAGGCTGCCGCCGCAGCGGATCAATCGATTGGGCCTGTCGCGCAGTTTCCAGATCACCTCGCTGTTCCCGCGATTGACGGTATTCGAAAACCTGCGCTGCGCATTGCTCTGGAGCGGTGGCTACCGTTATTCGTTCTGGCATCTCCTGCCGCGACAGCGGGCGCTGAATGAGTCGACCGAGCAACTGCTCGAAGAGCTGAACCTGGCTGCGCGACGCGACGTGCCGGCCGGGTTGCTGTCCTACGCGGAGCAACGGGCGCTGGAGATCGGGATGACGGTAGCCGGTGGAGCGAGCGTGATCCTGCTCGATGAGCCTACCGCGGGCATGAGTCACAGCGAAACGGAATACGCCGTGGCGCTGATCCGCCGCGTCACGCAGGGCAGGACACTGGTCATGGTAGAGCACGACATGCGCGTCGTGTTCGATCTGGCGGATACCATTACCGTGCTGGTCTACGGCAAGGTGATCGCGTCTGGTCCGCCGGCGGAAATTCGCGCCAACCGTGCGGTGCAGGAAGCGTATCTTGGGGCGCTCGCAGCATGATGCTGGAAGTCCGCGACCTGCATGCCTTCTACGGCAAGAGCCACATCCTGCAAGGCGTTGACCTGACCGTTGGCGAGGGTGAGATCGTCTCATTGCTTGGCCGCAACGGCGTCGGTCGATCCACCACATGCAAGGCGATCATGGGTCTGGTGCAACCGGTAGGCACCATCCGTTACCGCGGCCGCGATATCGCGGGGCTGGGTGCCAATCTCGTGGCCAGGGCGGGCATCGGCTACGTGCCGGAGGATCGCCAGATCTTTCCCACTCTGACGGTGCGCCAGAACCTGATGCTTGGCCTGAAGCGCGCGGGCCAATTCGGGCGCTGGAAATTCGATGACGTGTTCAGGCTGTTTCCCAACCTGGCCGAGCGGCAGAACAATGCGGCCGGCGTGCTGTCTGGGGGCGAGCAGCAAATGCTGACGATGTGCCGCACCCTGATGGGCGACCCTGACCTGATCCTGATCGACGAACCAACCGAGGGTCTGGCGCCGTTGCTGGTCGAACAGGTGGGCCATTTGCTGGAAGAGATTGCGCGCCGCGGTGTGTCTATTCTTCTGGTTGAGCAGAAATTGACCATCGCAATGCGGATTTCACGGCGACTCTACGTCATGGGTCACGGCAGAATCATGTTCGAAGGTACTCCTGCAGACATTGAGGACAACGTAGACATCCGCAAGGAGTGGCTTGAGGTTTGATATCGCTTCCGCATTGGCCGCTCGCGCCGTATGTTGCCGGACAGCATACGGACAAGGAGTCATCTATGACGTTCCGCGGTGTGGCGGCCAGCCTGATCGTCGCAATCGGGTTGACGGGCACGCCTGCGTTCACGTCCGGCGCCGCTGCACAGCAGGCGGGCGCGGCACAATTGAACGACCATATCCTGCCGGTTGCCGCCGGGGCGCTGATCGGCGCGGCGGCTGGGTTTTTTCTGCTGCCTTGGATCATTCCGGCAACCGCAGTTGCCGCTTCGGCCGGTGCATCCACCACAGCAAGCCCGGTGCTTGCCGCCATCGGCGCGGGTGTGGGCAGTATCGCCGGATACGAGTTCGGCCCGTAGCCGTAACGGTTTCGTTGTGCGCGAAGCGCAGTCGTTCAATTTGCCGTGAGTAATTTGTTACAATCGGTATGAAGGGTATTCTCGGTCGCTTGGTTCCGGCCACAAACCAAGCCGCCGGCGAGGAGGGTCCGTAGCGTGACGGCGCGTTATCGAGGCATGCGGCTGTCGACACGGCTGCTGTTGATCGTTCTGACGTGTCTGTTGCCGATCATCGCCCTGGCGGTGTGGGTCGAGTACAGCCATTGGGCTGAGCGGCGGGCACAACTCGGCGATCTCGCCCTGCAACAGGCGCAGGTGCTCAACGGCGACGTCGAGAGCATCGCCGATGGGGCACGCATATTACTGAGCACGGTTGCAGCATTCCCCGAATTGCGCGAACCCGGTCAGGTCTGTGCAGACCGCCTGGTCGCCATTCAGCGCACCCAGCCGATGTTTCTGTTCCTGGCCCTGATCGACGCCGATGGCCGCATCGAGTGCGCGTCAAAATCCGACCTGCGCCCGAACGATAGAACGCTTCCCGCCTGGGTGCAGGACGCGATCGACGCGAGCGGTTTCGCCGCAGGCCGATATGCGACGGCGCCAGGTTTCAGGGGCGGCTTCCTGCCCTTTGCCCTTCCTCTGACCGATGCCGATCCCGCCCACCGGCGTGTCCTGGTGACCGGGTTGGACCTGGGATGGCTGTCGCAACACCTGCACCAGCTTCGCCAGACGGGATCTCAATTCCTCGCTGGCAGCGTGCTTTCGATTGCCGACCGCGATGGTTACATCCTGGCACGGAGTTCTGACCACGCGGCCTTCGTCGGCAAACCGTTTCCCGGCAGGGCGATGCCCCTGGTGAATGCGCCTGAAGCCGGAATCGCGCGACTGAAGAGCGTCGACGGCACGGACCGCGTCGTCGGCTACATACCCGTGAGTCAGTCGAAATACCATCTGATGGTGGCGATCGGCTTTTTCGAGCCGGAAATGATGGGTGATATCAATCGGGCAACCTTGCGCGGCGGCATCCTGCTTGTGACGGTTGCGCTGGTTGCCTTTCTGCTGACGCTGCTGGTTGCACGCCGCTTCATCGGGCGGCCGACACGGGAACTGCTCGATGCCGCGCGCCGGTGGCGGGAGGGCGATCTGGGCACGCCGGCGCGTTATGCCGACCAGCGTTCGGAATTCGGCCAGATCGCTGCAGCGTACAACGAGATGGCTGGCGCATTGGCGCGTCGCGAGGACGAACTGCGCGAATACGCCGATGTCCTGGAAGCCAGGGTTGGCGAACGCACGCACGAATTGCTGGTCTCCAACAACCGCCTGCAGGTGGAAATTGCCGAACGGCAGAACACCGAAGCGGCATTGGTCCAGTCGCAGAAGCTTCAGGCGGTTGGGCAGCTTGCCGGTGGCATCGCGCACGATTTCAATAATCTCCTGGCGACGATTCAAGGCAGCCTGGACCTCCTGTCGCATTCCGTGCCACCGGCGCAGCCGCGCCAGCATGCATGGATCGAGCGTGCATCGGGCGCAGTGCATCGCGGCTCGCAATTGACCAGTCGCCTGCTGGCGTTTTCACGACGGCAGCGTCTCGTGGTCGAGGCGTCCGACGTCAATAAGCTGGTGGCCGATCTGGAGCCGCTGCTGCGGACCACCACACATGGCCAACGCATCCGCATCGAGACGGCGCTGGGCGAGCAGCTGTGGCCGGCGATGGTCGAGTCGAGCCAGGTTGAGGCTGCAATCCTCAATCTAGCGCTGAATGCCCGTGATGCGATGCCCGACGGCGGATTGCTGACGATTGCGACAGCCAACCGGGCCATTGCCGGCAAAGTGGACGACGACATCGCAGCGGGCGATTACGTTGCGATTACCGTCGGCGACACCGGTGTCGGAATGACGCGTGAGGTGGCGCAGCGTGCCTTCGAGCCATTCTTCACCACGAAGGGGCCGTCAGGATCCGGTCTCGGATTGAGCCAGGTGTACGGCATGGTTCGCGAGTCGGGCGGCACTGTCCGACTGCACACGTCGCCCGGGGCAGGCACGTCTGTCACGCTGCTGCTACCGCGGGCGGCGGAAATGCCGACGTCCGAGCGTCCCTCGGTTGCCGATCAGCGACCGCAGTCCAAGCTGCCTGTGCTTGTTGTCGACGACGATTCCGACGTCCTGCAGGTGAGCGCCGACATGCTGCGGCAACTCGGCTATTGTGTGACTGCGGCGTCCAGCGGCCAGGACGCTATTGCCCTGCTGGAGACCCGGCCCGCCATTGTGATGCTCGATTACGCGATGCCGGCGATGACCGGATTGCAAGCTGCCTCTGCCATGCGGGCGCGCGGCTTTACCGGTCCGATCATCCTGGCCACCGGCTATGCCGAGTTGAGCGAGGCGGAGCAATGTGAACTGGTTGCGTTGCAGGGCGTACTGAACAAGCCTTACACGATCCGCGAGCTGGAGGCGCTGCTGGCGCGTCTCGAACCTATGGTGGCATCCGCGGAAGGCGGCTTGCAGACCGCTGAATAGCGTCAGTCCTTCGCACCGAAATACCGCTTCATCGGTTCGAAGTAATGTTCCTGCCAGCCGCCATTCTGATAGCCGGTATGGCCGTCCGGGACATTGGTGTGATGCAGGATGAGTCTGGTGCCTGTTGCCACCGGCTCCAGCAGCACCTCGATCTGTGAATCGGCATCCGTCCTGGTGAATTTCGTGGTCCGCCATGACTGCACGATACGGCGAGGCGGCTCCAGCGTGAGGTTCCTGCCCTTGATGTAGCCGCCCCATGCGGTGAAGGCCGCACCGTCCGTCGGTGCGGCTTTCGCTTTGCTTCCCGTCATCCTGGAATGGCCACGACTGTCGAGCCAGGCGCTGTAGATGTGCTCCGGTGCAGCAGGAATGACATCTGTCAACGTGAATGAAAACGGCATCGTCGCCTCCTGCACTCGGTGCGTCGGCTTCGTCAGCGCCGCTTGGACCTGGCCCGCGCGGGCCCCTTGCGTCGTGCCGGCGCGCGCGGCCGTTGGAAGAATTTCCGGATGCCGCTGGCGCACAGGCCCAGCATCATATCGGCCTCGGCGAGCAGCTTTGCCATCTCGTCGTCCGGCAGGCGTTCGTCGTCATCGAGCGGCAGGTCGGCCAGATCGGTCGTGCTGGCGATCAGCATGATCGGCGCAATGAGCGCGCCGGCCGTGCGGTCCATCACCAGGGGCTCCCAGGCGTCCTGGCAGATCGCCATGGCCTGCAGGAACCCGACTGCCCAATCGCTGGCGTCAACCGTGCCGTCGTCCTGTTCGACCAGCACCGGTCGATAGACGCCGGCGAAGGAATCGACGAGACGGATGATCTCGTTGTAGCGGCGCATGATGATGCCGAGGATCGTCTGCGCCTCCTCCATGTCGGCGTAGCCGGGCTCGTCATCGTGCCAGATCATGGGCAGCCATACGCTCGGCGGGATCAGCTCGGGGCCGACAGCGACGCCGGTGAGGAAGCCGTCCAGCTCGGAAAGCTGCATGCATTCGGCCGGCGCACGGTCGGAGGCGAGGAACTCGTCCAACCTCTCGAGATCGATTGGGCCATCGAGCGGAATGGGAGTCTGCATGATGCGCTCCTGCAGGTCACCTGATGCCAGTACTATGCCACATGGCGGAGCCAATAGGGAAAGGTCGCAGCAGTTGGTCACAATTCCGAAATAGACGTTCCCTGTGGAATGGAGGGCGGAAATGCGCGGCGCATTCGGCCCTGCAAAGGGCCACGTGTTGTCAGTGCGCGTCGGCCCAGGTGCGGCCGGTGCCGGTTTCCACCACCAGGGGAACCGACAACACCGCGGCATCCTGCATCACGCGCTTCGCCAACGCGGTGAGCGCCGCTACTTCGTCCTCCGGCGCCTCGAACAGCAGTTCATCGTGCACCTGCAGCAGCAGCCGCGAACGCAGTCCAGCGTCCGCCAGCGCCTTCGGCAGCCGTATCATCGCGCGCTTGATGATATCGGCAGCGCCACCCTGCAGCGGCGCATTGATCGCCTGACGCTCGGCGTAAGCGCGGCGCGCGGGATTCTTGTCGGCGATCCCCGGTACCCAGCAGCGTCGTCCGAATGGTGTCGCCACGTAGCCGTTGATCCGCGCCTCTTCCTTGGTGCGCTCCATGTAGGTTCGGATGCCGGGATAGCGCACGAAATACGCGTCGATATAGCTGCGCGCCTCGCCCGGGGTGATGCCAAGCTGCCGTGCAAGGCCGAAGCCGCTGATGCCGTAGATGATGCCGAAATTGATCGCCTTGGCGCGGCGTCGCGTCATCGGGTCCATGCCGGCCATCGGCACGCCGAACACTTCCGAGGCGGTGCGCGCATGGATGTCCTCGCCGCGCGCGAAGCTGTCGCGCAGTGCGGGAATGTCTGCGACATGCGCCAACAGCCGCAGCTCGATCTGCGAGTAGTCGGCGGACACCAGCACGTGCCCCGGTTCAGCGATGAAGGCATGGCGGATGCGGCTGCCTTCCTCAGTGCGGATCGGGATGTTCTGCAGGTTGGGATCATTCGATGACAACCGGCCGGTGGATGCGATCGCCTGCGCGTAACTCGTGTGCACTCTTCCGGTGACCGGATTGATCTCGCCGACCAGGGCATCTGCATAAGTCGATTTCAGCTTCTGCAGTTGCCGCCAATCCATGATGCGCGCCGGCAACTCGTGGCCCTGGTCCGCCAGCGTCTGCAACACCGATGCATCCGTACCCCAGGCGCCGGTCTTCATGCGCCGTCCGCCGAGGAGTTTCATCTCGTCGAACAGCACCTCGCCGAGTTGCTTGGCCGATCCGACGTTGAACTCGCGCCCCGCCAGACGATGGATATCCTTCTCGATCACCGCCATGCGCTGTTCGAAGTCGATCGACATGCGCCGCAAATCGTCTTCATCCACCTTGATTCCGGCGCGCTCCATCGCCAGCAGCACCGACAGCAGGCGACGTTCCAGCTGCTCGTACAACGCCAATGCCCCGGCGAAGCGCAGCCGCGGACGCAACGCCTGCCAAAGCCGCAGCGCCACGTCGGCATCTTCGGCGGCGTAGGCGGCGGCACGCTCGATCGGCACCTGGGCGAATGGCAGCCGATTCCGGCCGGTACCGGTGATCTCGTCGTAGCTGACCGGCGTGTGGCCGAGATGCAGTTGCGCCAGTTCGTCCAGCCCATGACCGTGCATGCCGGCCTCCTGGGCGTACGAGATCAGCATGGTGTCGTCGCACGGGTCGGCGGGAGGAAAACCCGCGCGTTCCATCACCATGCGATCGAATTTGCTGTTCTGGTAGATCTTCAGCACCGCAGGATCGGCCAGCACCGGCCCCAGCGCGGCGATCGCCGCTTCCAGCGGTATCTGCGGATCCAGCACCTCGTGCCGCAACGGCACATAGGCGGCGCGGCCGGGCGCGACAGCCAGTGCGAAGCCGACCAGCCGGGATCGCATCGCATCCAGTCCGTCGGTCTCGGTATCGATGGCGATGAAGCCGCAGCCAGCGGTTTCGGCAAGGAAGCTGCGTAGCGCCGCTTCGTCGGTGATCGTGACGTAGGGTCCGAAGGCCACCGCGGCATCTGTTGCGGCCGGCATCGGCTGCACTGGCAGCGGCAACGCGGCCTGGCTGCGCGGCGGCGCAGCCTGCACCGTGGTGGCCGCCGGCGCCGGAGCGGCATCGTCCAGTCCCAGCCGGGTCGCCGTGCTGCGGAAGCCTTGCACGCGCAGCCAGGCGGCGAGCATCGCCTTGTCGTATGGCCGCGCATGCAGCTGATCAACCGGCGTCGGCATCGGTGCGTCGACACGGAGCGTGACCAGCTCGCGTGAAATGCGCGCCTTGTCGGCGTGCTCGATCAGCGTGTCGCGCCGCTTGGACGGCTTCATGCCGGGCGCGGCAGCCAGCACCGCCTCGACATCGCCGAACTCGTTGATCAGTTGCGCCGCACCCTTCGGGCCGATGCCGGGCACGCCGGGCACGTTGTCGGTCGAATCGCCGATCAGCGCCTGCACCTCGATCATCTTGTCCGGCGTGACGCCGAATTTCTCCATCACCTCGGCCGGCCCGATCGGCTTCTGCTTGATCGGGTCGAGCATATCCACGCCAGGCCGGATGAGCTGCATCAGGTCTTTGTCGGACGAGACAATGGTGACCTGGCCGCCCGCGCTGACGGCCGCCTGGGCATACGCGGCGATCAGGTCGTCCGCCTCCCAGTCGTCCAGTTCGATAGCGGGGACGCCGAACGCCCCGGTCGCCTCACGCACCAGCGCAAACTGCGGGATCAGCTCATCGGGCGGCGGCGGGCGGTGCGCCTTGTACGCCTCGTACAGCCGGTTGCGGAACGTGACGCGCCCGGCATCGAATATCACCGCGATATGCGTGCCGACATGCTCGCGCAGCAGCTTGGCCAGCATGTTGCTGAAGCCGAACACCGCGTTGACCGGCGTGCCGTCCGGCCGCGTCATCGGCGGCAGCGCGTGATAGGCGCGAAAGATGAACCCCGAGCCGTCGATCAACACGAGGTGCAGGCGTTGATCCTCGGATGGCGCGCCGTCGCGCTTCTCCAGGACTTCCGTGTCAGTGCCCGGTGCCGTGGGAGGCTCCTTCCTTCAGGACGTAGAGGCGCGAACAATACGGGCACATCACCTCGTGGTCCTCGATGCGGAGGAACACGCGCGGGTGGCCGAGAGTACCCCCACCACCGTCACAGGCGACGACGGGTTCGTCCACGTCGATGATTTCGGTGGGCGTGGGGCTGGCGGCGGTGCCGTCCATCTTGGTGCTTTGCGTCCTCTATGGCGAGGGAGGCGCCTATGATAGCGATGCGACCCATGCTTTCAACCTCCGCCAGGCCGCGCGCCGCATGCGCCTCAAGGCGCTGACCATCCTGCTGGCCATTCTGGTGGCTGCAACGGGCTGCGCGACGCACCTGGTGCCGCCTGGGCCGGCCATCGAGGCGCCCCGGGAGACCCAGGACACGTTCGTCATGCCGGACGGCATGCGGCTGCCTTACCGGACCTGGCTGCCGGACGGCGAGCCGGTCGCGGTGGTCCTGGCGCTGCACGGCATGAACGACAGCCGCGATGCCTGGGAATATCCCGGGCCGGAACTGGCCGCCCACGGGATTGCCGTATTCTCGCCCGACCAACGCGGTTTCGGCGACACCGCGGACCGCGGCTACTGGCCTGGCACCCGGGCGCTGGTGGACGACGCGCGCGAGATGGCGGTGCTGCTGCATCGCCGCTACCCCCACGCCAGACTGATCCTGATGGGCGAGAGCATGGGTGCAGCCGTGTTGATGTGTCTGGCCGCATCACAGGACCCGCCACCCGTGGACGGCTATATCCTGGTGGCGCCGGCCGTCTGGGGGCGGGCGGAGATGAACGTCTTCATGCGCACCGGGTTGTGGCTGCTCGCCAACATGGTGCCGGGCATGAAGGTGACGGGCAGCATCGCCGCGAAAGTTGCCAGCGACAATCGCGAGGCGATCCGGAGGCTGTCGACGGATCCCCTGACCATCCACGAGACCCGGTTCGATACCGTGCGTGGACTGGTGGACCTGATGGATGCGGCGCTGGCCGACGCGCCGCAGTTCCATGGCCGGGCGCTGTTCCTGTATGGCGGCAAGGACGAACTGATCCCGGAGCGTGCCACCGTGGCGACGTGGCGCGGCCTGCCGCCGGGACCGGTGCGTGCCTACTATCCTGCCGGCTATCACCTGCTGCTCCGGGATGTCGAACGGACGACGCCGATCGATGATATACTGGCGTGGATCCTGCGCCCCGGCGATCCGCTGCCCTCTGGCGCTGATCGCGCTGCGGCGGCATGGCTGGCCAGGCAGAAGTGAAGGCGGTGCTTCCGCTGCGGGCGATTTCGGGTTATTGGATTGTGGGACGGACCCGTAGCTCAGCTGGATAGAGCGTCGCCCTCCGAAGGCGAAGGTCGCACGTTCGAATCGTGTCGGGTCCGCCAATGGTTTCAATGACTTAAGCCCACCATCAGCGGCTCGAAAGAAGCCGCTAGGTAACACAGAGGCAGCAGTTGCGTTCCGTAAGGCGACCATGCCTGCGCATGGGAGGTGGCAGTTTACCACGCTGCGTCGTGGGGCATGACGTGGCGTCACCGGCAACCGCAGTGACCGTTTCATCGCAGCCCGGTAGGAAACGGCAGCACCTCAGTCGTCCTCGCATTCGCCCTCGACCGTGGCCTTGGTCGGTGCGCGGCGCGACCAAAGGCGGAGCCGCGGGCGCTTCCCCAACGCGCCGATCTTCCCGGAAAAGCCGATCAGTTCGAGCGCGTCGGAATCTGGGGCGTGCAGCCGGTCGCAGATGACATCGTGCATCTGGTGCACTGACACCGGCATTATGCTGCCGATTCCGACAACTCCGGTCCGTTGCTCTCCACCTAGGTCACCGCTGCGCCCACTTCCCGCACGCGCATGGCGCCATCGGGCGGGGCTCAAGCAGCGAGTATCTGCCTAGACCCCGCTCAGCCAAGCCGCCGGCCCTTCGCATCGATCAAACCGGCATGCGGCTGTGGAGCGGTACCATCACAGTGGGCCAATCGCGTCCGCAGATGTGTGCGGGACACGAGGTATCGGCCGATGGGCTGACCTGGACGTTCACCTTGCGCGACGGTTTGACGTTCCATGACGGCGAACCAGTCCAGGCGAAGGACTGCGCGATGTCGGTGCGGCGCTGGGGCTCACGCGATTCATTCGGGCAGCCGTTGCTGGCCGCAACGAACGATATCGACACCATCGACGATCGCCGCTTCCGCATCTGGCTGAAGCGGCCGTTCAGCCAGATGCTGTACGGGGCTGGGGGCGCGGGTATGCTTCATGATGCCGGAGCGGATGGCGAAAACGCCTGGCACTGAACAGATCAGGGAGACCGTTGGGTCGGGACCATTCCGCTTCCTTCCCGACCAGTGGGTCTCGGGCGTCAGCGCAGCCTATGCGCGGTTCGACGGTTACGTGCCTCGGCAGGAATCACCCAGCTTCCTGGCAGGTGGCAAGGCGGCGAATGTCCAACGTGTTGAATGGGTGGTACAGCCGGACCCGGTGACCGCGGCGGCGGCGCTGCGAACAGGCGAGGTCGACTTGCCCGAAGTGCCCCTGATCGGTCTTTATGCTGCGCCAGTCGCCGAGCGCGCAGGTCGCGGTGAACGATCCGTTTGGTTGGCCGCTCAACCATACCCAGCCGCCGTTCAACAACCCGAAGCTGCGACGGGCGCTGCTGCCGGCGATCGACCAAAAGACGTTCTTGGCGTCGGTGATCGGGGGCCAGACCGACCTTGGCCGAGCGCCGTCCGGCTATTTCATCGAAAGTCAGCAGATGTCGAGCCATGCCGGGCTCGATGTCCTGTCCGGACCGCGCGACGACGCCATGGCTGCGCGGCTGGTGTGGGAACCCGGTTACGCCGGAGAGAAGGTCGTGATGCTGGCGCCGACCTATCGGCCGGTTTACATGCAGATGATGCAGGTCGCGCGCGACGTGTTCGTCCGGCTTGGCCTGAACGTGGATTTCCGGTCGATGGACTGGGGTTCGGTGGTGACCCGGCGCACCAGCCGCGAACCGGTGGCCCAAGGCGGCTGGAGTTGCTTCATCACGCAAATCGAGGGCTGGCGGCCTGCGCGCCGGGCGGCAGTTTCGAGCTGCGGGGCAATGGCGCCAAAGGCTGGTTTTGCTGGCCAGGCGATGAGGAACTCGAACGCCTGCGCACCGCCTGGTTCGACACGCCGGACCTTGCGGCGCAGAAGGCAATCGCCGCGCAGGTTCAGGTGCGTGCGCTGGAGACACTGCCGTGCATTCCGCTTGGGCATCTGTTCCAGCCTACGGCCTTTCGGTCGGATATCAGAGAGATCGTGAAGGCGGCGTTCCCGCTGTTCTGGGGGGCGCCGGGCATGACGGCGTCGCGCTAGCACACCTGGCAGCCGCTGGGCTGGAACGGGTCGTCGGCGCCTGTGCTGCCCGCGGTGGCCGGGGGCATCGCAAGATCGGCAAGGTGCTGCGCCCGTAGGAGATCGCATTCTTGAACGTAAGGCGTTACTTCCTTACATTGCGCCTATGCCCATCCTCACCATAACCGCAAAGGGCCAGGTCACGCTCCGCAAGGATCTCCTTGCCCATCTGGGCGTTCGTCCGGGCGATAAAATCGAGGTCGACACCCGCCCGGATGGGCGGATCGAAGTCCGTGCCGCACGGCCCGGCGGCCAGATTTCAGACGTGTTCGGCCTGCTGAAGCAGCCCGGCGCCGCGTCCCTGTCGATCGAGCAGATGAACGACATCATTGCCGCCGGCTGGGCCGGGAAGCGGTGAAAATCATCGCCGACACGAACATCCTCGTCCGTGCACTCACCGACGACGACCAAGCGCAAAGCCCGCGCGCCCAGGCCGAACTCGCGCAGGCGGAATTGGTCGCGATCCCGCCCGCGGCCCTGTGCGAGCTCGTCTGGGTTCTGACCCGCGGCTACCGCCTGCCTGCCGCAACCGTCGCCGATGCCATCCGCCGTCTGCTTGCCGCCACCAACGTTGCCGCCGATCGCGGTGGCGCGGAGGCCGGACTTGCAATGCTCGACGCCGGGGGCGATTTTGCCGATGGCGTTATCGCCCACGAGGGCGCCTGGCTTGGCGGCGGGACCTTCGTCTCGTTCGACCGTCAGGCCATCGCGCTGCTTCAGGCCCAAGGCAACCCGAGCCGCGTTTGCTAGGACGGTGAGGCGGAGAGTGGGTTCTTCGTGTGTTCACAGGTGACTGCAGGAGATGCGTTGGGGAACGCCCCCTAGCTTGAACGTATCGACATTCCAGACTTCAATCGGCCCAGACTTCAATTGGCATCGAGGCCATGGACCGCTGCACCCTTCATCGCCGCTGAAGCCATTGGACTGTCAAAGTCTCGTGCGCCTCATTGTCTTCCCAACTCAAGGTTACCCAACTTGTCGTGGTCGGATATGAGATTGCAATTCGGCCCGGCCGATATTTGGCACCACTTAGGAACGGGTAGTTGGTTAGATCATGCGCATCGAGCAGCAGCACGAAGCGAAAACCCATGATGTTGATTGCCAGAGCTTCGATGTCGTCGTGCTCGTTTGTGAGCGGCTGGAACTGAAAGCGCACCGTATCCTCGGTCATATCGCCGGTGTTCATGATGCAGTAGAGCCCAGCTCCTTCCGGCCAGTGCTGCGGATCGTCGAGCATGTCGAGTATAGCTGCGTCACGCGCGAACGTGCCGGACAGCCGCTCCCTGCCACGCGCCAGATAGCGAGAGACAGCCGCTGCCTTTGCAGTTTTTAATAGCCAGCGTTCGAGGTCATGCCCAGAAATCATTGCGTGCCGCATTCCGGCATCGTGTTCAAGGTATGACCTGAGCGACGAGAAGAAGTAATGCGCGGCAGAATCGAGCGGGCTAAGCGAGCTGTTGTGCTTTCTGCAAAGACAGTTAGCGTGTGGAGGCGCAATTATCTTTACCTCACCCGCTTCGAGCCAAGGAACGCCGGATATCGAAAACTCGCCGTCTCCCATCAATACCTGACAAACAGATTCCGAAATGATGTGCTCGCCTGAGATTGGCGGTTCACACGAGCCCAGCTCTTTCATGTAGCATTTTTCGACGCGCCCCGCCGGAGGCAGCGAGTTGAGTCCAAGGATGGTAGGCCGCTTATGCCATTGCCAGCCCTGCCCGGTGAAGCAACAATGGCGCGCGATCTTACCCAAGCCGCATGGACACGGCCCATTCAAAGCGGCTTCCTTCTTTCGTTTCGCTTCGCCCACAGCTGCCCATTTCACACCAGCGCCCCCGGATTCGTCACATAGTTATCCTTGATCGCATCGGCCGCCCAACAGGCCAGCATGCCAATCGTCTCCGTCGGCCCATTCGCCGGGTTTTGCGGGAACGCACTCCCTCCCACCACGAACAGATTCGAAACGTCCCACGACTGCAGGTATTTGTTGACGACGCTGGTCGATGGATCGCTGCCCATCACGGCGCCCCCGACATTGTGCGTGCTCTGATACCCCACTAAGCCGAAATGCGTGCCCTTGGTCTTGCCGCCCAAGCGTGACCCGTTCAGCGCCCGGCCGATCTCGGTGCAACGCTCGTCCACCCACTTCATCATGCGCAGCTCGTTGTCGTTCCAGTCGAACGTCATACGCAGCAGCGGCAGGCCGTACGCGTCTTTGTAGGTCGGGTCGAGATCAAGATAGTTGTGCCGGTAGCTCAGGCAGGTGCCGTGACTGGTGATCGCCATGTTGCGGCGGTAGTTGTACGCCACGGCCTTCTTCCATTCGCCGCCCCAGCGCGGCGTGCCCGGCGGCACCACCTTGCCCTTGATCGGCGCCGCGCCGCGCGCCGAGGTGTTGACATAGGCGCCGCCGATGAAGCCGAGAGGGCCGCGGTCGATCACGTCGCCGTTGAGTTCGTCGATCGACGTGTTGAGCTGGCCGCCGCCGATGAACGGATTGAACTCGCGATCATCGAAGAACACGTGCACCGTACTGCCCTGCTGGTAGGCGTAGTTGCGGCCGACCACGCCCGTGCCGGTGCGTGGATCGTACGGCGTGCCGATGCCCGACAACAGCAGCAGCCGCGTGTTGCTGAAGCAATACGCACCCAGGACCACGATGCTCGCCGGTTGCTCCACTTCGTTGCCGCGCGCGTCGATATAGGTGACGCCGGTGGCCTGTTTGCCGGTGGAATCCGTGTTGACGCGCAGCACGTTGCACAACGGGCGCAACTCGAACGTCGGTTGGCGCGCCAGCGCCGGGTGCACCGACGTCAGCGGATTGGCCTTGGCCCCCTGCGCGCAGACATGGCTCGAACAGAACCCGCCGCGCGCGCATTCGAGCATCTGGACGCGATACAGATTTCGAAAATCCTGCGTCATCGCCGCGGTCGGGCCTTGGAACGGTACATAGCCCAGCGAGGTCACCGCGTCGGCGAACAGCCTGCCTTCATACGAGGGCCGGGTCGGCGGGTTCGGATACTCGCGCGAGCGTGGCCCTTCGTGCGGATTGCCGCCTGGCTGGATCTCGCCGTTCAGGTTGCCGGCCTTACCGCCGACGCCAAAGATATGCTCGAACTGGTCATAGTACGGTTCCACCTCGTCCCAGGTGACGCCCCAGTCCTGCAGATGGCAGTCGTCGGGAATGAACGATGCGCCATAGCGTTCCTTGATGCGCGAGTGCATTTCGAAATCATGCGGGAGAAAGCGGCGCGCATTGCCGCCCCAGTGTGCCGCCGTGCCACCGACCATCTCGCCTGGCTTGAATGCGCCCATCTCGCGCATCGGCAGTGCCGTCTGCGCGTCGTTGTTGCGAAATGTGATGGTGTCGCGCGCCAGGTTCTGAAAGATGTCGCTATGGCGATCGAACTTCAGTTCGTCGTACACATTGGGCTTGTAAAAATCGGTGTTCACATCGAACGACTTGCCGCGCTCCAGGCACACGACGCTCAACCCGGCGCTGGCCAGTTCCATCGACATGATCGAGCCCACGACGCCGCTGCCCACGACAACGACATCGACGGAGTTCAGTTTCGTATGCGACATCTCAGTTTGACCCGCCGCGCCTGATGATGACGTGCTTCGGAAAGCCTTCCGCGTCGACCGGCACGCGGCCGGTCTGCACGTCGAGCACGCTGACGGGTTCGGCGTAGTACGGCTCGCTGCTGGTGACCAGGCGGCGGTATTCGCCACTGGGCAGTCCGGGGAATCCGAGCAGTTTCCAACCCGCTTTGTCGCGGTTGCCGCCGTACAGCGGATCGGCGAAATACCCTTCGTCGGTGTTGCGCCACAGCAGGTCGAAGAAAAATTTCGATGACAGCGACGGCAACGCGATCTCGTCCTGCTCCAATTGCTGGAGCAGGCGCAGTTGCCGGTCACCGGGAAGCTGCGCGAAATTTCGCTCGAACGCGGCCTTGCAGTGCTGGTCGATCTCGCGAATCGCGATGCGGTAGACTTCCTGCGGCGTGAAGCGCGATTGATAGCCCTGCTGCGGGGTGCCCTCCAGCCACGGGCCGCCACGATACATCCGGCCGTGCGTGCCCCAGGAGCCGGCCAACTGGCGGTCGATGTAGACGACAACGCCGGCATCGCGCGCCCCGGGGCTCAGCTCATCGGTGGGGATCAGATGCTCGACGGCGGCTTCGAGAAAGCGAATCTCGGGCTCCAGCAGATACAGATAGGAAGCCGCGATCGGGTTGTCGCTCAAGGTCGTCTCCTCAGTTCCCCACTTCGGGGTGTATAAGGTGATCGGGCATTGTCAAGTTAACCGAAAGCAGAACGAATCCAATCGCTGTATCGGCAACGTCAGATCGCTTAGCGACCTCGCCGTGCCGGCCAACAACCGGCTCAAGGCAGCGCGGCATGAGCGCCTCGGTCAGCATTCCATCCGAGGTGACCGCCCCGGCCGGACCAACCGGGCGGTGCCAGCCGGATGGATGTTTGGCACCCCGCGCGTAAGCGTCCGATGATAGCAGTTGGATTTGGGTGCGATTGATGCTTGCCATTCTATTCGGTTCGGCGATCCGATTGACGAGGTGGCCTTTGGAGATCTTGGCGATTGCATCGCGCAGATTGACTTCCGGATTTCCGTGTTGGGTCGAGACCAGACCAGCGGATCGGGTGGTTTGCTGCCCGACAGCTATCCGGCGACGAACTGCAGAAGCGGACGCTTATTCGCTCTCCTCGCGCTTGAGCACGACGTGCGTCGCGAGGTCTGTGGCAGTGGATTCCATCACGCGGTAGCCGAGGGCAGGGAGATCCAAGCCCTCGAACATCGCCTCGCCCCGTCCGAGCAGGACAGGCGAAAGCGCGAAGTGCAGTTCATCGATCAGGCCGGCCTGCAGATATTGGCGAACTGTCGAGACGCCACCTCCAATCTTGACGTCGCGTGCTCCCGCGGCGTCGCATGCGCGCTCGAGCGCGGCGTGGATCCCGTCCGTGACGAAGTGGAACGTGGTGCCGCCCTCCATTACGATCGGCTCGCGGGCATGGTGCGTTAGGACGAACGTCGGAGCGTGATAGGGCGGATTGTCTCCCCACCAGCCCTTCCAGCTGTCGTCCAGCCATTCCCCACGCACAGGACCGAACATGTTCCGG
>DATAPW010000052.1:0-63120 GCA_036265005.1 Acetobacteraceae bacterium | reverse complement strand
CAGTTATGACGTGCATCCCCGCTCGATTGGTGCACACGTTTGTCCGACTGGTGAATTCGCGGTCGGACGTGCGGGGATTAAGACACCGGCAGCAAAACGGGACGAGACTCTATGGGGACGACGATAGGCGAGACGGCGAGCCAGGCCGAGGAGGGCTCCGGACGCGAAGGCGGGTCGAGTGGCGCCCCCCGCTATACGCGCCGGCTGTCGGACAAGATCCTGATCGCATTCCATCACGCTTGCGACCAGGCGGACTTCGAGGTGGCCGAGCAGTTGCTGCATATCCTGGAAATGATGCTGACCCGCCGGCCGCTGACGCCGGACGGCACAAGGCGGCGCAATATGGAGAGCCTCGTTGCGGCGCATGAGCGCCTCTGGCACCTGCGTCATCCGCCGACGGACGACGACACGATCTAGAGCGCCAGCCGGCCACCGCCGCGCAGGATCGCCGCTGCGTCCGGGGTGAACGCGCCGTCGGCCTGGTGCAGCACCACCCCGGCGTGGATGCGCAACGGCGTTTTGCCGGATTTGACACCGCGAAGCAGGATGAGTTTTGCCGGCTGGCCGGCTCTGGGCCAGAGCGGCAGCATGACGGTCGCTGCACAGCCGGCGGCGGCGAACCCGGCGGTGGCGGCCGGGAGTTGAGCCGCCGGAAGGATGAAAGTGAGCGTTCCCCTTGGCTTGAGGGGTTTTGCCAGCGCGGCGGCCCAGAGCGCGAGCAGGCCGGGTGGCGCGCGTTTGGCAGCCCGGCGCGACGGGTCGGGCGATGCGGTGCCGCCAGTCGGATGATACGGCGGATTGGCGCAGGCATGGTCAAACGCGCCGAGGTCGGGCAGGGCGCCGAGGTCAGCCCTGATGAACTGCAGCGCCGGCCACTTGTTGGCAGCGGCATTCGCAGCGGCAAGCTCTACAAGTCTTTCATCTTGTTCGATTCCTGTGCCGCGTAGGCCGGCGACCCGAGCGGCCAGGCAGAGCAGTGCGGCGCCGGCGCCGCTGCCGCCCTCCAGCACGTTCTGGCCCGGCCGGGCGGGGATCGACGCGGCCAACAGCACTGGCTCGATGCCGCTGCGGAAGCCCTGGCCCGGCTGCGCGTAGCGGACCCGCCCCCCCAACAGATATCCCGCAGTTTCAGTCATTTGCTCGACTCTTCCCCGAAGCGCCATGGCCGCGCGCAGCCCCGGCCATCCGACGAGGCCCGCGACTGGAGGACGAACAACGGACGAAAGGTTGCAACGTGCTATGATCCTCATGGCCTCGCAGACCGAACCCGTCCACGGTTCGTGCTCGTGCGACCCGCTCCGACGGAGCGCTGGTCATCCCTCGCGCCGCTGGCCGTTGGGCATTGGCCGCCCCGAGCGGCCGCGCGAGTCAGTCGCAGCCCACAGTCTCAGGCCGGTCGTCGTTCCCCAGCGCATTGACCCACTCCATCCCCACCGCAACACTTCCCGCCCACCGGGGCAACAACCAACAGGCCAACCGCCATGACTCTCGCACCCGCCGCGCCGCCGCGGAGGAAACGGCTTTCTCTCCCCATCCAGATGCTGATCGGCTTCGTCGCCGGCATCGTGCTCGCGCTGATCTCCCCCACCATCGCCGTCGCCATGCAGCCGTTCGGCCTCGCCTTCATCGAGGCCATCAAGATGATCGTCATCCCGCTGATCATCTCGGCCGTCGGCCTCGGCGCCTACCGCATGGGCGCCGACATCAAGCAACTCGGCCGCGTCGCCGCGGTGGCGTTCGGCTGGTTCTACTTCGCCACCTTCCTGGCCATCTGCATCGCCCTTGCGCTCGACCTGCTGTTCCACCCCGGCGTCGGCGTCAACCTGGTGCCCACCGGCAAGGCGCCGGCGAATATCGCCACCTCGATCAACTGGGTGAAGTTCCTGCTCGACCTGATCCCCGCCAACATCGTCCAGGCAATGGCCGAGCAGAAGACGCTGCCGGTGCTGGTGTTCACCGTGCTGTTCGGCCTGGCACTCGCCGGCATCGGTCACAAGGCCAAGCCCATCGTCGATGTGCTGGAGGCGCTGATGGACGCGATGTTCAAGCTGACCGGCTGGATCATCGCATTGTCGCCGATCGCGGTGTTCGGGCTGATCGCCTACCTGTTCGCGACCCAGGGCCTGCATACCATCCTCGCACTCGGCGAACTGATCGTGCTGGAATATGTCGGCCTCGGCTGCATGGTTGTCATCTTCTGGATCATGATGCGCGCGCTGGGCGAGCGGCCGATGACCGTCACGCGCCAGGTGCTGGAGCCGGTGATCCTCGGCTTCACCACCCGTTCGTCCGAAGTGACGTTGCCGGTGCACATGAAGAAGCTCGAGGAAATGGGCATGCCGAGCCGCATCGTCTCGGTCGTGCTGCCACTTGGCTATGCGTTCAACATCGACGGCACCACGCTGTACATCGCGCTGGCAACGACGTTCCTGGCCGAGGCGTACAATGTCACGCTGGGATGGAGCGGCTACCTGGCGGTGCTGATCACCACGCTGATCGCCAGCAAGGGCGGTGCGAACATTCCGTCGGGCGGGCTGGTGATCCTGGCGACGGTGCTGACCGCGGTCGGCCTGCCGGTGGAATCGATCGCGCTGATCGCCGGCGTCGACGCATTCCTCGACATGGGACGCACCGCGGTGAACGTGTTCGGCAACACGGTGGCGGCGAAGCTGGTGATGCGCTTCGCCGGCCGGGATATCACGGACGAGGTTTACGCGACATAATCGGTGCAGTGAGGGAGGTCGCCATGCTGCAGATCAAGCAATTCGACCATCTGGTGCTGCGGGTGGTGAACCTGCAGGCGATGATGCGGTTCTACATGGAGGTGTTGGGCTGCACCGTGGAGAAGGTGCAGGAGAACATCGGCCTGTGGCAGCTTCGCGCCGGCAATGCCTTGATCGACCTGGTGCCGGTGGACGGGCCGCTCGGGCAGAAGGGCGGCGCGCCGCCCGGCAAGGAGGCGCGCAACCTCGACCATTTCTGCTTCCAGGTGGAGCCGTTCGATGGCGAGGCGATCATTGCGCACCTGAAGCAACTCGGCTGCGAGCCGGGGCCGATCGAATCGCGCTATGGCGCGGCGGGGCAGGGGCCGTCGATCTACGTGCCCGATCCCGAGGGCAACATGGTGGAGTTGAAAGGGCCGCCCTGGGAAGCCAGTCGCCCGTCCTGACTCACCATCGTCATTCCCGCGCAGGCGCGAATCAGGCATCGCAGCACCGCGCCGGCGGCCCTGGATTTCCGCCTGCGCGAGAATGACAGACCAGGGCCACGCCGCAGTCATCGCCGCTTATGGCCCGGTCTCCACCTTCGGCGGATCCGTGGTCGTCGGGGGCAGTGGCACCAGCGGCATGGCCGCGACCGGCTCTGGCGCCGGCGCGGTCGTTGTCGGCGCAACCTTCGGCGCCTCGGCCTGCTTCGGCGGCTCCTGCGACGGCACTGTGTAGTCCGGCACCACCCGCGCCTGCTTCCCCGAGATCACCAGCACCTTCTGGCCGAGCGTCAGCGGCACCTCGTCCTTCTGCGTCACGCTCAGCAGGTCGCCATTCGGCTTGCGGACAATATATTCGAACGCCGAGGTGTCGTTGACGACATGCTCGGCCGTGCTGCCGGCGATGCCGCCGACCAGTGTGCTGCCCAAGGTGGCGAACGCCTTTTCCGCCCCGCTGCCGATCTGCGAACCGGCGATGCCGCCTGCCGCGCCGCCGACCACCGCGCCGGTCGTGCCGGACGGGCTGACATCGACTTTGCGGACACCGGCGATGACGCCCTGGTCCACCTTGCTGGCCTGCTGCACGGCGTCGGTGGAGTAGGTGTTGGGCGAGTAGTTCGGGCCGCAGGCGGCCACGGAAGCGGCCAACGCAGCGCACAGCGCAATCCTGACGAACAAGGCAATCTCCAGGCTGTTCGGCGGCGCTTGTTAACGGACCCCAGCGCCCTTTGTCACCCCGCGGGGGCGCGTGCCAGCCGTGCTCAGCCCGCCAACTCAAGCACCCGTGTCTGCGGCGCGTCCCCATGCCAGCCCTGCACCGTCAGGCGCCCTGTCCCGGCATCCAGTTCCGCCGCGACGCGGGTGAAGCGGTTGAGCACCGGTGGCGTCAGCCAGTCGAACCGCTGCCGCCCGAGCGCCGGCATCGAGGCGCGCATCGCGGCCAGCCGGGCGCCGCTGTTGCGTCCGCGCCGCGGATTGCCATTGAACCTTGCATTGAGCCAATGGTTCGCAACACAGACCGGTCCTTCATGCAGCACTGCGTCATGCTCGCGACGCTCGATAATGCAGCCCTCGTCCGACGTGGTGCCGGTCAGCGTGTAGATGACCGGAATGCAGATCGGCGTCGTCGCCAGTATTTCCTTCGCCTGCGCGTAGCTGGTGCATTGCTCGAATGCCTGGCGCAGCAGGTGCACCGGCGGAAGCGCGGTCATTCGGCGGATACGCCAGCGATTGACCAGCCAGTCGATCGGCAGGCCGAGACCGAAGCGATCGAAGGTGTAGCTCATTGGCGGCTGGTTGATGGCGGCGGCGAACCGGCGCGGTGCCATCGCGGTGAGCACGCCGAGATAACCCGGCCAGGTGATATTGTAATACGGGCCGGCCTGCGTCGCGTGGCGCGCAACGACAACGTCGCCACCCAGCCGGAACGGCCAGTCGAGCGCGCGATAGAGCTGCATGGCGGCCTCGCCGTCAGGCGCGCGGCAGGCGGTGGTGCAGCCCATCTCGAAGCTGAAATTGAGGGCATGCGCGCCGGGCTGGGCGAGCAGCCGGGCAATCTCGTCGATCTCGGCAAGATATGGATTGCCCGCGCTGCGCAGACAGCGCGCGGCATAAACGTCGCCCCATCGCAGCAATGCCGGCGATATGGATTCGTGCGTCAGTCGCAGGATACGGGGCAATTGCAAGGATTGGAGGCGGGCAAGATGCAGCGGACCGTCGGGCGCGTCGACGACCGGGATCTCCACCAGTGTGGGGCTTTCGTCGGGCTGCCTTGCCATCAGTGTCGGACGCCTCCCCGGTCAGGCGCGGCGAGTATTGCGATGCGCTACGGTGCCTTCAAGTGCTCGCGGGAAATGCGCCGGCCAGTCGCCGCGTGTAGGGCACATAGACATTGACCAGATCGACGTAGCGCGCTGCGTCGCCGAACGTGGCGACCGAGGCGGTCGGCGACGCGTGCGGCGCGCGCAGTTCCACGATGGCGATCGCGTCGGTGCCGTCCGGCTGGCTGGCGCGGAACAAGCGGATTTGCGCGGTCTCCGGCCGCTTGCCGTACAGCGCCTCGAGCCCATCGCGGATCGCCGCCTCCGCCTCGGGTGTTACATGGCGGAAGCGCCACAGCACGATGCGTGCCGCCGCGCCGTTGTCGCCGAGCAGCGCCGTGCCCGGATGGACCTGTGCGGCATCGGCGCGGTACTGGCCCCAGACCCGCGATACGATCCGATGTGTCCACGGCGAGTAGCGTTGACCGGCGATGCGCGCGTAGGCGGGACCACGCAGCACGCCGGTATCGGCCAGGTCGTACAGCGCCAGGTAGCGCGGCCAGCCGTCGATGCAGACGAATCGCGACGCGGTCAGGAAGCCTTCGCAGGTCGCGCGCTCGGGGAAGTGTTCCGTGTCGTACCAGTCCTGGAATTCCTCCTCCATCGCCGGCGGCGGCTCCATCATCGCGAGCAGCAGGCCCCTCATGCCGGCGCGTCCGCCGGGTCAGCCGGGCGGAAGCCGAGCAGCTCGGAAAACCGCGCGGCGTAGCGCGGCCACGCTTCCGGGTTGACCAGCCGCGGCGGCACGCCGCCGTCGAATATCGTCAGCCATTGCAGCGCGGTCGCCTCGCACATCTCCACCATCGTCTCGACCGTCATGCCGGCGATGTGCGGGCTGGCAATCACGTTGTCCAGTGCCAGCAAGGGATGGTCGAGCGGTGGCGGTTCCTGCAGGAAGACGTCCAGCCCGGCGCCGGCAATGCGGCCGTCGGTCAAGGCCGCGGCCAGCGACGGTTCGTCATGGATGCCGCCGCGGGCGGTGTTGATGAAATACACGCCGGGCTTCATGGCAGCGAACTGCGCCGCGCCGAACATGCCGAAGGTCTCGCTGCTGCGCGGGCAATGCACCGTCACGTAGTCCGCCCGGCGCAACAACTCGTCCAGCTCGACCTTGGTCGCGCCGCGCGCGGCGATCTGTTCGGTGGTCAAATAGGGGTCGTAAGCCAGCACCGTCATGTTGAACAGCGCGCCGCACAGTTCGGCGACGCGACGACCGATATGGCCGATGCCGATGATGCCGACCGTCTTGTTGCGCAGGTTGTTGCCGGCATAGGCGCGGCGATCGAGATCGGGCGTGCGCTTCATCGCCCGTTCGGACAGCGCGATCTTCTTCGACAGCGACAGCATCAGCCCGAGCGCGTGTTCTGCCACCGGTTCGAAATTGGTGCCGGACTGGTTGACCACGATGACGCCGGACGTAGTGCAGGCGTCCACGTCGATCATGTCGTAGCCGGCGCCGGTGGAACTGACCGCCAGCATGTTGGGGCAGCGCGCCAGCAAAGCGGCGTCGCCGAACCAGGGCGCGCGGAGTTCGCCGCGCGGCTGTACCTGGTAGCCATGCGCGCCGGCGAACTCGGTCCAGTTGTCGGCTTCGGGCGAGGCATAGTCGAGCCGCACCAGGTCGATATCATCACGCTTGCCGATGATCGCGTTGGCGATCGGATCCATGAAGCTGTCGAAATACACCAGGCGCTTGAGGTTGACCGCCATCGTTGTTTCCCTTGATACCCGCGTCACGGCGAGGCCCATGTCCCCGGGCTTGTCCCGGGGATTGTGCCGGCCATCAGTTGCGGCACAGTGCCACGACGGATGGCCGGGACAAGCCCGGCCATGACGGAGTAACGAGAGGCTTCCAGCATGAACGAAGAATCAGCCCCCAAGCGCGGCCTGGCCCGCAACACCGCCAACTATGGCGATCGCGACTTCGCGCTGTACCTGCGCCGGTCGTTCGCCAAGTCGATGGGCTATTCGCAGGCGATGCTGGATCGCCCGGTGGTCGGCATCGTCGATACCGGATCCGACTTCAACAACTGCCACCGCACCGTTCCCGAACTGATCGAGGCGGTGAAGCGCGGCGTGCTGGCTGCCGGCGGGCTGCCGCTGGCGTTTCCCACCGTCTCGCTGTGCGAGCCGTCGCTGTTCCCCACCTCGATGCACTACCGCAATCTCGCCGCGCTCGACACCGAGGCGATGCTGACCGCACAGCCGATGGACGCCGCGGTGCTGGTGGGAGGCTGCGACAAGACGGTGCCGGCGCAACTGATGGCGGCTGCGTCCGCCGACATTCCCGCAGTGCAACTGGTTACCGGTCCGATGCTGGCGACGCCATACCAGGGCGAGCGGCTGTCCGCCTGTACCGACTGCCGCCGCTACTGGGCGATGTATCGCGCCGGCCGCGTCACTGCCGAACGCATCGGCGAGATCGAGGGCAGACTGGCCACCACCGCGGGCACCTGCGGCGTGATGGGCACCGCCTCCACCATGGCGTGCCTGGCCGAGACGCTGGGCATGGTGCCTCTCGGCCACGGATCCATACCGGCGGTGCACGCCGACCGGCTGCGCGCGGCCGAAGAGGCCGGTGCGCTGGCGGTGAAGCTGATCACCCAGCCGATCCGGCCCTCGCAGATCATCACCGCGGAATCGGTGGAGAACGCGGTGCGCGTGCTGCTGGCGCTGGGCGGCTCGACCAATGCGCTGATCCACCTCACTGCGATTGCCGGCCGCCGCGGCGTGCGGATCGACCTGAAGCGGCTCAATCAATTGTCGGACACGACGCCGGTGCTGGTCGACCTGAAGCCGACCGGCGAAGGCTACATGGAGGATTTCCACGCCGCCGGGGGCATGCCCGCACTGCTGTGGGAACTGCGTGACCTGCTGCACCTTGGCGCGCGCGACGTCACCGGCGCGACGCTGGAGCAGCGACTGCGCGAGCCGGCGTTCGTCGATCGCCGCTACATCCGCGCGCGCAATGAACCGGTGTCGCCGGTGGGCGGGCTGGTGGCGCTGTTCGGCTCATTGGCGCCGCGCGGTGCGATCCTGAAGCGCAGCGCCGCGACCGAGGCGCTGTTCGAGACCGAGGCCCGTGCGGTGGTGTTCGACGGGTTGGAGGATCTTGCCAACCGCATCGACGACCCGTCGCTGGACGTGACCGAACACGACATCATGGTGCTGAAGAACGCCGGATCGCTGACGCCGGCGGGCATGCCGGAGGCGGGCTACCTGCCGATCCCGCAGAAGCTCGCGCGCGCCGGGGTGAAAGACATGGTGCGGATGAGCGATTGCCGGATGTCCGGCACCGCGTTTGGCACGATCGTGCTGCACATCACGCCGGAGGCGGCGGCCGGCGGGCCGCTCGGGCTGGTGGAGAGCGGCGATCGCATTCGCCTGTCGGTGAAGGATCGCGCGCTCGATCTGTTGGTCGCAAAGGATGTGCTGGACCGTCGCCGCGCCGCATGGCAGCCGCCTGCCAAACCGATGCGCGGCTGGGACCGCATCATTGCCGAGCAGGTGCTGCAGGCGGATGAAGGCTGCGATCTTGCGGTGCTGCGGGCAGGCGGCTGACGCGTCCTGCGTCGCCCCCCGTCGTCATCCTCGCGAAAGCGAGGATCCAGGCCAACACCACCGGACCTGCCCGAGACGGTGTCGGGTCGCGATTGTTGGTAAAAAACCGCGACGTCACCCGTCGGACTGAACAAACCAGTCCAGCATTCCGCTGTTCTCGTCGCGCGGATAGGTGTGCGAAAGGTCGGCAATCTCCCGGTAGACAACCTTCGCCCCCGCCGCGGCCAGCATCCGCTGCGCGGTCCGCGCCATCGTCACCGGGAACATCCAGTCCAGCGCACCATGCACCAGATACACCGGCAGCCCTGCAACCCGGCGCGGATCGGCCATGGTCAGCAGCAGCGGATGAAAGCTGGCGGCCACCGGCGCCAGGTGGGTGAACGGTGACCCGTCATCCAATCCGCTGAGCAAGGTGAACGTGCCGCCGTCACTCATGCCGGTCAGCAGCAGATGCGTGCGGTCCACATTCCACTCCTGCGCGACCTGCGCCAGCACGCGCGCCAGGTTGGCACTGTCCACCGGTGGTTCCATCAGCGACCAGGTGTCGCCGACCGCAGTGGGCGCCACCAGGATCATCCCGCGGCTGCGTGCCTCGCGCAGCCAGTTCCACAGGAACAGCCTGCCATGGCCGGAGCCGCCATGCAGCGCCATCACCAGCGGATAGTCCCGGGTCGGCTGGTAATCCTCCGGCACATACACCGAGCAGCCGCCGCGTTCGCTGGTGTCGTTCGCGGCATGCATCACGCCGGTCCGCACATCTGCGCGCGTCGCGCCGGCAGCCAGCCGGTCGAGCAGCGCCTGATCGTCGCGCCGCGCCGGTGCAAGGAAGAAGCGGCTCACCGACGGCAGCATCGCGGCAACCGGATACAGCGCCTCATGTGCGCGGCTGACCTGGCGCAAGGCGCGATAGGCCTGCCGCAGGCCATCGGGCGAACCGACCGCCGAGCGAAGTCCGTCGCAGGCGTGCAGCGTCGCTTCCACGGCGCGCTCGATCGGCGCTTGCAGCGGCGGCAGGTGCTGTGGCCATTTGGCGTCGCGCAGCGCTGCACGCAGTGCGGCATCGCGCTCCGCCAATGCCGCCGCCAAGGCCTCGATCTCCGGTGGATGCAGGTGCCGCGCTGCGAACTCCAGCACATCGAGCGTATCCAGCAATCGCGCGATCAGTTCGGCGCTCATCGGCGGCTCCTATGGCCAATCCAGGAGGCGTTCGAAAATCCCGATCCGCACAAGCCCGGCCACATCGCGATCGTGCGCCCCAGCGACAAGTCGCGCGCGGCACTCGACCAGGACGGTCCGCAGGAATCCCAGGCCGGCGAGCAGAACGCCATCAGCGTCACCACGGCGACGGGGTTCCGGCATCATCCCGGCGCGTGGATGCCGGGCGGCGGTGGCGCGCTGCGCTATTACATCCATGCCCTGCAGCACCAGCTCGCCGCGATTGGCCGCCGCCTGCGCCTCGACCGGCGAATCAAGTGCGTGCCAGCCCTGCTCCCCGCCCTGGTCGCGCAGCCAGCGCATCTGCGCATTGGCCAGCAACTCCTGCCTGTGCTCCGGCGGGCGCAGCACATAGGCGCGCACCCGCTCCGCCATGGCGGCGGCGAACGCGCTGCAATGCGTCTTCGCCTCCGGGCCGCCTGTCGCGTCCCGGTCGGTCTCGCCGGTGCGCCAGTCGATGTGCCACCCGGCCAGCCAAAGATGGTCCACCCCGCTGCCATCGAGCAGTTGCTCGAGCTGCCTGCCGTGCGGCGTGATCGGCCCACAGCACGGTTCGTCGCCGGCCGCGGCGACCGGCGCCAGCAACAGTCCGATGAGCCACCAACGCATGGCACCAAACATCGTCGGGGTTTCCGCCCTCCTGCCGCCAGTCTAGAGTGCTCGGCTGAGCCAAGGAGACAAGATCATGGCACCGCCTCCGCCTTTCGGCGCGAATTCCGCCGCCGCGCGCGATATCGCCAACGTGCTGCATCCATACACCGACCTGCAGACGCACCAGGAGGTCGGGCCGATGGTGGTGACGCGCGGCAAGGGCGTGCGCGTGTGGGACGATACCGGCAAGGACTACATCGAAAGCGTCGCCGGGCTGTGGTGCGCGTCTCTCGGCTTCGATAACGAGCGCCTGGTGCAGGCCGCCGTCAACCAGATGCGCAAACTGCCGTTCTACCACGCGTTCACCGCGAAATCGCACGAGCCGCTGATCGACCTGTCGGAGATGCTGATCCAGCGCGCGCCGGTACCGATGAGCAAGGTGTTCTTCGCCAACTCCGGATCCGAGGCGAACGACAGCGCGATCAAGATGATCTGGTATTTCAACAATGCGGTCGGCCGGCCGGACAAGAAGAAGATCATCGGGCGGCTGAAGGGCTATCACGGCATCACCCTGGCGTCGGCGTCGCTGACCGGCATTCCGCACAATCATCGCGCGTTCGACGTGCCGTTGCCCGGCTTCATCCACACCATGGCGCCGCACCACTACCACGGCGCCAACGCCGGCGAGAGCGAGGAAGCGTTCGCCTCGCGCTGCGCCGATGGACTGGAGAAGATGATCCTGGCCGAGGGGCCGGAGACGGTGGCGGCGATGTGGGCCGAGCCGATCATGGGTGCCGGCGGCGTGATCGTGCCGCCGCGCACGTACTTCGAGAAGATCCAGGCAGTGCTGCGCAAATACGACGTGCTGCTGGTCGCGGACGAAGTGATCTGCGGGTTCTGGCGCACCGGGAACTACTGGGGCAGCCAGACCCTCAACATCCAGCCCGACGTCCTGACCTGCGCCAAGGCGCTGTCCTCGTCGTACCTGCCGATCAGCGCGGTGATGGTGAACGACCGCGTGTTCCAGGGGCTCGCGAAGCAGAGCCACGAGATCGGCACGTTCGGTCACGGCTTCACCTATTCCGGCCATCCGGTGCCGGCCGCGGTGGCGATCGAGACGCTGAAGATCTACGACGAGATGAACATCGGCGAGCATGTCCGCACGGTGGGTGCGCACATGCAGTCGGAACTGCGCCGCCGTTTCGCCGACCATCCGCTGGTGGGCGAAGTGCGCGGCGTCGGCCTGATCGCCGGCATGGAACTTGTCGCGAACAAGGAGACCCACCAGAACTTCGAACCCTCGGCCAAGGTCGGCGGGCGCTTCACCAAGCTGATCGAGCAGAACGGCGTGATAGGCCGCACGGTACCGGGCGACATCCTCTGCTTCAGCCCGCCGCTGATCATCAGGGAGGCGGAGGTGAACGAGATGCTGGACCGCATCGGCCGGGCGCTCGACGAACTGACGGTGCAATTGCGGCGCGAGCAGATCGCCGTGGTTCGCTAGCGTCGCGCATTGCGCGGGGTGGGCGGATGCGGCGGACGTTCCTGGCGACGGCATGGCTCAGCGTGGCCATGCCGGCCGCCGCCCAGCCCACGCCGGACGCATTCGATGCACTGAAGTTCAGCGCCGAGATTACCAACGATCTCGCGAGGCGTGACCTGGATGCTGCGGCCACGGCGGCATCGAAGCTGATGGCAGCCACCTCGGCCGACAAGCTGAAGGACGTCTTGCAGTTGGTGAACGGGCTGGGGCAGAGCCAGTACAGCGACCTGGTCTATGCGCGTGACATCGGCAAGACCGAGAAGGACGTCATCTACAAGATCGACTTCGACAAGGCGTTCCTGTTCGTCCGCTTTCTGTATCACGTGGACGGCGGCGCCTGGCGCCTGATCCACCTTCATCTGAAGACCGAGAACGACGAGCCGTTCCCCAAGGAGTGGGTCCACATCTATCCGAAGTGACGGGTCTGTGGTGAACCACGGAATTCGTTGCAATGATCGGCAAGCTCCGCCGGACCCACCAGGGCTGTTATAGTACCAGGCGCCACTTGCATGGACGCTTGACTGCCCGTTTGGCCGTCATGGCCGGGCCTGGGCCGGCCACCCGCTTCTTGCCGCCGCGGACGACATGGACGACCGTGGATGGCCGGAACACGGCGGCTATGACAATCGGTTGGCCCGTACCGTCGAAGAGTCGGCAACCAGGGCCGCTGGCATAGAACCGCTATCGCGCGCGGCTCACCGTGTAATCCGCCACGCCCATCAGCGCGCGCCGCAGCGCAGTGTCGGCGAACGGTGCCAGGGCTGCCTTTGCCGCGGTGACAAATCCTTCGGCGCGCGCCAGCGTGGCACGGATCGCACCGCAGCGATCCATCAGGTGCAGCGCGCGATCAAGGTCGGCTTCGGTCTGCTCGGTCGCCTCGATGGTGCGGCGCCAGAAATCACGGTCAGCCGCATCGCCGGCCTGGTAGGCCACCAGCACCGGCAGGGTGATCTTGCCCTCGCGGAAATCGTCGCCGACAGTCTTGCCCAGTACCGCCTGGTCCGCCGCGTAGTCGAGCGCGTCGTCCACCAACTGGAAGGCGATACCGAGGTTTATGCCGTACTCGGCCAATGCCGCCGCATCGCTCTCCGGCCGGCCGGCGACCACCGCACCGACCTCGCAGGCCGCGGCGAACAGGGCTGCCGTCTTGCCTTTGATCACATCCAGATAGCGCGACTCGGACGTGGACAGGTCGTTCTGCGTGACCAGTTGCAGCACCTCGCCCTCGGCGATCGTCGCCGCGGCGCGCGACAGGATCGCCAGCACGAGCAGCGAGCCGTCTTCCACCATCAACTGGAAGGCGCGCGCGAACAGGAAATCGCCGACCAGTACGGATGCCTGGTTGCCGAACACCGCATTCGCCGAGGCCAGTCCCCGCCGCAGCAGGCTTTCGTCCACCACGTCGTCGTGCAGCAGGGTGGCGGTGTGGATGAACTCGACGCAGGCGGCGAGCTTCACATGGCGCGCGCCGACGCCGTCGGCAGGGTAGCCGCATAGCCGGGAACAGGCCAGCGTGAGCAGCGGGCGCAAACGCTTGCCGCCGGCGGCGACGATATGCGCGGCGAGTTGCGGGATCAGTGCCACCGGGCTGTCCATGCGCGCCACGATGGTGCGGTTGCACGCCTCGAGATCCGGCTTGAGCAGCGCCATCAACGCGTTCAACGCATCCTCGCCGGCACGGGCAGGTGTATCCTGGCGCGAAAGCGGTGCCGGACTGGACCGGGACGGACTGGCGACGACGTCCAAGCTGGTCTCCTGGCTTTGCTTGTCGGGCGGTCCCAGGCACCATATCGGTGCCCCGGAAAGAGGGTCAAGGAAGGCCGTTCCAATTCAGACCCGAAATGGACCCACGTGCGAATTCTGCTGACGTCCAATGATCCGGTTCGCCTGTCATTCCTGACGGTGCTGCTGGCCGATGCCGGCATCGCGGCGGTGGTGCTGGACGCCCATGCCAGCGCGGTGGAAGGCAGCATCGGCGCCATCCCGCGTCGCCTGATGGTGGCGGCGGACGACGAGACGCGGGCGCGTCGCATTCTGGCGGAGGCGGGCGAGATCTGAGGCGGATGAAATAGCGTCAGGGCCCCGCCCTGAAACCCGCCTGGGGGCTTTGCCCCCTGGATCCGCCCGCACCGACCTTGCGAACAAATCGCGAAAATCCTGACCGGCGTCTGACGCCTCTGTGTCCAGGGCCGGAAGGGCTGTCCTGAGCATAGCGAACCAATATCGCCCTTTCCTGCTCCCGCGAGAGATGAGGTCTCGCCGGCAATGAAGCGGCAACGGTTGGCGGTTCCGGCGTTATACTACGGCTTCGCCGGCACGGAATCCCAGGCTTCCGATCTTGTTGGCCAACTCCAAGACGCCGGCGTGCTGATCAGCAGCGCGTACAACAACAACCGGGGAACCCACGAACTGCGATTTCGCCTAAAAGATGAAGGCGCGGCAACCGTCACTGCCTGTCGCAACCACGCCGTAGCGCAACAGGTCTTTTTTGGCCGATGGATCCGTCACTCGCCGCCTGGCGTGCCGCGTAGCCATCCCAATCCCCCGCGATCAGTGCCTTGTCCATGACGGTGCGAAATTCGCCGCTGTCGTACAACATGCCGGACGGCGCCCGATACGGCATCTGTTCGGGGCGTATATGGTTGCGCCGGCGCAGTTCGACGCGATCGATGTCCATCTCGCGCGCCGCCGTCTCCACCACGCGCTCCATGTAATAGTTGCCCTCCGGACGCCCTGCACCGCGATACGCGCCGACCGGCGTCGTGTGGGTGAACATGCACTTGAAGGACACTTCGATCAGCGGGGTGGCATAGTACCGGACGGCCGAGCGTTCGCGCGCCGTACAGCAGGCAGATATACTCTGGATAGGCGGACGCCTTCATGCCGAACGACCCGCCGACATTGCCGGTCAGGACCCGCAGCTTCTCCACCGGCACACCGAGGATGCCGCTCAGCGGATTGCGCTGCCCGAACACACCCTGGCAGCCAAGACGCAGGATCAGCCGGTCCGTATCCGGATCGTACTCGCCGATGGCGGAGCGCGGCTCCATCGGGCATACGACGATCCGGTTGTTGCGCAGCGACAGAGTCGTGACATACGCCGCGCGCGCGAAGGCGGCGGCAACCTGCTCGCTGTCGCCGTAATGAAAATCCAGGCAGACGTTGCCAGAAGCGTCCGCGTGCAGTTGCGGTGCATCCGGCGCCGCAGCAGCGCTTGCTGCGCCGGGAGCGGATCGATGTAAACGAAGATCGACTCCGCCGCGTCCTTCGCCAGCTTGCTCGTCTCCACCACCATGGCGATCGGCTCGCCGACATAGCGCACGCGACCCGTCGCGAGCGGCCGCTGTGGTGGGCGCGGCGTCGCCGTGCTTTCCCGCCGCCGCCGGCATGTTCCTGATGCCGGCCGCATCCAGGTCAGCCGCCGTGATGATCATTTGCACGCCCGGCATCTCACGCGCAGCGCCGGCATCGATCGAGCGCAGCTCGCCATGCGCCATCCGGCTGCGCACCAAGACACCATAGAGCTGACCGGACAGGTTCAAATTATCGGTATAGCGGCCCTCGCCACGCAGCCGGACCGGGTCCTCCTTGCGCGAGACCGGTTGGCCGACGGCAAACTTCTCGTTCATCAGGAACGTGGGATCGAACGGCGCATTCATCAGGGATTGGCTTTCGTGCAGGACGCCATATCCAACAGGATATAGCGCGGAACTGCAACCCGCCCGTTCTAGGCTAGCTTCCCAGGACCTCGATCGAAGTGGACTTGATCAGCGCCAGCACCGGTCTGTCCGCCGCCAGGTCCAGCCGGACGATGGCATCTGGCGTGACGCGGGAGATCAGGGCGCCACTCGGCAACGCGATCTCGACCAGAACCGAACGTCGCGCGGCGTCGGCTGTCATGCGGCGCACGCGACCGGGCACGATGTTGTGCAGGCTGATGGCGTCAGGTGGCTTGCCTGCCAGGATCACCTCCCGCGCGGGAATCCGCAGGCGGCGCTCCGAGCCGACAGGCGCATCCAGCAGCGGTACCCAAAGTGTCGCCCCGCCTCCCTCCAGGCGTGACAGTTCACGCCGGGCATCATGCTCTGCCACGCGGCAGAGCAGCAGCGCACCGGCATCGTCGCGCTGCGCCAACGGCATGTCGGTGCGGGCGGCGATCTCCGGCAACGGCCCGCTCCCGATCACGCGTCCCGCCTCGATCAGCACCATCGAATCGGCGAGCTGTGCCACTTCGTCCAGCGCATGAGTGACGTAGACGATTGGCAGGTTCAGCGCAGTCTTCAATCGTGTCAGGTACGGCATGATCTCCGATTTGCGGGCGGAGTCCAGGCTCGCAAGCGGCTCATCCATCAGCAGCAGATGCGGCTGCGCCAGGAGCGCGCGGCCGATCGCAACGCGCTGGCGCTCGCCGCCTGACAGCGTGTGCGGGCGGCGCGCCAGCAGCGCGCCAATGCCGAGCAGTTCGACCACCTCATTGAACTGCACCGGTCCCGGCGCCGCTCGACGCAGCCCGAAACGCAGATTGGTGGCGACCGACATGTGGGGGAACAGACGCGCGTCCTGGAACACCAGACCCATGCGCCGTCGCTCCGGCGGCAGCCAGATGCCGGAGGCAGTGTCGGCGAGGACCTTGCCATCGACGACAATGCAGCACTCATCCGGCCGCAGCAGTCCGGACGCAGCCGAAATGATCGTCGATTTCCCGGAACCTGACGGCCCGAACAGCACCGTGACACCCGGTGTCGGAACCTCGAACGCAATGTCCATCCGCACCGTCGGAAACCGATGGCGCAGGAGCACGCTGAGGCTCATCGGCCCAGCATGATGTTCAGTCGCTTACCGATCCATTCGGACAGTAGCAGTCCGATCAGCGCCAGCGTCAGCGACACCAGCGACAGTTCCGCCGCCTTGGCTTCGCCGCCCGGCACCTGCAGCGCGGCGTAGATCGCCAGCGGCAGCGTCTGCGTCTGCCCGGGGATGTTGGCGGCGAACGTGATGACGGCGCCGAACTCACCGAGGCAGGTCGCATAGGCGACAATGCCGCCCACCAGAATTCCGGGCGAGGCAAGCGGCAGGGTCACGTTGAACAGTCGATCGAGCCGCCCGGCGCCCAGTGTGCGCGCGGCCTGCTCCAGCCCGGGGTCAGCGGTTTCCAGCGCCAGGCGCACCGCGCGCACCATCACCGGAAACGTCATTACCGCGCACGCCACGGCGGCGCCGGCGGTGGTGAACACCAGCCGTATGCCGAACCACTCGTTCAGCAGTGACCCGATCGGACCACGAATGCCGAAGATGATCAGCAACAGCCAGCCGGTCACCACCGGCGGCAGCACCAGCGGGAGATGCACCAGAGCATTCAGTACCGGTCGGCCTGGGAAGCGATAGCGAGCAAGTACCCACGCTGTGACAACGGCCAGCGGCAATCCGAAGCCTACGGCGCGCGCTGCGACGCCCAGTGTCAGCCAGACCGCCTCCCACTCTTCAGGTGAAAGCAGCAGCCTATTCGACCTTGAAGCCGCGCTTGATGAAGATATCGCGCGCCTGTGCCCCTGCAATGAACGCCATCAGTGCGCGTGCCTCTGGTGTGTCGCCCGACTTGACCACTGCGAACGGGTACGACACGGGGTCGTGACTGTCGGCGGGGAAGGTGCCTGCCACCATCACCGCCTTCGACACAGCGGCATCCGTCGCATAAACGATACCGGCCGGCGCCTCGCCACGCTCGACCAGCAGCAAAGCCGATCGCACATCATCGGTACGCGCCAGGCGTGGCGAAACGGCATCCCACAGGCCCAGCTTCTTCAACGCCTGCTCGGCATAGATGCCAACCGGGACATGCGCCGGATCGCCGGTAGCGATGCGGCCATTCGGCCCGAGCAACCCCAGCAGATTGAAGCCAGGCCCGATCGTGACGTGTTGTGGCTTCTCGGCCGATACCACCAGCACCAGGTCGTTGCCCAACAGGTCCTTGCGCGTTTCAAAGTTGATCAGTTTCTTCTCGGCCAGGTAGTCCATCCACTTCTCGTCAGCCGACGCGAACAGATTGGCGGGAGCACCCTGTTCGATCTGGCGTGCCAGCGTCGAGCTTGAGCCGAACGACAGGCGCAGCGGCGGATGCCCCGCCTGCACCCACTGCGCCGAGACGTCCTTCATCGCATCGGTCAGGCTTGCGGCAGCGAACACCGTCAGTTCCTGCGCTCGTGCCGCAAGTGGCGCGAGCAGCAGGCAGAGTGCCAGCAGGATGCGCATTGGAGAGTGATCCTCGTTATGGTTGCAGGGAGCGAACGCCAGCAAGCAGCGTGTCCAATTCTGCCGCGGTCAGAGTGCGGCCGTAGATCACCGCGTTGAACAGTGCCGCGAGCGTCCGCGGATCGCCGCCGCCGAGCCAGGCGACGCCAAGCAGCCGATTGATCGACGGCGGCTCGTCCAGCCAGCCGAACGGCAGGTTGGGTGCGACGAATGCGTGGCCGTCGCGGACCGCGCGCAGCGACCGCCATGCCTCCGATTGGGCGAGGGTGGCGCGCATGGCAGGATCGGCGAACACGATGACGTCAGGATCGAGTGTCCGAATGTCATCCAGGCTCGCCTGACGCGATGGCCCCTGACCGGCGGGCGCGACAAGCTGCCAGCCTGCGCGGGTGAAGGTCTCGGCAAGATCTGTTCCCGGCGCAACGAGAGTGAGGCCATCCGCCCCGCGAGCGCATACGATGCGCAACGATGCGTCATGCCGCTTCGGCGATGCCAGCAATGCTTCCGTGAACCGGGCCAATGTCTCCGCATGTTCCTCGCGATGCAGAATGCTGCCGAGCGCGCGGACGACATGCGGAATTTCCGCCAGCGACCCATCCAGCAGCACGGTGGGGATGCCAGTGCGCTGCTGTGTCGCCTTGGCCAGATCGATATAGCGCGGGGCAATGGTGCCGTAGTCCAGGATCAGGTCTGGCTTCAGCGCGATTAGCTTGTCGGTCACATCGTCTCGCCCGGTCAGGCGCGGAACCTGCGGCAGCCTGGCAGCTTCCGGTGAAAGCAGCGCACGCGCATTGTCCGGTACCGGTGAGGTCCAGCCGAGCATCAGATCCGGCGCCACCGCTGCCAACAGGATCGCGGCCGGCGGTCCGGCCGGTAGCACACGCCGGATCTGCTCCGGCACCACGACGCTGCGGCCGGTGGCGTCAACCACCGTGGCGCCGAAAGCGGCCCCGGCCCAGCAGAGCAGCGACACGGCAATGAATGCACGGCGCAGCATTGGCCCCTCCTGACTTGCAACGATATAGCCCATGCGATATAGCGGCAAGAGGTTCACGGGCATATGCCGATGACGAGACTCAACCGGCGCCCCAGGAATGGTGATTGGGCCGGTCCAGGCGATGCTTCCGGAGGCGATCCGCAACACGGGCTCCATCGCGGCAGCACAGCGCCAGATCGGCGCCAGTTATGCTCATGTGTGGAAGCTGGTGGCCGAGATGAATGAAGTGTTCTCTCCGCCACTCGTTGACGCGATGCGCGGTGGCGTGCGGGGCGGTGGTGCTACGCCGACCGAGCAGGGTCACCGGGTGCTCGATTCGTTCCGACGGCTCGAGAATCTGTCGAGAAGCCAGGGGGTTGCGGAAATTCTTGTCATCAGCCGGGCGGCGAGCCACGCTATGGCCAAAGAGCGATGAGGGGACGCGCCAGCGGCGCTTACCATGGCGAAACGAAAACCAGGCTCGGACGACAGCGCACCTGCCAGCGACCGGCTGAGCATCCGGCTTGATCTCGAGTCCGGGGCGCGGATCGGTCCGGGTAAGGTCGCGGTGCTGGAGGAGATTGCTCGCTCCGGCTCAATCTCCGCGGCTGGGCGGGCGCTCCGCATGTCGTACCGGCGCACCTGGGAGCTAGTCGAGGATCTCAATCGCAGCCTTGGCACGCCTGTGGTTGCGACCGCAGCGGGCGGTAGCGGGGGCGGCGGTGCGGTGCTGACCCGCGCCGGCAAGGCTGTCGTGGAGCGATATCGTGCTATCGAGATGGATACGGCACTTGCCGCACGTAAGCACCTGCAGGCGCTCCACCGCGTCTGCAGCGACAAGTGACGCTTAACCGCAAGGAAATTGCTTCATGAAGCTATCTGCCCGTAACCAGATTGTCGGAACGATTAAGAACGTGAGGCCTGGCGCCACCACCACCACCCATGTCACGATCGAAGTGTCTCCGACGGTGACCGTCACGGCGTCGATCACAAATGAGGCATCCGAAGAGCTTAAGTTGAAGCCCGGTATGAAGGCGACTGCGGTGATCAAGGCATCCGACGTGATGGTCGGCGTCGATTGATCAGTCGGCAGCGTCCGTAAGGCCCGCCGCCTCCGGCCGCTGCAATGCGGCGAGCAGGGAGGCGGCGCGGGCCGAGCGGAGCGGGATGAAGCGCCTGCCAGCCTGACGGCAAAGCTGCTTGGCCACCTGGGCCGCGTGATGGCTGATGCAGTCCACCGGGAACATGACGAGATCGGCCTGGCTCGCAAGACCGGCGAGCAGGTTCAGATGGTCTTCGATACCACCGTCGTGGTGCAGGAACGTGGCGCCCGACCGTTCTGTGGCCGCTCGCAATTGCGCCACGTGATGCTTGCGCCCACCGATATAGAGCAGCGTGACGCCATCGAGCCGGGGACGTGACGGAATGGCGGAGGTGTCGTCACAGCGGACTGCTTGCATAGATGCTTCAATGACCTCGAGTTCCCGACGCAGGGCGCCGTTCTCGCGCTCGGCATTCCGCGCCGAGCGCTCTTCGGCAATCACAGCTTTTGCGCTTGTCAACCGCTCTGCCAACACCTCACCGCGCCGCGCCTCTGCGGCCAGACGACGCTCGAGGTCCGCGATCAATTGGTGCAGCACGCTATCGTCACGTGGCGTGGACGGCTCGGCGGCGACCTGCCGGGCCAGTGCCCGCCGCAATTCCTGGATGGACGCATCCCGGGTGACGACAGCCTCGCGGAAGGCGACCTGCTGCTTGTCCAAGCACGCCCGCAGTTCGGCGTTCTCCTCCTCGAACTGGCATAGCCGCCGTATGTCCGCACGGTTGGCCGCTCCAACAAGGTGCGAGAGCATATGCACCTCGCCAAACGCGCCCCGGATAAGGACACGAGTTACCGCCGGATGCGTGAGAGTGGCCCAATAGGCACCGGGTATCTCGCCGCGTCGGACGGCGTCGCGCCACAGCGAACGCACGCCGTCTTCGCTGCCTGTCTTGGCGAACTGGTTGATCGAGAGACGATGTCGTTCGTCAAGCGCCTTGTTCAGCAGCTTGGCAGCCCTGTCGTGCCGTCCGGCGAGGCTTACCGCGGCACTGTGCAGTTCGTGATCAGTGTGCTCCGGCGACGCAAGCCCAAGCTTCTTCAGAAGCTGACGCAGCTCAGCCGTGGACAGGCACGTGCCGATGATGGAGCAATGCAGATTGGTGTTGAATTCCCAGATTTTTGTGCGACGCGCTGGTCCCCCACCGACTGGGTGTCGTTCCGTGCCACCAACGCGGCGGGCAATGACGAGATGTCGATCGTCCTCGGCGGCGACGCCGGAACGGCGGCGGCCCGGATCACGACGGGTGCTCCTGTCATGTTCGCCGGCCGCCGCCTCTGGCTTACAAGCCGGCCTGGGTAACGAACTTCGTATTCAGATAGTTCTCGATTGCTTCCAGCCCACCTTCGGAGCCATAGCCGGAATCCTTCACGCCACCGAACGGCACTTCGGGCAATGCCAGGCCGTGGTGGTTGATCGAGATCATGCCGCTCTCGACGGCGGCAGCGATGGCGTTCGCAGTCTTGGCCGACCTTGTATACGCGTAAGACGCAAGTCCGTACGGCAGACGGTTGGCTTCTTGCACCACATCGTCGAATGACGTGAATCGCGAGATGACGGCGAGAGGACCAAACGGTTCGCGCATCGAGCGGCACGTCGGTCACGACTGTGGGCTCGAAGAAATTGCCTTTGTTGCCGATCCGACTTCCGCCGGTGCGAACCGTCGCGCCTCTTTGGGCGGCATCACCCATGAATGCCTCCATCGCCGCAATCCGGCGGGGGTTAGCCATTGGTCCCATCGTCGTCTTCGAGTCCAGACCGTCACCCACCCTTACGGACTTGGCGTGCTGTACAAACCCATCCACGAACTGGTCATAGACATCCATCTGCACCAGCAGCCGTGTCGGTGATACGCAGACCTGACCCGCATTGCGGTACTTAGCCACCGCCAGTAGCCGGCTTGCCGTATCCACATCGGCATCGTTGAATACGATCGCCGGCGCGTGGCCGCCGAGTTCCATCGTCACGCGCTTCATATGGGCGCCCGCGATGGCCGCAAGCTGCTTGCCAACGGCGGTCGAGCCAGTAAACGACATCTTGTGGATGATCGGGTGCGGAATGAGGTATTCGGAAATCTCCGACGGGATTCCATAAACCAAGTTGATCACACCGTCCGGCACACCGACATCAGCGAAGCAGCGGATCAGTTCGGCGGGCGAGGCCGGGGTTTCCTCGGGCGCCTTCACGATGATCGAGCAACCGGCTGCCAGCGCGCACGACAGCTTGCGCACCACCTGGTTGATCGGGAAATTCCACGGCGTGAATGCTGCGACCGGTCCGACCGGCTCCTTTACCACGAGCTGATAGATGCCCTCTGCCCGAGCAGGAATAACGCGACCATAGGTTCGACGTGCCTCCTCAGCGAACCAATCGATCACGTCCGCGCCTGCCAGGACTTCGCCCTTTGCCTCCGACAGCGGCTTCCCCTGCTCCATGGTCAGCAGCGGCGCGATCTTGTCGGCACGCACGCGCAGCAGGTCCGCTGCCTTGCGCATCACCTTCGAACGATCGACGGCCGAAACCTTGCGCCAAGTCCGAAAACCTTTGTCGGCAGCCTCTAGTGCACGATCCAGGTCAGTACGCTCGGCGTGCGCCACGGTCCCGATACTGTCGCCGGTTGACGGGCTGACGATAGGAAGCGTGCGTCCTGCAGCGGATTGGGTCCAGGCGCCATCGATGAACAGGGAAACATTGGGATACATCGTCTGTCGTTCCTCCATGGCGGGCGCACTCGCCTCGTTACGCCATATGTGTTTGGATACAGCGATACTGCCCTGTTCGCGGGTATTTGCCAAGGGGCAGGCCAACCAGACGCGCGGTTAGCCTAACTTCGCGCCATGTAGGCAGCGCGACGCTGCGGCTGCGTCTTGGCGACGTACACCCGATAGCCACGCCGATCAGCAGCAGGCCACCGGTCACCGCGTCGTGATGATATTGAAGCGCCGATTTTCACGCTTATTGCGCGGCCCCGCATCCGCCGGTTCGGCAGATCGCCTTCGCCAGATGATGGCTTCGCCTTCGGTATCGGTGACAGCGAATGGATCACAGCCAGCGGCCAGGTATTTATTGAGCCGTTGATCGCGCCAGCTGCACCGCGCTAGCTTCCAGGCCATTCGGCGACTCCCGCTTCAGAAAATTGTCCCGATGCCGAGCCAGGCGATCTCGGGGCCACACGCGCACTCCGAAGCATCTGATTCCAGCAAGCTGGCTTAGCCGGGAAAAGTGCAGCGTCAGCGTCCATTCGTGGCGGCGACATAGGTGCTCACCGGCTGGGTCTTGTGGGCGGGAAGTCCATCGACCACCAGAAATGCATCGGCTTCGAAAGATGCCGCATCATCCGCCGCAGCCCGAATGGCTTCAGGCGTCCAATGATCTAAACCGCGTTCGTCTCATTTCACGGCGCAATAGGAATGTCGTCTTAATTATCGACTGGCGAGTAAGCTCTCTTGCCCGGCTCCCACACCGCCGGTCAGAATGCTCCCGCAACGCAGGGGGGATGGCATGGACCGCCGGTGGTTTTTCGGATGTTTGGTGGCAACGCTGGTCGGCCTATTAGGCACGGCCGAGGCCGCGACCCTCGATCGTCTGAGGCAGAATAATACGATCAGGATCGCATATCGGCTCGACGCTCCGCCTTTTTCGTATCAAGACGCCACGGCGACACCGCAGGGCTTTATTGTAGACCTCTGCCGGGCAGTCGCAAAGCGCCTGTCCCAGCAGCTAAATCTGCCTTCCCTCAATGTAAGCTATGTGCCTGTCACGGCATCCGACCGGTTCGACGCGATCCAACAAGGCAAGGCGGACCTGCTCTGCGAGGCGACGACGGTCACCATGAGCCGGCGCAAGCTTATTGATTTTTCTATCGAAACATTTGTCGATGGCGCGGGTCTGATGACCACCGCAGATGGCCCCAAAAGTCTGAAGGCGCTGGCAGGTCGGACGATCGGCGTCCTGGCTGGCACGACGACCGAGCAGGCGCTGCGAAATACGCTTTCCGGCGCCGGGATTAGCGCAACGGTTGAACCGACGGCTACGCATGCCGAAGGTTTGGCGAGGCTGGATTCCGGCAAGGTGTCAGCATATTTCGCTGATCGCACCATACTCTGGGTATTGCAGGCGAACAGCAAGGCGCCGAGCAATTTGCTGCTGGCTGAAGAATACCTGACGATCGAGCCGTATGCGCTTGGATTACCGAAAGGAGATGACGACTTTCGGTATGAGGTCGATGGCGCACTCAGCGGGATCTACAGGTCGGGCCAGGTTGTGCAGATCCTCGCGCGCACCTTCGGAGACCAATTCCAGCTCAGCCCGATATTGCAGACCCTTTACCTAATATCTGCCATTCCGAACTAGGACCGGCTGTCCATATCCGCCAATTATAACCAGCGTGCAAAAGCAGCATTTGAGTTCGACGATCACTATCATGCTTTGCCATTTGGGAGTCCGCTTTCAAATAGCAGCCCGTCCACCTAAGCGACGGCATGGGCGTGTCCTGACTCAGCCATGCTACCGGCGGCGCTACAGCGAACCTCGATGGGCACACATCGTCATCGTGCAGACGAAGGCAGGGCGCCTCGGCATCCAGCTTTTGGGGCTGGCATTTTTATCGCGCGAGCTGATCAAGGATCACTTCGTGTCGGGTCCCGGCGCACGGTGGCGCAATGTGCTATTGACGGCGCCGTCCTGCGCCACCTGCAAGGACGTTCGCCCGACCTGCGCCCGCTGCGCCAGGCCGCCCTCCCGGGCACGCCGCCGCAGAGCCAACAGGTCTTGGGTCACTGCTTCAGGCCACCGCGCAGCTACGTCACCGATATCGCGATGCGATCGAATGCTGCACTCACGGCGGCTGAACGAACAGGGCGTGGTGGTTCATCATCAGCCAGATCAGGACCACCATCGCGACGAGCAGGAAGTTCACGGCGGCAGCGGCAGCAACAGGGTCGTCGGCGGCCCGGGATTGGTCGTCGGCATGCCGGCCGGCTCGGGATTGCCATCGCGGAAATGCGCTATGCACCACGCATCCCAGGCCAGCGTGTCAGCGAGCCGGTACTCGTACATGCGCAGGTTCCCGTTGGCGGCGGTGAGCCGCATCGGTACGATCGCGGTGCACAGTTGGGCCATTGCGTCACTCCGCTGCGGCGCGCCAGCATGCTGCGTTCCTGGCGAAGATCAAGATCGGTTAGCGGAAGATCCCACATTTCACGCTGTTCAGACGGCGCCATGGGTCGTTGCCTTCCAGATGTGTTCCGGCGTCCAAGCGTGGCTCTGACTCAATGTTGGTGAACGTGCAGGGTCAAGAGTCACGTGGCACCAAGTAGGCGGCCCCGAAGAAGATCGAGTTTTGCTCGGCCTTACATCTGGCGTTTTACCAGCTTCAGCTTGGTGTTGTGCCCTTCGATTTGGCCATTCGATCATGGTTGCGTCAGGACGGCGTGTACCCCAGCGCGATCCTGAACAATTCCTCTCACGAAGGATCCCAGTCGGCTGGGTGCTGCATCCGAGAACCACGGCTCCAGATCGGTGCTGTTCCGACGTCGGATCATGGCGCGGAACCTGTCCATGAGGTCGCGGGCCACCACGAGCGCTGGCACTGCGTCCTCAATGATTGCCGTCGCGATCATCCCGATCTCGGGCGAGGCTGGTGGGCCGTCGAGCGAAACCGGCCGATCATGAGCCGATGGACCGATGGCGAGGCGGTGCTGGCGCTGCCGGCGATGCGCGGTACCGCCGAACGGCGCGCTGCCTGATTGCTGTGCGACCATACCGTGCCGGAAGGCGTGGCTGCCCGGACGCTTGCTCCCCCACTATGGCTCCGTGTCCAATGCTGCTATCCGCGCCCTCAGCGCCGAGGTCATGCCCTCGATAATCGCCGCCACGTCGAGAGTGACCAACGCCGCTCGCGCGTCCCGCGCTTCCTGTAGTTGCACTTGCTTCGTGGACGCTGGCTTCGTCGCGTGCGTCATCCGGGCTGGCCGATCTTGCCTAACATGATCCTTGCCGCGGTCATGCGGACCGGCTGCGCAGAGGACCACGGCGACGGCGAGCATACCGACCGGTCGCACCAGAGTTGCTCGGTTAAGGCGCCGAAGCATCCAGCATTCTTACCAGAGGGTTCATGGCTCTGTGTAGGGGTAGTAGGACTTGCGCTCTTGCCCGGTCTGAGGCGTCCCTGCTGCGGGGAGATTAGTCAGTTACTCGACGACAAGCCCAGCCAGTTCGGTAGAGGCGGCTCCAAGCCCTGGACCCCCGGCAACTGCTTAGCCTTTGCAATCCATCCGTTGTCGTCCTGTGGGATTCTCAGGGGAGGCGATAGCCGCTCCAATGGCGCCACCGGCCGAGTTGCCGCAAACTCGGGGTATGAGCGGAGATACCATCAGGAGCGAACCGGCGTGGCCCGGCTACGCGCTGCCGCGCGGTACCACCGTCAACGGCTACCGGATCGAGCGCGTACTCGGCAGCGGCGGGTTCGGCATCACCTACCTTGCGCGCGACCTGCTGCAGCAGCCGTTCGCCATCAAGGAATACTACCCGCGGCAGTTTGCCGTCCGGCAGAACCTGACCGTGCTGGCCGCGTCGGCGGAAGACGAGCCGCTGTTCGAGGAATGCCGCGACCGTTTCCTGCGCGAGGCACAGGCGCTGGTGGTGCTCAGCCGGGCCGCAGGCGCGAGCGACGGCATCGTGCGCGTGCAGACCTACTTCGAGGCGCATGGCACCTGCTTCCTGGTGATGGACTACATCGAAGGCGCCAGCCTGGCGAACGTGCTGCGCGAGGCGCCCGGTGGGCTCGCCGCCGACCGGCTGCGTTCGCTGCTGCTGCAGCTGCTGTCCAGCATCCGCATCGTCCACCGCGCGGGACTGATGCACCGCGACATCAAGCCGGCCAATATCATCCTGCGCGATGACGACAGGGTGGTGCTGATCGATTTCGGCTCCAGCCGGCCGGCGGCGCGCGGTGAAACCACGACCTACACGCAGATCTATTCCGGCGGCTACGCGCCGCCCGAGCAGATGCTTGGCGCAAGCCAGGGGGAATTCTCCGACATCTACGCGATCGGCGCGGTCTGCTACCGGGCAATCGGCGGCCGGGTGGTTGACGCGATGGCGCGGCAGAACGCGCTGGCCGCCGGCCTGGCGGATCCACAGCCGCCGGCCCGCGACGTCGGGACGGGGCGCTACCCCCAGGCGTTGCTGTCCACCATAGACGCGGCGCTCGCCACCGATCCGGCGCAGCGGCTGCAGACCGTCGATGCCATGCTGGCCGCATTGGGTCGCGAGGGGGCGGGCGACGCCCCGACCATCGTCGCCGGGGCATCATCCCCCCGCGCCGCGCCATCCCCCCGCGCCGCGACCGCTGCCGCGCCGCGCTCGCCGCGTGTCCTGTGGGGCACTGCGGCGGGTGTTGGCGCCGTTGTCGTGGCCGCGGCGGCCTACTTCATGCTCCGCAGTCCAGTCGTCCAATCGCCGGCCAGTCATCCGGAACCGGCCATCGCCACAACGCTGCCTGCTGCGCCGCGTCCCGTGGCAGCGCCGCAAAGACCGGTGCAGGCGACGGATACCGCGCCGCCGCAACCGCCGCCCAGTCGTCCGGAACTGGCCACCGCCACCCCGCTGCCTGCTGCGCCGCCTCCCGCGGCAACGCCGCAGGCACCGGTGCAGGCGGCGGATACGGCGCCGCCACAACCGCCGCACATCAGTGCGCCGCCGGCCGCAACGCCCACCCAGGCGCCGCCCCCATTGCCGACCCTGGCGCCCCCCGCGGCGCCGCCCGCCGAACCGCCGCAGCGCGAGGCAATCGCGATCCCGCCGACCGCACCGCCGCAACCTGCACCGTCACCGCTCGAGCTGGCACGGGCGGCGGCAGTTGCCCTGCCGTGCTCGGTGCTCAACGTCGCCGACAGCCAGGACGGAATGCGCGTCTCCGGCATCGCGCCGACCGGTCAGGACCTCGACCGGCTGCTCGCCGGAATGCACGATGCGGGTCCGGTCGGCGACGCGGTCACGCGTATCGATCGCATCGCCTGCGCGCCGATCGCGACGCTCGGCGCCTTCGTCCGGCGCACCTGGGACAGCGCGCCGCCGCTGGTGTCGGTGCGGCCGGACCAGCGGAGCGTGGCGAGCGGGGCGCGGCTCGGGATCGATGTCGCGACGTCGCTGCCCGCGGTCTATGTCGATCTCTACCAGGGCGATGGATCGGTGCGCCACCTGCTGCGGCCGCCGGCTTCGGGCGCGGCCGCCCGGTCGCACGCCGACTGGATTGCCACGCCGCCGCAGGGCGCCCGCGTGGTGGTCGCGATCGCTGCGGCCGCACCGCTCGATCTGGCGGCGCGGCCGGAGATCGAGCGGGCGGCCGACTATCTCGCAGCGTTGCAGCCGGCTCTGCAGCGCGCGCCGGAATCGCCGGCAGTCGATCTCGCGATGGTGATGGTGCGCGCCGCCGAACCCCTGGCGAAGCCGCTGCAGCCGCGCACCACAAGCTTGCGATCCGCGAAGTGCGCCAATATCGTAAGCAGAGCGCAACTAGGGGAAACGTTGACCGATGCGGAACTGGCGGCACTGCGGACCGAGTGCCGGTCCTGATCGTTCGCCGATATGGCTCGCCGGCGCAGTTCTCATGGCGCTGGCCGGGTGCACCCAGCCGGCCCCCACCCCTCCCGTCGCCGCTGCCACGCCACCAACGCCGCCGCCGGTGCAGCCGGTGCCGTTCCCGGTTGCCGTGCTGAACGCTGCCAACGCGGTGTTCTCCGCTGCGCCGGTCAATGGTCCACGCCAGGTGGTGGTGATCGATCCGCTGGTGAACGGCGTCACCGGCGAGCAGTCCACGGCAACGCAGCAGATCCAGGACAGCATCGTCGCCCTGGCGCGCGACAAATATCCGCAGTTCGATATCCAGCCGTTCTCCGCAGCGACGGTTAGCAAGGCGCCGTATGTCATGGTCGGCACGTTCACCCCGGTGAATGCGCAGGGGCAGACCGCCGGCACGCGCGAAGCCTACCGATTCTGCCTGGTGATGGTCGATCTGCATGCCGGCAAGACGGTCGCCAAAGGCGTCGCGCGCGCCCGTCCGGATGGCGTCAACGCGACGCCGATCGGCTTCTTCCGCGACAGTCCGGCTTGGACCAACGATCCGAGCGTCAAGAGCTACATCGACACATGCCAGGCGACGAAGGTCGGCGATGCCATCAGCCAGACCTACCTGAACGGCATCCTCACGGCCTCCATCGTCAGCGAGGCGATCGGCGCGTATGACGCGAGCCGCTATCGCGACGCACTCGACCTGTACGAGACGGCGGTGAAGACCCCGGCGGGCAACCAGCTTCGGGTTTACAACGGCCTGTATCTGACCAATTGGAAACTCGGCCATCGCGACCAGGCAGCCGAGGCATTTGGCCGCGTGGTCGATTACGGCCTGGACAACAACGCACTCGGCGTGAAGATCCTGTTCCGGCCGGGGTCAACGGGGTTCGACACGTCCGAACAGTCCACCGGACCGTACGACATGTGGCTGCGGCAGATCGCCGACCATAGCGCCAGCAAGCGTGCGTGCCTGCAGGTGACGGGCAACAGCAGCCCGTCCGGATCCGCGGCACTCAACGACCAGTTGTCGCAGTTGCGCGCCGAGTATGTGAAGGGGCGGCTGGAGACGGACACTCCCGCCTTGCAGGGACATGTCATTGCCACCGGCGTGGGGGCAAAGAACAACCTGGTCGGTACCGGGTCGGACGATTTGTCGGATGCGCTGGACCGCCGGGTGGAATTCAAGGTGATCCCGACCTGCTGAATGCATGCCGGACCGGCGATGGGTATCGCTGCGCTGAACCCATCGCGCAACGTGGCGGTTCGCCAGGGTGACGCTGTGCCGTAATTGACCAACCTGCGGCGGATCCAGGAAACAAACGTGCTGTCGCGGCTCACCCACGGGGAAAATCTCTGCGGCAACCGCGGGGCCTTGCGTTTCAGCCGAATTTCCACTTTGTCGCGACGAGCAGACCGAGGGAGGTCCCCATTGCCGCCACATCTGACTCGCCGCGCCCTGGGCGGCGTCGCGCTTGCGTCGCTGACAGCCGCCCCGCGCCTGGCGCGCGCCGCCGCGCCCGGTGAGATCACCATCGACTGGGCCACCTACAATCCGGTCAGCATCGTGCTGAAGGAGCAGGGCCTGCTGGAGCAGGAATTCGCCAAGGACAAGATCGGCGTGCGCTGGGTGCAGTCACTCGGCTCCAACAAGGCGCTGGAGTTCCTCAATGCCGGCTCGATCGATTTTGGTTCCACTGCAGGCGCAGCAGCCCTGATCGGCGAGATCAACGGCAATCCGATCAAGTCGGTCTATGTGTATTCGCGTCCCGAGTGGACCGCGCTGGTCACCATGAAGGACAACCCGATCCACAGCGTGGCCGACCTCAAGGGCCAGCGCATTGCGGTCACGCGGGGCACTGATCCGCATATCTTCCTGGTGCGCGCGCTGGCGACCGCAGGGCTGAGCGAGCACGACGTGAAGCTGGTGCTGCTGCAGCATCCCGATGGCCGTACCGCACTGGAGCGCGGCGATGTTGCCGCCTGGGCGGGACTCGATCCGATGATGGCGGCGGCGGAGGTCGAGAGCGGCGCGCGGCTGTTTTATCGCAACGCCGCGGCCAACACCTGGGGCGTGCTGAACGTGCGCGAGGCGTTCGCGGCGGAGAACCCCGAGCTGGTGCGGCGGGTGCTGGTGACCTACGAGCGCGCCCGCCGCTGGTCGGTGGAGCATCCAGCCGACCTGAAGGCGCTGATGGTCGCGGCGATGAAGCTGCCCGATGCCGTGGTGGCTCGGCAGCTGGAGCGCAACGACCTGTCCAGCGGCGCCATCGGCGACAAGCAGGCGCAGACCATCATCGAGGCGGGCAAGGCGCTGCAGCAGGCCGGCGTGCTGCCGGCGGATGTCGACGTGACGGAAGTGACCGGGAAGATGATCGATCCGTCCTACGCGCGCGCCGCGGGGGCGTGACTGCCGAGAAGCTCCTCCCCCTCCCCTTGCGGGAGGGGGCAGGGGGAGTGGACCGGGCTGCCGCCATGTCCGACCGCTCAACCCCTTCCCCAGCCCCGTTCCACAAGGGGAGGGGGAGGATCTTGCAAGCCATCACCGCGCTGGCCGTGCCGGCAGTACTCGGCATTGCGTGGGAACTGGCGGTGCGCACCGGCATCGCACCCGGCCGCCTGATGCCGCCGCCGTCGCGCCTTGCGCATACCGCGTTGGCGCTCGCCAGCTCCGGTGAATTGTGGACGCACGTGGCGGCAACCATGACGCGCGTGGTCATCGGCTTCGCCATCGGCTCGGTCGCCGGTACTCTGTTCGGCATGCTGACCGGCGCCAGCGAGACGATGCGGCGGCTGCTCGATCCGTCGATCCAGGTGCTCCGCGCGATCCCCTCGATCGCCTGGGTGCCGATCTTCATCCTGTGGTTCGGCATTTTCGAGACATCGAAACTGGCGCTGATCGCGCTGGGCGTATTCTTCCCGGTGTATCTCGGCATGCTCTCGGCGATCCAGAGCGTGGACCGCAAGCTGATCGAGGTCGGACGCGTGTTCGGCTTCTCGCGCATCGGCATCATGCTGCGCATCACCTGGCCGGCGGTGCTGCCGACCTGGATCGCCTCGCTGCGCAGCGGCCTGGGCCTCGGCTTCATGTTCGTCGTCGCGGCGGAACTGATGGGCGCGTCCGAAGGCGTCGGCTACCTGCTGCTCGACGGCCAGCAGATGGGCCGCGCCGATTCCATCCTGGTGGCGATGATCGTCTTCGCACTGCTTGGCAAATTCTCCGACGGCGTGCTGGTCGCGGTGACGCGGCCGCTGCTGCGCTGGCAGGACACGGTGCGGGGGCGGCTATGACGACGCTGTCGATCGACGGCCTGAGCAAGACCTACGCCGATGGCACCGAGGCACTGCGCGACATGCATATCCGCGCACAGAGCGGCGAAATCGTCGCCATCCTCGGCGGCTCGGGCTGCGGCAAGACGACGCTGCTGCGGCTGACGGCCGGGCTGGACCAGCCGAGTGCCGGCGGGATCGCGATCAACGGACAGGCGATCGCGGGCACGCATCCCGCGGTCAGCGCGGTGTTCCAGGAGCCGCGCCTGCTGCCCTGGCTGACGGTGGGACGCAACATCGCGTTTGGCGGGCGGCGCATCGCCGAGCCCGAGCGGCAGCGTCGCAGCGCCGATCTGCTGGAGCGCATCGGCCTGGCGGGCTACGCCGCGCGGTGGCCCAAGGACCTGTCGGGCGGCCAGCAGCAGCGCGTGGCGATTGCCCGCGCGCTGATCGGCCATCCGGAGATCCTGCTGCTGGACGAGCCGTTCTCGGCGCTGGACAGCTTTACCCGGGCCAGCCTGCACGAATTGCTGCTGCTGCTGTGGCAGGAGTTGCGGCCGATCATCCTGATCGTCACGCATGATGTGGACGAGGCGGTGTTCCTGGCGGACCGCGTGGTGGTGATGCGGCCGCATCCCGGCCGGGTGCACGAGGCGATGACCATCGGGCTGCCGCGGCCGCGCAACAAGCTGACATCGGAGTACGACATCATGCGGCGGAATGTGCTGCGGGCGATCGACCGGTCGCTGGCCGCGGACCGCCAGCGTGAGCCGAGCACCGGGGCAATGTCACCGTGGGTGTGAAGCAACCGGCGGCGCTATTGTCGGCCGTTATGGTCTCCGGCCACACCATCGTCATCCTCGCCTGCGCGAGGATGACGACGGTTCGGCGGTTGTGGTAAATTATTACCACACGGCCAAACCCTTGACCGCACCATGCTTTTCCCCCATATCCCGCCGCCAACCCGCAGGGACCTATCCCCAATGCTGAAGACCACCCTCTCGCTGAAGCCCGCGGAGGTGAAGAAGGACTGGGTGCTGATCGATGCCGAAGGCGTCGTACTCGGCCGCCTCGCCGTCGTCATCGCCAACCATCTGCGCGGCAAGCACAAGCCGCAGTTCACGCCGCATGTCGATTGCGGCGACAACGTCGTCGTGGTGAACGCCGCCAAGGTGCGCATCACCGGCAACAAGGCCGAGCAGGAGGTATTCTACTATCACACCGGCTATGCCGGCGGGATCAAGGGACGCACCATCCAGCAGCGCCTCGACAGCAAGCACCCCGAGCGCGTGCTGGAAAAGGCGGTGGAGCGGATGATCACCCGCGGTCCGCTCCAGCGGAAGCAGATGAAGCACCTGTATGTCTACGCTGGCGCCGAGCACAAGCATGCGGCACAGCAGCCGAAGACGCTCGATGTCGCCGCCATGAACCCGAAGAACAAGCGAGGCTGATCCAGCATGTCCGGAACAACCCGCACGCTCGCCGACCTCGCCGATATCGTTGCCGCGCAGCAAGCCGCCACCGGCGTCGCGCCCGCGATCTCCGACCGGCCGAAGGTCGAGCCGAAGCGCGATTCACTCGGCCGCGCCTACGCCACCGGTCGGCGCAAGAACGCCGTGGCCCGCGTCTGGATCAAGCCAGGCAAGGGCGACATCACCGTCAACGGCAAGAAGGTCGTGCAGTACTTCGCCCGCCCGGTGCTGCGCATGCTGCTGACCCAGCCGTTCCTGGTGGCCGACCGCTACAACCAGTTCGACGTGTTCTGCACCGTCGTCGGCGGCGGCCTGTCCGGCCAGGCCGGCGCGGTGCGCCATGGCATCTCGCGCGCACTGACTTACTACGAGCCGGATCTGCGCGGCATCCTCAAGGTCGCCGGCTTCCTCACCCGCGATTCACGCGTGGTCGAGCGCAAGAAGTACGGCAAGATGAAGGCCCGACGAAGCTTCCAGTTCAGCAAGCGGTAGTTCGGCTCCCCGACAAACCGTCGTGGCCGGGCGCCGTCCCGGCCCCCGTCGCGGCTCACTGCCGGCGGGATGGCCGGCACACGCCGGCCATGACGGCTTGAGCGGAGCAATGTAGTCTGAACCAGTGGTTACGGTAGCGGCCGGAGGATCAAATGGCTTCCAAGCCCAGCGTGTTCATCGATGGCGAGGCCGGCACGACAGGCCTTGGCATTCGCGATCGCCTGCGCGCGCTGCCTGATATCGAGCTGAAAAGCTTGCCCGCCGACCGCCGCCGTGATCCCGCAGCACGGCGCGCCATCATGGCCGAGGTGGACCTGGTGGTGCTGTGCCTGCCGGACGATGCGGCACGTGAGTCGGTGGCGCTGGCCGACGGCCTGGGCAACGCAGCGCCGAAGCTGCTCGATGCCAGCACCGCGCATCGGGTGCATCCCGACTGGGCGTATGGCTTCCCGGAAATGCAGGCCGGCCAGGCCGACCGCATCGCCGCCGGGCGCAAGGTCGCCAACCCCGGCTGCTACCCCACCGGCGCGATCGGCCTGATCCGTCCGCTGGTGGATGCCGGCATCATCCCGTCCGACCATCCCATCACCATCAACGCGGTCAGCGGCTATTCCGGCGGCGGCCGTTCGATGATCGAAGGCCATGAACACGACGGCGGCCCGGCCTTCGAACTTTACGCGCTGACGCTGGAACACAAGCACCTGCCGGAGACCGAGCTGTATTGCGGCCTGTCGCGCCGGCCGATCTTCGTGCCGTCGGTGGGGCACTACCGCCAGGGAATGCTGGTGTCGGTGCCGCTGCATCTCGACACGCTGCACGGCAAGCCCAGCGGCGCCGACCTGCAATCCGTGCTGGAGGCGCGCTACCAGGGCTGCGCGTTCGTCCGCGTCGTGGCGCCCAAGGCGGACGCCAAGCTCGAGCCGCAGGCGCTGAACGAGACCAACCTGCTGGAACTCACGGTGTATACCAACGAGAAGCATCGCCAGGCAGTGTTGGTCGCGCGGCTCGACAATCTCGGCAAGGGCGCGTCCGGCGCGGCAGTGCAGAACCTTCGCCTGATGCTCGGCCTGCCTGTCCTCGCGGCAGCGGCGCAGCCCGGCAAGGTGGCGGAGCATGCCTGACCCTGGGCTGGGCCACGCCACGCCACTGAGCGGCCAGGGGCCGATCTATACGCTGGACGGCGTCACGCCGAAGGTTGCGCCGGATGCCTTTATCGCGCCGACCGCGGCAGTGATCGGCGACGTCGTGGTCGGTTCGGAGACCGGCATCTGGTTCCATTGCCTGGTGCGCGGCGACCTGCAGTACATCCATATCGGTGACCGCACCAACATCCAGGACGGCGCGATCATCCACGTCGATTCCGGCAACGCCTTCACCACCATCGGCGACGACGTCACCGTCGGGCATAACGCGGTGATCCACGCGTGCACGCTGAAGAACCGTGCCTTCGTCGGCATCTCCGCCACGGTGCTGGACGGGGCGGTGATCTAGGAAGGCGGCATGCTCGGCGCCGGCGGCCTGCTGACGCCGGGCAAGGTGATCGGCCGGAACGAGCTGTGGGTCGGCGCCCCGGCGCGCCTTATCCGCGTGATGAGCGACGAGGAGCGCAGGAAGTTCGACCGCAATGCGGTGGTGTATCGCGAACTGGCGCGACGGTTCCGCGCCGGGCTCCGCAGCACGACCTAGGGGTAAGAATCAGACGGATGGTACCCGAGACTGTCCGGGGTGGCCTCCGGACGTAGGGAGTGGGTCCTCGCGTTACTGATGACCACACAAGATCACTGGCGTGGAAATTTGCCGCAAGGGTCGGGACGGACATGGCGCCACATCCTCAACGACTGACAGTCACCCGCCGTGCCTGGCCGCTCGCGCGACCGTTGATGACCGCGGACGGGGTCAAGACCACGGTCGACGTCGTTGTCGCCGAAATCTCCGACGTCGAGTCGCGCGGCCGCGGCGAAGGCGTGCCGCTTCGGCGGTACGGCGAGAGCGTCGACAGCGTCGTCGCCGCGCTTGATGCGATGAAAGGCGCGGTCTTCTCGGGGCTCGACCGCGACACACTGCAAGGCGCGCTGCCGCCGGGCGCGGCGCGCAACGCGCTCGACTCCGCATTCTGGGACATGGATGCCAAGCGCGCCTATCGCAGCGTCGCGGAGCTGGCCGGGCTCGGCGCGGTGCCGCCGCTCGTGACGGCGTTCACGCTCGCCTTCGATACGCCGGACAAGATGGCTGAGCAGGCGGCCGCCAATCGCACCCGGCCGCTGCTCAAATTGGAAATTTTGGGCGACGGCGTCATCGAACGCGCGCAAGCGGTGCGGCAGGCGGCGCCGGCGGCGCGCCTCATCGTCGATGCCAACGAGAGCTGGACTGAGGCTCAGCTTGGCGAATACATGCCGATACTCGTCGATTTGCGGGTTGCACTGATCGAGCAGCCGCTGCCGGCCGACGCTGATGACGCGCTGGCGCGGTTGGAGCATCCGATCCCGCTCTGCGCTGACGAATCCTGCCGGACGCGTGCCGATCTCGACCGGCTCGACGGGAAATACCAGGCGATCAATATCAAGCTCGACAAAGCGGGTGGGCTGACCGAGGCGCTCGCACTGGCGACGGAAGCGAAGCGGCGGGGCTTGCGGACCATGGTCGGTGGCGTGATCGGCACGTCGCTCGGGATCGCGCCGGCGCTGCTCGTCGCACAGCAGGCAGACGTCGTCGATCTCGACGGACCATTGCACTTGGCGGTGGATCGTGGGGCGGCGCTGCGCTACGACGGGAGCACGATCCATCCGCCAGATCCGAAACTCTGGGGCGGGGCCGCGTGATATCAGACCTTGTCAGCGAACGCCGCCGCTTCAATGATTATCAGCGCAAGTTTGAGCAGGCGCTACTCATGGCAACTCGGTAAGCCACCGGCCCCAGGCGGTTCAAAGGCGCTGCAAGATCATGGGGAACAGCCGATGAGGCGATTACAGAAAAATCGCAGAATAGGACCTGAACAGGTGGTGAATATATTACAGGGCCAGGACGATGCGTTTGATCTCAAGGCGAGGCTTGCCGAAGTTGAGTAGCAGGCAGAGATGCAAGCCTGTGGCTTTCAGATAATTCAGACACTGCGCGAGATGAATCTCGTCGATCGCCTTGGCTACCTTCAACTCGACAAGGACGATGTGTTCGACGAGCAGGTCAACAGTATATTCCCCGACCACGATCCCATCGTATCGAACGACCATGGGATGTTGTTGCGAGACGGCGAACCCAGACTTGCATAGCTCGTGCACCAATGCGTTTTCATACACTGTCTCAAGAAATCCGGTTCCCAGCGCATGGAGCACCGTCAGGGCGCATCCAATGATTCGTTTGGACAGGAGGTTAATCCTGTCCTCGCCGATCTCCATTTGCGTGTTCTGCGTGTTTTGCGGTTCCATTTTCCTTGTTTACTGCCGGCACAACCTTGCCAATTCGTTGGCGCCAGCAAAGGTCGCGATCACCGGCTGAACATTCCTCACATCGCCGTCATACCGCCATCCACGAACAGCAGGGCGCCGGTGACGTAGGAGGCATCGTCGGAGGCCAAAAACAGGATCGCGGCAGCGACCTCCTCGGCCCTGCCCGGGCGCTTCAGCATGGTGCCTTGTGCGGCGCGGGCGTTGTACTGCTCGACGGTCTCGCCGGCTGCCGCGATGCGGCGCGCATGGAACGGCGTGAAGATCGGGCCAGGGCCGACGGCGTTCACCCGAATGCCCTCCGCCGAGTGGTCGGCGGCGAGCGCCCGCGTCAAGCCCGCGATCGCGGCCTTGGTGGTGTCGTACTGCAGGTTGCCGCCGCCTGCGACGACGGATCGTACGGAGGCGGTGTTGACGATGGCGCCGCCGCCATTGCGGCGCATCAGCGGAACCGCCGCCTTGGCGCAGAACACGTAGCTCATCAGGTTGACGCTGAGGATCTCGTTCCAGCTCGCAGCACTCGCCTCGTCGACCGTCTCGTATTTGCGGATGCCGGCATTGTTGATGAGGATGTCGAGGCGCCCGAATTTTTCCCCGGCACCGTTGACGAAGGCGAGGCATGCGGCCTCGGTACCGACGTCAGCCTGCGTGAAGGCGACCTTGGCGCCGGCGGCCTCGAGCTCGGCCGCCACGCGCTCGCCGCGCTCGCCGTCCCGATCGCAGAATGCCACGCTCGCGCCCTCGGCAACGAAACGCCTGACCGTCGCCTCGCCGATCCCCGATGCCCCGCCTGTCACCGCTGCGACCTTGCCGTCGAGCCTTCCCATGTCGGTCCCCTTTCATTGCATTGCGAAACGCGCGTCCACGATACGCCGTATCCATCCGGCGGGCACCGCCTTGTCGGCCCGGCCCGGGTGTCCGACCCTGACCACTAGCGATCCGCGCCGGCATGACCACCTTGATCTGGGACAGCCGGAGAAGGGGGGTGCCATGCCTGTTCGTCCCGTCGCGGTCCTGGTGTTCATGGCGCTCGCCGGCTGCGCCGCTATCACGCCGCCGCCCGATACCGCGCAACCTCTGCCCGGCGCATTCGGACAGTTCGACAACGATGTCCCGGCCGCCAACCTGGCCTCATGGGCGTTCGCCTCGCCGGCGCGGACCCGCAACGACCTCGTGGATGCCGCGAAGGCAAGCGCGGCCATCGACTTCCTCGCCGGTGAGCTGAGCAGCAATCCACGCTGGGTCACGCTGTCGCCGCTCACCAAGCAGCAAATGCTGCAGGCGCGCGTTGATGTCCGGCGTGTGCTGGGCATTGCGCCGAATGTGCCGTCGCAGGTCGTGGTGACTGCGCTGCTGCGGTTCGCAGCAGCGTGGCAGGCGGGCGATCAGGCAACGGCCATGCAGGCGCTGGCGGCGCCGGGCTTTACCCTGCCGCCGCAGCAGACGCTGCAGGTCCTGTCCGGTCTGCCGGCCATCCAGTCGGCCAACGTCGCCAGCATTGACGCAGCGAACCAGATGCTGCCGGGCGGTGACAACGTCCGGTGATGGCTGCCCAATTTTGCGCTTCAGTGGTCATAAGTACGGCAGGTTTCTGCCGACTAAATATGCAAAGGGGCTATGAAGTAAACTAACGCAATGGACGATGCGGGATTCCGCCTGGACAACAGGCGAATAATCATGCTGCAGTGCAACAGAGAGAGCCAATTCTCCCCTGCAGGAGGCATGCATGAACCCGCCCAATCGGTCCTTCCGGCGCGCCGCTCTCGCCTGTGCGTTCGCTCCGTTGCTGGCGTGGTCCGCGCCGCCTCAGACCCACGCTGAGTCCGTCGTCACGGTCGCCATGACCGCCGGCGACATCCCCAACACCACCGGCAACCCCGACCAGGGCTTCGAGGGGTTCCGCTTCGTCGGCTACAACCTGTACGACAGCCTGGCGCTATGGGACCTGTCGCGCAGCGACAAGCCGTCCGACATCAAGCCTGGCCTCGCCACGTCGTGGGAGGTCGATCCCAACAACCATCGCCGCTGGATCTTCCACCTGCGCCAGGGCGTGAAGTGGCACGACGGCTGCCCGTTCACCGCCGAAGACGTGCTGTGGAACCTGGCCCGCGTCACCGACCAGAAGGCGCCGCAGTTCTACACGCTGCAGATGGCGCTCTCGCGCAGCTACACCACCAATTTCGAATCCGCCGAGAAGGTCGACGACAACACCGTGGCGATCACCACCAAGGTGGCAGAGTCGCTGTTCCCGTATTCGATGAGCTACCTGCTGATGGTCAGCCGCTGCCGGGCGGAGGCGCTGAAATACGACTGGGGCGCCTATGCCGAGCATCCATCGGGCACCGGGCCCTACAAGTTCGACCGCATGGTCGCGCATGAGCGGCTCGAGCTGCTGCCGAACAAGGACTACTGGGATCCGAAGCGCGTGGCGAAGCACGACCGGCTGATCCTGCTGCCGATGCCGGAAGCCGCGACGCGCACCGCGGCGCTGCTCACCGGCCAGGTGAATTTCGTCGAGGCGCCGTCGCCCGACGCCATCCCGCGCCTGAAGAGCGCCGGGATGCAGATCGTCACCAACCAGTATCCGCACAACTGGCCGTACATCCTGAACTTCGTGCGCGGGCCGATGACCGATATCCGGGTGCGGCGCGCGGCGAACTACGCGCTGAACCGCTCGGAGTTCGTCGAGCTGCTGGGCGGCATGGCGATGGAGGAATACGCCACCATGCCGCCGGGCACGCCGTACTACGGTCATCCGGTGCGCTATGAGTTCAACCAGGACAAGGCGAAGGCGTTGCTGAAGGAAGCCGGCTGCATGCCGTGCAAGATCGTGCTGGCGATCTCCACGTCCGGCTCCGGCCAGATGCAGCCCTTGCCGATGAACGAACTGGTCAAATCGCAGCTCGAGGAAGTCGGCTTCCAGGTCGAGTTCAAGGTGATGGACTGGAACTCGCTGATCGAGGTGGGCCGCTCAGGTGTGGTCAAATATCCGGAGATCGACGGCTACAACGGCTCGCGCGCGCTGCTCGATCCGCTGAGTGCGCTGATCAAGCCGGTGTGGAAGCTGCACTGGTCGCCGGCCGGCGCGAACTGGGGCCATTTCTACGACCCCGAGATCGAGGAACTGGTCGGCCAGATCCTCAACGACTTCGATGCCGAGACGCGGCTGGAGAAGCTGACGAAGCTGCACGAACTGGAGAACGATCGCGCGCTGATGATCTGGGTGGTGCACGACCTGAACCCGCGTGCGCTGTCGCCGAAGCTGCACGGCTTCGTGCAGGCGCAGAACTGGTTCCAGGACCTGACGCCGATTTCGGTCGATCCGTGATCGGTGCGTGGACCGTCGCCGTGCTTCCGCCGTCATGGCCGGGCGTTTCCCGGCCGTGACGGAAGCAACAATCTCAGTTGAGGCTGTTTGCCAATGCTAGGCTATATCGGCCGTCGCATCCTGTTCGCCATTCCGATCGCGTTCGGCGTCAGCGTGGTGTGCTTCTCACTGGTGTATCTGGCGCCGGGCGATCCGTTGCAGACCATCCTGCCGTCCGACGCCACCGCCGAGATGGTCGCACAGATCAAGCAGGCGTACGGGCTGGATCGGCCGCTGCCGGTGCAGTTCCTGCTTTGGCTCGGCCACGTGCTCACCGGCGATTTCGGCATGTCGATCTCCACGCGGCGGCCGGTGATCCTGGAAGTCACCGGCGCGCTGTCCAACACCTTCATGCTCACCAGCTTCGCGGTGCCGCTGGCGTTCATCGTCGGCTACACGATGGGCGCGATCGCCGGCTGCTTCCCCGGCCGGGCGATCGATCGCGTCGTCACCGGCGCCTCGGTGGTCGGTGTCAGCCTGCCGAACTACTGGCTCGGCATCGTCCTGGTCATCGTGTTCGCCGTCGAGCTGATGGCGCTGCCCGCCACCGGCATGGGTCCGAAAGGCTCAGCAGAGTTCAGCTTCTTTCGCTGGTCCGACGCCCAGTACCTGGTGCAGCCTGTCGTCACGCTGTCCATGATCCCGGTCGGCATCATCTCGCGCACCACGCGCGCGGCGGTGTCCGAGGTGCTCAACCAGGACTTCGTCACCACGCTGCGCGCCAAGGGCCTGGGCGAGTTCGCGGTGATCCGCCACGTGCTGAAGAACTCCGCGCCGCAGGTGCTGGCGGTCATGGGGCTGCAGTTCGGCTACCTGATGGGCGGATCGATCCTCGTGGAAACCGTGTTCACCTGGCCGGGCAGCGGCTTCATGCTGTCGAAGGCGATCATCAACCGCGACATCCCGGTGCTGCAGGGAACCATCCTGTTCCTGGCCATGATCTTCGTCGCCACCAACCTCGTCGTCGATCTGCTGCAATCCGTCATCGACCCGCGGATCCGGCGGAGCTGAAAGGAGAGGCGCGATGTCACAGACAGCGACACTGCCAGCCGGCGCCCGCTTCGACGACGACTTGCCGCCGGCGCTGCGCGTGCGCGGCTACTGGAGCTCGGTCGGCGTCCGCCTGCGGCACGATCCGGCGACCCTGTGCTTCGGCGTCATCGTGCTGCTGATCGTGTTGGCGGCGATCTTCGCGCCGCTGATCGCGCCATTCGATCCGTACAAGGAAAGCGTCGTGCTGCGGCTGAAGCCGTTCGGCTATCGTGGCCATCCTCTCGGCACCGACGAACTCGGTCGCGACCTGCTCAGCCGGCTGATCTACGGCGGACGATCGTCGCTGCTGATGGGCCTCGTGCCGGTTTGCATCGCCACCGCGCTGGGCGGCACCCTCGGCGTGATCGGCGGCTTCGCGGGACGCACGGTGAACGCCGCGATCATGCGCACGATGGACGTGTTCTACGCATTTCCATCGGTGCTGCTGGCGGTGGCGATCTCCGGCGCGATGGGCGGCGGCATGGCGAACGGCATGGCTGCCCTGGCACTGGTGTTCATTCCCGCGATGTGCCGCGTGGCGGAAACCGCGACGGCACAGGTGCGCAGCCTCGACTTCATCGAGGCGGCGAGGGCGACCGGCGCCGGGACGTTCACCATCGTGCGCTACCACGTGCTGGGCAACGTGCTGGGTCCTGTCTTCATCTACGCATCCAGCCTGGTCTCGGTCAGCATCCTGCTGGCGTCCGGCCTGTCGTTTCTCGGCCTTGGCGTGAAACCGCCAACGCCGGACTGGGGCCTGATGCTGAGCACGCTGCGCCAGTCGATCTACGTCGCGCCGCTGTCCTGCGCGCTGCCTGGTGCGGCGATCTTCGTCACCTCGATCTGCTTCAACCTGGTGAGCGACGGGATCAGGTCGGCCATGGACGTGCGGCTGTGAGTACCACGCTCACCGCGCCGCGTCCCTACGCTGAAGATGTCGGCGGCCCGGCGCAGCCGCTGCTGATCGCCCGCGACCTCGCCAAGCATTTCCGCGTGCGCGGCGGCAGCAAGACCGCACGCGTCCGCGCCGTCGATGGTGTGTCGTTCACCCTGTTCAAGGGCGAAACCCTCGGCATTGTCGGTGAATCCGGCTGCGGAAAATCGACGCTGGCGCGCCTGGTGCTGCATCTGGTCGAGCGTGACGGCGGCGAGTTGATCTTCGACGGCGAGCCGGTCGGCGCGCCGCGCGGCATCTCCATCGCGGCGTTGCGGCGACATGTGCAGATGGTGTTCCAGGACAGCTATTCCTCGCTCAATCCACGCATGCCGGTGCAGGATTCGGTCGCCTTCGGTCCGTTCGTGCATGGCAGGAAGAAACCGGACGCGAGGCGCGTCGCCCGCGACATGCTGGTGAAGGTCGGCCTCAACCCGGACCTGTTCGGTCCGCGCTATCCGCACGAATTGTCCGGTGGCCAGAAACAGCGCGTCAACATCGCCCGCGCGCTGGCGATCGAACCGCGCATGGTCATCCTGGACGAGGCGGTATCGGCGCTCGACAAGTCGGTCGAGGCGCAGGTGCTGAACCTGCTGCGGTCGCTGAAGCAGCAGTTCAACCTCACTTACCTGTTCATCAGCCACGACCTGAACGTGGTGCGTTACGTGAGTGATCGGGTGCTGGTGATGTATCTCGGGCGCGTCGTGGAACTTGGTCCGTCCGAGGACATCTTCACCAATCCGCTGCATCCGTACACCCGCGCGCTGCTGGGTTCGCGTCCGTCGATGGATCCCACCAACCGCATCGAGGAGCCGCCCATCACCGGCGATCCGCCGAGCCCGATCGATCCGCCCGGCGGCTGTCGCTTCCACACGCGCTGTCCGTTCGCCGAGGCGGTGTGCGAGGCGAAGTCGCCCGAGCTCGGGGCCTGGCTGGAGCGCGGTTCGCACGTGGCGGCGTGCCACATGCTGAACGCCGGCTCGGGCCATTCTGCGGCGCCGGCATGAGCGCGCCGTCTGCACCCGCCCGGTCCGCCATGGCCGGGTCTGTCCCGGCCATCCGTGGCGCGAGCAGTGCCACTCCGGATGGCCGGGACAGGTCCGGCCATGACGGTTGGGCCGTGCCCGAACCGCCGTTGGTCGAGGTGGACGACCTCACGGTTCGCTTCGTCACGCGCGAAGCGACGGTTCACGCGGTGAATGGCGTCAGCTTCAGCGTGCGGCCCGGCGAGGTGCTGTGTATTCTCGGTGAATCCGGCTCGGGCAAGAGCGTGACCCTGCGGGCAATGCTGCGCCTGCTGCCGCCGCGGCGGACGCGCATCGAGGGCGGCATTCGCATCGACGGCCAGGATGTGCTGGCGCTGGACAAGCGCCGGTTGCGCGAGTTGCGCGGCGGCCTGGTGTCGATGATCTTCCAGGAGCCGATGACCGCACTGGATCCGGTCTACACGATCGGCGCGCAGATCGCCGAGACGGTACAGCGGCACAAGGGCGGCAGCCGTGCCGCGGCTCGTGCGCGGGCGCTTGAATTGCTGGAGCTGGTGAAGATCCCGTCAGCCGAGCGCCGGCTGGACAACTATCCGCACGAACTGTCCGGCGGGCTGCGCCAGCGCGCGATGATCGCCATGTCGCTGTCCTGCGGACCGCGCCTGCTGCTGGCGGACGAACCCACCACGGCGCTCGATGCGACGGTGCAGATCCAGGTGCTGATCCTGCTGCGCAGGCTGCAGCGCGAACTTGGTATGGGCACGATCTTTGTCACCCACGATCTCGGCGTGGCATCGGAGATCGCCGACCGCATCGCGGTGATGTATGCTGGCCGCATCGTCGAGGAAGGTCCGGTGGCCGACGTGCTCAGTGCGCCACAACATCCGTATACACAGGGCCTGCTGGCCTCGACGGTGCATGGCCAGAGCCGCGACCATGATATCGAGGCGATTCCCGGCAGCCCGCCGGATCTGCGTCGCCTGCCGTCGGGCTGCGCGTTCGCCCCGCGCTGCCTGCATGTGCAGCCGGATTGCCGTGCGGCGGTGCCGGGTCCGCGCTATCCGTCGCATGGCCGCATGGCACGTTGCCTGCGCGTGACCGACGCAGCCCTGGCGGCCGCAGAATGATTGGCGTCGCGGCGGCGGCGCGCACATTGTCGTCGCTACTGCCTCCGTCGCCGTCACTGCCCCCGCCGTCATCCTGGCGAAGGCGAGGATCCAGACGGGTGGCACCCTGTTGGCGTGCCTGGATCCTCGCCTTCGCGAGGATGACAGTGTGGTCGGCGATGACCGGGCTGCTGCTGCTTCTCCCCTTCGCCGCGCATGCGCAGAAATCCGCCGACACGCTGCGGGTGGTGTGGCGGGACGCGTTGCCCAACGTCGATCCCTACTTCAACAATGCCCGCACCGGCCTGATCGTCGCGCACCAGGCGTTCGACACCCTGCTGTATCGCGACCCCGAGACCCTGCGTCTCAAACCGCTACTAGCCCAGTCGTGGAAATGGGCGGACGACCTGACGCTGGAATTCGAACTACGGCCCGGGCTGAAGTTCCACAACGGCGATCCGGTGACCGCCGCCGATGTCGTCTATACCTTCAACACGGTCGCCTCCCCCGAGACCCGCGTCTCTGTCCCGACCAACTTCCTGTGGATCGACCAGGCCGAACAGATCGGTGAACTCGGTGTCCGTGTGAAGCTGAAGCGGGTGTTTCCCGCAGCCGTCGAATACGTCGCGATGGTCCTGCCGATCTGGCCGAAGGCGTATCGCGAGCGCGTCGGCGCGGATGCCTACGCCAAGGAACCGGTGGGCGCGGGCCCGTACCGCATCACCCGCGTCGATGGCGTCCGCGAGATCGACCTGGAACGGTTCGACGGCTACTACGCCGACAGCCCCAAGGGCCATCCGGCGATCCGTCGCATCGTCATCAAGGAAGTGCCGGAGGAGAGCACGCAGGTCACCATGCTGCTCGGCAACCAGGCCGACTGGATCTGGTATTTCAACGCCGACAACTTCGACAGCATCGCCCGCATGCCGACATTGCAGGCGGTGCGTGCGGAATCCATGCGCTACGGCTTCATCAGCCTGGATGCCGCCGGACGCACCGGCGCCGACAACCCGCTGACCAATCTCAAGGTGCGGCAGGCGATCTTTCACGCGATCGACCGGGTGACCATCGCCAAGACGCTGATCCAGGGCGGTGCACGCGCGCTCGACGCGCCGTGCTATCCGTCGCAGTTCGGCTGCGACCAGGCCGGCGCGGTGCACTACGACTACGACCCGGCGAAGTCGAAGCAGTTGCTGGCGGAAGCCGGCTACAAGGATGGCATCGAGACCGAGTTCGTCACCGGACTGCTGCCGCAATGGGCGTCGGCGATCCAGAATTACCTGACCGCGTCCGGCATCAAGGCGCGCCTGACCATCCTGGTCGGCGGAGCGGCGACGCAGCGACAGCTCGATGGCAAGGCGCCGCTGTATGGCAACGCATGGGGCTCCTATTCGATCAACGATGTGTCGGCGGGACTGCCGTATTTCTTCTCCGGCGATGCGGTGGATTATACCCGCGACCCGGAGGTGACACGGCTGGTCCGCGAGGGCGGTGCGGTCAGCGATCCGGACGCGCGCCGCAGGGCCTATAGCGCGGCGATCAGGCGCATCACCGAACAGGCGGACTTCCTGCCGCTGTGGAGCTATTCCACCACCTACGCGTTTTCCCGACAGCTCGAATTCAGGCCCTGGCCGGATGAGCTGCCGCGGTTCTATCTTTCCAGTTGGAAGTAGCCGGCAGAAGGGGGGATGCAGCCATGCCACCGGAACTCGACGAGGATGCGCTTGAGTACCTGATCGCGCGTGCCGGGCTGTCGCCGACGGCCGAGCAGATGGCCGGGCTGAAGGCCGCCTATCCGCACGTCGCGGCAATGGCGGCCAATGTGCGCAAGCCGCGCGGCCGCATGGCGGAACCGGTGCTGACCTACGGCTTTGCCGAGGAGGACCTGGCATGAGCGACATTCCCACGATCGCCGCTGCGGCGAAGCTCATTGCCGCAAGGAAATTGTCGCCGGTTGAACTGGCGCGCGCCTGCCTGGATCGCGTGTACTCACTGGATAGTACATTGCACAGTTTCCTGCTGGTGACTGAAGAAAAGGCAATGGCCGATGCGCGTGCGGCCGAGGCGGCGATCATGGCGGGAAGATCGACCGGACCGTTGTGCGGCATACCGATCGGCCTGAAGGACATCGTCGATACCAAGGGTATCCGTACCACGTGCCACTCGAAGATCCTGACCGACAACATTCCGGATACCGATGCGACCTGCGCGGTGAAGCTGGCCGAAGCGGGCACCGTGCTGATGGGCAAGACCGCGACGCATGAGTTTGCAGATGGCGGCCCGTCGTTCGACCTGCCCTGGCCGCCGGCACGCAATCCGTGGAACACCGAGCACTTCACCGCCGGTTCCAGCAGCGGCACCGGTGCGGGTGTTGCTGCGGGGCTCATCCTCGGCGGCATCGGCACCGACACGGGCGGTTCGATCCGCGGCCCGGCGGCGCTGTGCGGCATCGCCGGCATCAAGCCGACCTATGGCCTGGTCAGCCGCGCCGGCGTCGCGCCTGCCGCCTTCACGCTGGATCATATCGGACCGATGGCGTGGACCGCCGAGGACTGCGCATTGATGTTGCAGGCTCTCGCCGGACATGACCCGCGCGATCCCGCCAGTGCGTCGCGGCCGATCCCCGACTACACCGCGCAACTCGGTGCCGGCATCAAGGGGATGCGCATCGGCGTCATCCACCATTTCCACGAAGTGGACCACAAGGTCAGCGACGGCACGCAGTGCGGCATCGATGCAGCAATCGCCACGTTCCGCTCACTCGGCGCCGAAATCACCGAAGTGACATTGTCGCCGCTGGCGGACTGGCATGCCTGCGGCACCCTGATCTCACTGACCGAGCGAGCCTCGGCGTACGACGAATGGGCGCGCACCAGGCTTGGCGATTTCAGCGCGCGCGTGCAGCAGCGGCTGCTGCTCGGCGCGCTGGTGTCCGGTGTGGACTATGTGCAGGCGGTGCGACGGCGACGCGAGCTGCGCGCCGAATTGCAGGCGGCCATGGCTGGGCTGGACGTGGTGCTGACCGCAGCGCAGCCGCAGGAGGCGCCGAAGATCGACTCGGTTCCGGAGTGGGATGTCGGGCAGAAGCCCGGTTTCACCATGCCGTTCAACGTGGCCGGCTATCCGGCGATGTCGATCTGCTCGGGCTTCGGCGAGGGCGACCTGCCGGTGGCGATCCAGCTTGTCGGCAAGCCGTTCCAGGAACCGACGCTGCTGCGCATCGCCGATGGGTTCGAGAAGGCGACGCCGTTCCGCGCGCGACGCCCGGCACTATCCGCTGCCCTGGTTGCCGCCTGAAGGAGAGCCCGCCATGGCCCAGCATGAACTGCGTGCGTCGCCGCAAACCGTCCGCATCGGCGTGTTCGACGCGACATTTCCGCCGGTGCTCACCATCGAATCCGGCGATCGCGTGGTGGTGCAATGCGTCTCCGGCCGCGAGGAGGTGATGCCGCCGGCCAGCCTCGGCCTGACCGTGCCACCGGAATTGTCCGCCATTATCGCCGCCAATCCCGGTTCGCGCGCCGGGCATATCGTCACCGGTCCGATCGCCATCGCCGGCGCCGCGCCAGGCGACATGCTGGAGATCCGGATCGAGAAGATCGAGCCAGGCGCCGACTGGGGCTACAACATGATCCGTCCGCTCGCCGGCACATTGCCGGAGGATTTCCACGAGAGGGTGATCAGCCACATCCCGGTGGATCGCGCGCGCGGCGTGTGCTCGCTGCCATGGGGCACCGAGCTGACCTTGGCGCCATTCTTCGGCGTGATGGGCGTGGCGCCGCCGCCGGCCTTCGGCACCATCGCATCGAAGGAACCGCGCATCCACGGCGGCAACATGGACAACAAGGAGCTGACGGCAGGCAGCACGCTGTATCTACCGGTGTGGGTACCAGGGGCGAACTTCTCGGTCGGCGACGGCCACGGCGTGCAGGGCGACGGCGAGGTCTGCGTCACTGCGCTGGAAATGTGCCTGACCGGCACGTTCACCTTTGTGCTGCACAAGGGCGGCGGCCCGTCGCGTCCGCTGCTGAAGCAGCCCAAGGCGGAGACGCCGAACTACTTCATCAGCATGGGACTCAACGAGGATCTCGACCAGGCGATGAAGCAGGCATTGCGCGAGATGATCAGCTTCATCTGCTCGCGCAGCAACCTGTCTCGCGAACAGGCCTACCAGTTCTGCTCGCTGGCAGTGGATTTCCACGTGACGCAGACGGTGAACGGCGAAAAAGGCATCCACGGCATGCTGAAGAAGGGGCTGTTGTTCTGATGGACGCGATCAGCACCGGCGTCGCCACCGAACCTTGCCAGCTTACCGCCGCGCAAGCCGCTGCGCTGATTCGTGCGAAGCGGCTGTCGTGCGAGGAACTGGTGCGTTCCTGTCTGGCCCGTATCGCCGCACGCGATGCGGATGTGCGGGCCTGGCTGTGGCTCGAGCCGGATCATGTCATTCGGCGCGCGCGCGAACTCGACAAGCTGCCGGCCAAGGGACCGCTGCACGGGTTGCCGTTCGGCGTGAAGGACATCATCGACACGGCCGATTGCCCCACCACGCAGAATTCTCCGATCTACGACGGGATGCGTGTCGGTCGTGACGCCGCCTGTGTCGCGGTGGTGCGCGGTAGCGGCGCGCTGATCCTCGGCAAGACTGACACCGTCGAATTCGCCTCCGGTGGACGCAAGGCGCTGACCCGCAATCCGTACAACTTCGCCCATACGCCGGGTGGTTCCTCATCGGGGTCGGGTGCGGCGGTCGGCGATTTCCATGTGCCGCTGGCGTTCGGCACGCAGACCGGCGGTTCGCATATCCGGCCGGCGACGTTCAATGGCATCTACGGCATCAAGCCGACCTGGAACCTGTTGAGCCGCGAAGGCGTGCGGATGTCATCGATCACGCTGGACACCGTGGGCTGGTACGGGCGATCGGTGGACGATCTGATTCTCGTTGGTACCGCCTACCGACTTGCCGAGGACACGACGCCGGTTGCGGTGAAGGGCCTGCGCGTCGGCCTGTGCCGCAGTCCGGTCTGGGATGCCATCGAACCGGCGGGCATCACGGCGCTCGAGACCGCGGCGAAACGCCTTGCCGCGGCTGGCGCCATCGTCGAGGACCTGGTGCTGCCGGCGCCGTTCAACCGGCTGCCCGATGCGCAGAACACGATCGCCGCCAGCGAGGGCGGCGTGTCGTTCCTGCCGGAATACGTCAATGCCCATGCGCTGCTGGCGCCCGACCTGAAGGCAAAGGTGGACAACCCCACCGGCATCACCCGCGAGGATCGGTTGGCCAGCTACACGATTGCCGATGCCTGCCGCCCGGTGTTCGACGGGCTGTTCGGGCCGGCGCTCGATGTCGTGCTGACTCCCAGCGCGCCAGGCGAAGCGCCGGAAGGACTGCACACCACCGGCAATGCGATCTTCAATCGCATGTGGACGCTGCTGCATGTTCCGTGTGTCGGCATCCCGGTCTGCCGCGGGCCGAACAACCTGCCGGTCGGCGTCACGCTGGTCGGCCCGCGCCTGGCCGATGCGCGGTTGCTGGCAATCGCCAAGGCGGTGGCGCCGGTGCTCGACATCGATCCGCAATCCGGCCTGCGCGAACTGTGGTCGTAGCGCCGTGTCCACGCCGCGCGTCGATGGCGAGCGCCTGTGGTCCGATCTGATGACGCTGGCCGCGATTGGCGCGCTGCCGCGCGGCGGCTGCGACCGGTTGGCGCTCACCGATGCGGATCGCGACGGACGCAACCTGTTCGTGCATTGGTGCCGCGAAGCCGGGCTCGCGGTTTCCATTGATGCGATGGGCAACGTCTTCGCTCGTCGCGAAGGCAGCGATGCGTCGCTGCCACCGGTGTTCGCCGGCAGCCATCTCGACACCCAGTCGCCTGGCGGCAAGTTCGATGGTCCGCTCGGTGTGCTGGCCGCGCTGGAGGTGGTGCGCACGCTGGACCGTGCCGGCATTACCACGCGCCGCGCCATCGAGGTGGTGAATTGGACCAACGAGGAAGGCGCGCGGTTCTCGCCCGGGCTGATGGGGTCGGCGGTGTTCGCCGGCGCGGTGGATCAGGCGACGGCGCACGCGGTGACCGATCGTGCCGGGCACAGCGTCGGTGGCGAACTCGCGCGCATCCGGTATGCGGGCGATGCGCCAATGGGTGGCCGCGCGGTGGATGCGTATTTCGAACTGCACATCGAGCAGGGTCCCGAACTCGAGGCGACGGGCATCACCATCGGCGCGGTGACGCACAGCCATTACTCGATCAGCGCCGACATCGAATGCCGTGGCGACAACGGGCATATCCAGAGCCTGCCGATGCTGCGCCGGCGCAACGCGCTGGTCGGTGCGGCACGGCTGATCGCCGAGATCGACCGCATCGGCCGCGCATCGGCGCCCGCCGGCTCGGCGAGTGCCGTGGTAATCGACGCCTGGCCGAACAACCGCATCAACATCCCGCATCGTGCGGTGTTCTCGTACGGCGTCATCCATCCTGATGCCGAGGGGCTGGAGGGGATGCAGGCGGAGATCGATGCGGCAACCCGGATGGTTGCCGATGAAACCGGCCTGGCATTCGCCACGCTGGTCGCGCGCCGGCGCGATCCGGTGCATTTCACCGAAGAACTGGTGGCGCTGGCCGAAACTGCCGCACAGGAGCTGGGATTTTCGGTGACGCGGATGCGCACGCGGCCAGGGCACGATGCGTTCAATATGCTGCGCGTGTGCCCGACCGAGCTGATCTTCGTGCCGTGCCGCGACGGGATTTCACATCACGAGCTGGAATATTGCTCACCGGAACACGTGGCGGCCGGTGCGGACGTGCTGCTGCAGGCGGTGTTGCGTCGCGCGGATCGGTGAGGTTCGCCGGTCGATGGGTTTCGCTATGCTGTCACCATCCAGCGCGATAGGCACTGAACCACCGGGGATATCGCAGGATGGGTAGAGCGCAGCGAATCCCATCGACCGCCCCCACCTCCATCAGCTCAGCCGCACCTTCACATAACTCCCCGGCGCGTCCTCGATCACCTTCAGCTTGCCATCGCCCGGCACCCGCGCCGGCACCTGCTGCTTGGCCAGCGCGCTCACCCAGCGGTGCCAGTCCGGCCACCATGATCCGGCCATTTCCGTCGCCCCTTTGAACCATGTCTCGGGATCGGGCGGCAGGTCCTGGTTGATCCAGTGGCTGTACTTGCCGCCCTCCGGTGGGTTCACCACGCCGGCGATGTGCCCCGACGCCGCCAGCACGAAACGCTTCGGCCCGCTCAGCAACTGCGTGCCGCGATAGGTGGACTTCCACGGCGCGATATGATCCTCGCGCGTGGACAGGAAATACGCCGGCGTCTTGATCTTGCGCAGGTCGATCGGCACGCCGGCCAGCGTAATCCCGTTGGGCTCTGCCAGCAGATTCTGTTGGTACATCTTGCGCAGGTAGAAGCTGTGCATCTTCGCCGGCATGCGGGTTGAATCGGCGTTCCAGTACAGCAGGTCGAACGGGAAGGGGTCGTTGCCGAGCAAATAGTTGTTCACCACGAACGACCAGATCAGGTCGTTGGCGCGCAGCATGTTGAATGTCGTCGCCATCTCGGAGCCTTCGAGATAGCCGCGCTTGTTCATCTTCTCCTCGAGCGACTTCAACTGCTCCTCGTCGATGAACACGCCGAGTTCGCCGGCTTCCTGGAAGTCCATCATGGTGACGAAGAACGTGGCTGATTTTATCCGATCGTCCTTCTTCGCCGCCATGTAGGCCAGCGCGCTCGCCAGCAGCGTGCCGCCGAGGCAATAGCCGATGGCATTCACCTCGCGCTCACCGGTCGCCTTCTCGATGGCGTCCAGCGCCGCGAGATAGCCGTCCTTCATGTAGTCTTCGAAATTCTTCTCGGCGAGCCTGGCGTCCGGGTTCACCCAGGAGATCACGAACACCGTATGGCCCTGCGACACCGCCCATCGGACAAAGCTGTTCCGCGGGCGAAGGTCGAGGATGTAGAACTTGTTGATCCATGGCGGCCCGATCAGCAGCGGCCGCTTCAGCACCTTCTCGGTGGTCGGGGTGTACTGCACGAGCTGGATCAGGTCGTTCTGGTAGACCACCTTGCCGGGCGAGACGCCGATATTCTCGCCCAGCCTGAAGGCGTCCATATCGGTCATCTTGATGTGCAGCTTGCCCTTGCCCTGCTCGAGGTCGCTCAGCAGGTTGTTCAGGCCCTTCAGCAGGTTCTCGCCACCGGTCTCGGCGGTCTTGCGCAGCACTTCGGGATTGGTCAGCAGAAAATTCGACGGGCTCATCGCATCGACGAATTGCCGCGAATAGAAATCCACCTTCTGCGCGGTCTTCGGATCGAGCCCGTCGGCCTGCTTCACCACGTCCTGCACGAAGCGCGCCGAAAGCAGGTAGGACTGCTTGATGAAGTCGAAGACCTCGTTCTCCTTCCACGCATCGTCCTTGAAGCGGCGATCGGTGGAGGGCGCATCGATCACCTGTTCGCTGTCCATGCCCAGGACGCGCCGCGCGGTGTTCTGCCAGAGCGACATGTAGTCCTGCCAGAAGCCAAGCTGCGCGGCCATCAGGCCAGCGGGATTGGCGATCAGCCTGGCGGTCATCTCCATGAACGCGCTGCCGATGTTCAGCGGATCGGGCGCGTGCTCCTCGTCGGCCTGGCGCTTCAGCCATTCGCCGACGATGCGCTGAGAGCGCTCGGCGACATCGGCCATCGAGCGACCGATCTCCGCCGGATCGGGTAGCTTGAACCCGATGGTCTCGGTCTTGTCCTTCTCGGCCATACGCGTCCTTTCCGTCGGCACCACCACAAGCTACATCAGGGCGAGAGGGCTGGAGCGGATTCGACGATGTTGAGCAGCGGAAGTGGCGGGCAACCTAGGGGGGTGGCTGATCGGGTTCAAGCCGAGAGCGGCATGGAATCCGGCACGTCTGGCCTGCGTTTTCGCCTCGCTCCGGCGATCCCCGCGGCGCTCGCGCTGTGGCTGGCCGGTTGTTCCTCGTTCCCCTCGTCGATGAACCCGGTGAGCTGGTGGCACGACCTGCAGGGCGGCAAGATCGCCGAAGAGCGGCCGCCGCCGCCCGGCGCGGACCAGCCATATCCCAATCTGGCGACGGTGCCGCCGAAGCCGGCGGCGCCGGACCGCGCTGCGCTGACCAATCTGTCGAACGGGCTGATCGCCGACCGGACCAACGCGCAGCACGCCGCCGCGGCCGCGCCGCTGGCGGACCCGTCGTCGCCGAGCGCGTCGCCGGCGCTGTTCGGCAAGGGCACGGTGCCGCCCCCGCAGCCCGCGCCGCCACCTGGAACCGCGACGGCGAGCGCTTCGCTGCCCGCGGCGGATGCGCCGCCCAATGCCGCGACGCCGGCGCCTGCATCGGCGCCCGCACCGGCGCCGGCGGCCGCCCAGGGCCAGCAGGCTGCGGCTGCGCCGGCGGCACCGGGTGCGCCCCCCGCCAAGGCGCCGGTTGGCACGGTGCAAACTACGCCGCTGGCGCCCCCAGGCGCCGCGGCGCAGGCCGCCGCCGATACCGGGCCGCCGCCGCCGATCCCAACCACGCCGCCGCCACCGCCGAACCTGTCCGGTGTCGGCGCCCCGCCACCGCCGCCGCCTCCCGTGGCTGCGGCTGCGCCGTCGCCCGCCCCACCGCCCGCCGCTCCGCCGCCCGCTGCCGCACCGCCTACCGCTCCGGTGGCGCAGGCGGCGCCAGCCACGCCGCCACCGGCGGCAAGCCGGCCTCCGGCCGCCCCGGTGACAGTGGCTGCTGCGACGCCCGCTCCGCCTGCACCGCCACCCCCGGCTAATCCGGCGAATTCCGTCAGCATCACCTTCGTCACCGGTTCGGCCGCGCTGCCGCCATCGGCTGCCGACACGCTGAAGCAGCTCGCCGCGCGCCGCGGCAGCGGCGTCATCGCGGTCACCGGCTATGGCGATTCCACCTCGAACGACCCGGACGCGCAGTCCGCGGCGCTGACCCTCGGCCTGTCGCGAGCCCAGGCGATGGCCGCGGCGCTGGCCTCCGCCGGGGTCCCGGCGACCGCCGTGCAGGTAGACGCGGCAGCAATCGGTCGCGGCGGGTCCGCCCGTCTGGTACAGTAACGCCTCCCATCCGCGAGATGCCGCATGAGTTCCGATTCGCTAGGTGAGTTCCACCGCATCCGCCGCCTGCCGCCCTATGTGTTTGCCGAGGTGAACACCGCCAAGGCGAAGGCGCGCGGCGCCGGCGAGGACATCATCGACCTCGGGATGGGCAACCCCGACAGTCCCACGCCGCCGCATATCGTCGCCAAGCTGGTCGAGGCGGTGCAGGACCCGCGCACCCATCGCTACTCGGTCAGCAAGGGCATTCCGGGGCTGCGGCGCGCCCTGGCCGGTTACTACCAGCGGCGGTTCGACGTCGCGCTGGATCCCGAGACCGAGGTGATCGCCACGCTCGGATCGAAGGAGGGGCTGGCCAATCTGGCCTCCGCCATCACCTCGCCCGGCGACACCATCCTGGTGCCGAACCCGTCCTACCCGATCCACCAGTTCGGCTTCATCATCGCCGGCGCCGCGGTGCGCTCGGTGCCTGCCATGCCGGATGACGAGATGCTGCGCGCGCTGGACCGCGCGGTGCGGCACTCGGTCCCGAAGCCGACTGCGCTGATCGTGAATTTCCCTTCAAATCCAACTGCATATCTCGCGGACCTGGATTTCTATCGGGAAATCGTGGCGTTCGCCCGGCGACACGAATTGTGGATCCTGTCGGACCTCGCCTACGCCGAGATCTATTTCGGCGACAAGGCGCCACCGTCGCTGCTGCAGGTGCCCGGCGCGAAGGAGATCGCGGTCGAGTTCACCAGCCTGTCGAAGACCTACTCCATGCCCGGCTGGCGCATGGGCTTCGCCGCCGGCAACCCGCGGCTGATCAACGCCCTGACGCGGATGAAGTCGTATCTCGACTATGGCGCCTTCACGCCGATCCAGGTTGCCGCGGCGGCGGCGCTGAACGGGCCGCAGGACTGCGTGGAGCAGATCCGCACGCTGTATCGCGAGCGGCGCGACGTGCTGATCCGCGGCCTGGCTTCGGCCGGCTGGGACGTGCCGAGCCCGGAGGGCTCGATGTTCGCCTGGGCGCCGATCCCGCCGCGCTTCGCCGGCCTCGGCAGCGTCGAGTTTTCCAAGCTGCTGCTGGCGCGCGCCAAGGTCGCGGTGGCGCCCGGCCTGGGCTTCGGCGAACACGGCGAGGGGTATGTGCGGATCGCGCTGGTGGAGAACACCCATCGGCTGCGCCAGGCGGTGCGCAACATCCGGGCGTTCATGCAGGCGGGGACGAACCAGGCGGAACCGGCGGCCCTGGTGTCCTGACGCATCCGCGGACGGGGTCCGGGACGTACGAACGTCGCCCGGTCTGCTATGCAGCCGGTACGCCAGCCAGGAGGACGTCATTACAATGCCCATGAGCCCAGCGCCGCAGCATCCCCTGTCCGTCGCGGTTGCCGGCCTGGGCACGGTCGGTGGCGGCGTGCTGAAGCTGCTGCGCGACAACGCCGATATCGTCGCCGCGCGCGCCGGGCGGCCGATCGCAGTCACCGCCGTCTCGGCCCGCGACCGCACGCGGGACCGTGGCGTGTCGCTGTCGGGCCTGCGCTGGTACGAGGATCCGGTGGCGCTGGCGGCCGATCCGGCGATTGATGTCATCGTGGAACTGATCGGCGGCGCGGACGGCCCGGCGCGCGACTTGGTGCAGGCGGCGATCGCTGCCGGCAAGCCTGTGGTCACCGCCAACAAGGCGATGCTGGCCGTGCATGGCGCTGCACTGGCCGCGGCGGCAGAGGAACGCGGCGTGGCTTTGGCGTTCGAGGCGGCCGTGGCTGGCGGCATCCCGGTGATCAAGGCGCTGCGCGAGGGCTTGGCCGCCAACCGCATCAGCCGCATCGCCGGCATCCTGAACGGCACCTGCAACTACATCCTGACGCAGATGCGCGAGCGCGGCCGCGAGTTCGCCGAGGTGCTGGCCGACGCGCAGAAGCTTGGCTACGCCGAAGCCGATCCGTCGTTCGACATCGACGGCATCGACGCGGCGCACAAGCTGGCGATCCTGGCGGCGCTGGCATTCGGGCGGCCGGTGGCGTTCGACGCGGTGCATGTCGAGGGCATCCGCCGCGTGTCGGCGCTCGACATCGCGTTCGCCACCGAGCTTGGCTATCGCATCAAGCTGCTCGGCATTGCCCGGCATGTGGAAGCCGGCATCGAGGCGCGCGTGCATCCCTGCATGGTGCCGGCGGCGGCGCCGATCGCGCGGGTGGATGGCGTATTCAATGCCGTGGTGGCCGAGGGCGATTTCGTCGGCCGGGTGATGCTGGAGGGTCGTGGAGCAGGCGAGGGGCCGACCGCCTCGGCCGTGGTCGCCGACCTGATCGACATCGCTCGCAATCGCCACACGCCGGTCTGGGGCGCGGCGTCAGCCGAGTTGTCGAATGCGCCATCGGTGCCGATGAGCGCGCATGTCGGGCCGTATTACCTGCGCCTGATGGTGGTGGATCGGCCTGGCGTGATCGCCGATGTCACAGCGGTGCTGCGCGATCAGGGCGTGTCGCTGGAATCGATGTTGCAACGCGGCCGTTCGCCGGGCGAGGCGGTGCCGGTGGTGCTGGTGACGCACGAGACGCAGGAGAGCGCGATGCGCGAGGCCCTGACGCGGATTGCCGCGCTGAATGCGGTGCTGGAAGCGCCGACGATGATCCGGATTGAGGCCGGCTAGCCACCGGCGAATCGTAGCTAAACTGCAATCAATCGCGTGCGACAAGCCTCCCCTGCCAAGGAGGCAATGGATGTCGTTTTCGTGTCGCCGCTTCGTGCTGTGGCTGGCGTGGACCGCCGGCGCGCCGGTGTTGTCCGTTGGGGCCGCGGTCGCCGCGCCGCCGGCCGACCCGGCAGCGAGCCAATCGGTGACCCAGGTCGCTCAGGCGCAGGCGTCGAGCGATCAGACGGCACACCGCCAGACGGTCCAGGATGTGTCCGATGCGCTGGGCCAGCGGCTGGATCGCATGATGCTGGACAGCCGCCCGGTCCAGCCTCGGTAGTGCCGCGATACCGCGGGCCGGCCGCGTAGCAAGCGATAGCAACACGGAGCAGGCCGAGGGCCACGGAGAGATAGTTCCCGCCGCCCTGCCACTGCGCGGCGGCGTCGTACCGTCATGCCGGCATCGACGACTTTGCAGTTCATTTCTCGAAGGCAGACATAAATACCAACGCTCGTTGATAGCGACTCATCGATCCCACCGTCATGGCCGGGCGTGGCCCGGCCATGACAGTGGGCGCAACGCATAATTTAAGCATCGATGCCCCCGCCGATCATCGGCGGCGACCGGAAGTTTGGGTGGGTCTGGCAGAACAGAGCGTCACGCTGTCGCAGGCCTGCTTTTTCTATCTGTGAGAAAGGACAGGCGACCGAAAACTCTCCGTTGCGGCCTCGAAGTAGCTGAACGCAGCACGGGCCGCTTCGCAGGCGCTTTCGATCGCGCACGGGTCGTTGTCTATCCGGTTCAGGGAGGCTGTGAACGTCGTCCACAAACCAGTTCCCGCACCGTGGCGAAGAAACCGGGTCGCGGCGATCAATTCCCGGTCCAGGGTCGCCTCGATCTCCTTGAGAATGAATCGTGCCCCGAGGCGGCTACCCTCAAGCACATAGCTCCAGCCAAGCAATGTCCCAATGTCATCGGAGAGCGTGATCGCACGAGTTTCCCGGTTCGGAATTCCCATCGAGTCCATATCCGATGCGAGAGCGAAACGCCGCTGCCTCATGTCCCAGTCCGGCAGAACCCGATGGATACTCGCGGCCTCCAGGGCTGGTTCGATAGACGTAATGGGCCGGTTCATCATCAAATATCGAATATACGCATCACGCGTCATGGGGCCTGTCGCGAAATGTCGCTCAACCGTTTCGTGCAACATCGCGGTTTCGTTTCGCAGAGATCGACGCGCGCGCCCGTGCTGAGGCGCGAGCTTGATCGGCTCCCGTCGCGACGAATCACCCGGCAAAGCCGATCGCATCATTTCTCCGCCATATGACCGGAGGCCACAGGCAACCGTGCCAACACCCGGGCGAGTGATTTCGGATGGTAGGGTTTCGACACGATCGGGACCGACGCCAGCGCGGCATCCAGCGAGTGCGCCTCGCCATAACCAGTGCCAAAAACCATCCGCGTGTCCGTGGGAAGCAATGCCCGCGCCACCGGCAGACTGTTATCCATCCCGAGCTTAACGTCCAGCAAGGCAAAACTGTAGGATCGTTGATTGATCAACTCGATCGCCTCGCCCACCGATTTGGCGATATCGACGCGAGTGGCGCCAAGTTTGCGCAGCATGTCCTCGACGTCGAGCGCGATGAACAGATTGTCTTCCACAACAAGGGAAACCGACAGCAACTGGGCGAGCATTCCGGAATCCGGCACATCCCCCATCACACCCGAGGCGTCCGCGGGCGGGGGCGCTGCCGACACGCATTCCGCCGTCGCGGCCGGCAATTCAATGGCCAGGGTAAATCCGCTCGGTAAGAATTCGGGGGTGCTGATGCCGTCGACTTCGAACGGGATCACCTCTGCCAGAATTGTGGAGCCGAAGCCTCGCCGTTCCGGCACGGTTACGGGCGGCCCGCCCATTTCCCGCCAGAAAATACCGACGTTGCCGTCGGGACCCATCGTTGATTCGATGGAGATCTGCCCGGATGGAACGGTGAGCGCTCCATACTTCCGGGCATTGGTGAAGAGCTCGTGACTGACCAGCGCCATCGCCGCGAACGCTTTGGGCTGCAGCATCACATCCGGGCCGGTCATGGTGATGCGCGCACGCGATTGGTCGAACGCGTCGATCTCGGTACGCAGCAGATCATGCAGCGACGCCGGTTGCCAATTCGTATTGGACAGCAGATCGAAGGCCCTCGCCAGTGAGCGGATGCGGTCACTCACGCTGTCCACCAGCGATTTTGTGTCGTCCGTGTGCTGCGCGCTTTGGCTGATGATACCGCGCACGAGACCGAGGATGTTGCGCACCCGGTGATTCAGTTCGGCGATCAGCAGTTCATTCCGCCGCACCGCGCCCGTTCGCTCCGCCTCGGCCGTGTCGGCGATGCGCAGAACCAGTTCGACCAGGGTAACCCGCAGCGCTTCCGCCGCGCGAAGGTCCCGCGGGCTCCAGCGCTCCGACTGATCTCGCACGGTTTCCTGCCACGCTTCGAAGCTTTTGCGCGGCGTGAGCCGGATGCCATTCGGGCCGGGCGTGGCGACCTTCGTCGGATCGCCCGCCCAGGTCACGGTGCGCATGACCTCGCGGCGGAAGAAAACCAGATAATCACGCGGAATACGCGAAATCGGCACCGACAACAGGCCCGCCGCGCGCATGACGAAATCGGCGGCCGGTGAAAACACGTCTCTCAGGCAATGCGTGGCATAAACGCGTCCCGCCGCAGTCTTGTTCAGGAACCGCACGATCTGCAGGAATTCCTCCTTGGTCGGAGTCACGCCGGTAAGCGTGATCTCGCCCCCCTGATAGGTGGCGATCCCGTCGGCGGCGATGTACCCGCTCATGCCGGCGAGCGCCTCGGGCACCTGTGTGAGCGACGCGTTCGGCGCGGCAAAGGCGGATGCGATGCGGTGATGAATGTCGCGCGCCTGCTCGTCATGCAGGCGCTCCTCCTCGCGCGAACGCACTTCCAGCAGATACGAGAACATCTGCCCGAAGAGTTCGGCGACCGAGCGTCGTTGAAATCCGACATGGTTCGGCATGCCGTGATGGCACGCGATCAGCCCCCATAATCGGCCGCCGCGGAGTATGGAGATGGACATCGACGACCGGACGCCCATGTTGCGCAGATATTCGAGGTGGATCGGCGAAACGCTGCGCAGAACGCTCATCGAAAGATCGAGCGGCATGCCCTCCGGCGAAAGCGCCGGGGTGATGGCGGCCGGGACAGCATCGACATCGACGATGATGCGGAGAATGTTGCGTTCATACAGGCGACGGGCCTGAGCCGGAATATCGGCGGCGGGATATCGAAGGCCGAGGAACGACGGCAGACCATTTCTGGTCGATTCAGCGACGACCTCGCCCGAGCCATCCTCATCGAACCGGTAGACCATGACACGGTCGAAGCCGGTCAGCGCGCGCACCTGCCGGGCCGCGTCACGGCAAAGGTCTTGCTGATTGACGTGCCGTTCCAGCCGGTTGAACACAGTCCGCACCGTGGCGAGAGCGGAGGCTTCCTGCTCCTCCGAGGGTTCGAATTCCATGATGGTTTCGAGGCCAGACTGATGAATGGCGATGTCAAACAGCCTTCCGCCAGGTGTCAGTCGCCGCCCGAACAGACGCTCAACCACGCCCGGAGCAGAGGCCAGTTGAAGCCTGCCGCGGATATCGTGCAAAACATCTGTGTCCATGCAACGCTCGGCAAGCTGACCGACAAGCTGATCAGGATCGAGGCCAGTATGCGGGCGCGTGTTTTCCGATGCTCTAACAATGATCCAGTCAGCATTTACCGACAACAGAAACCCAAACGACTGGATGGCGCCGGGAAGATGGATCGGCTCACGGTCGCAGGTGGTCAGGTCCACCGCAACTCCTGGGCTCGGGGGCGACTGGCGCATGGCAATTCCGCGGTTATTAGTGATAAGTTGCTACGGTTTGTTGAATCTTGCCCCATGTCAAGCCTTGCAGCCCCCGGAACCCAGATGAGAACCAGCCAGCAGTTGGATCCGAAAGCGCTCGAGGACGAGCTCGCGCTGGAGTTCCGTGACGATACCGGAACGCCCCCGGTTACGAACCGGCGAATGACCTGGCGCGGTCTTTCGGCCGAAACCATCACGATTCAGGGGCCTCGGGAGTTTGACTATCGGTGGGCGGGTGCTCCCCATTATCTGGCCCTGCACGACATTCAGTTGGCCGACGGAGAGATCGCTCTCGCCGATCTGCCAAAATCTACCCGGACCGATCTGTGCGATTTGATGACGTTCGTCCCCGGCGGCTGCGATGTTTCCGGCTGGTCCAAGCTGCGCGCCCGGCGGAATTTATTCACCGCCGTCTATTACGATCCGGCAATCCTGCCGGAGGAACTGGATGCGCGGATCACCGGCATCGAGCGGCCGATGCTGTATTTCGATGATCCGGCGCTGCGATCCACGCTGAGCAAGCTTCAGGGTTTGCTGGTCGATCCCGATCCGATCGATGCCACATACAGCGAAACATTGGGGCTGACAGCGGCGATCGAACTCGCGCGACTCCAGTTCAACGGGCCGGGCGTACGGGCACCGGACAGCGGTCGCCTGGGCACCGCGCAAACGAAGCTGGTTCTCGAATTCATCCGGGAGAATTTGCATCGAGACATATCTCTCTCCGACCTCGCGGGCCTCGCGGGATTGAGCCGCTTTCATTTTACTCGCGCCTTCAAACGGACAACCGGTCTCTCCCCCTATCAGTTCATCTTGTCGACCAGGGTGGAGCGGGCGAAATCAAGCCTCGCCAACTCTGATAAATCGATGCTCGAGATCTCCCAAAGCCTTGGCTTCGGCAATCAGGGCCAATTCGCGGCGGCATTTCGGAAGTTGGCGGGAACCACGCCCAGCCAGTTTCGACGGGCTCACCGATAAGGCGCCCCGGATGGGCGACAGTACTATTCCGCTTCGGGTCGGTTACGCGCCATTGTTATCATCAAGGAGCGTCCGCGTCCGCGCGTTGGTGCCGACGAGCGGAGCATCTCCTGTCGGCCAACACCCGCCATCCGGCAACCTCTCTGGTATGTCCGTGACGGGTCGCAATGAAGGACCTGCGAACGCAGGCACGACTCTGCTTCATCGTTCTTGCGAACTAACGACCGACCGCTGGCACAATCATCATTCCCGTCATGCCCACCACCGATAGCTCGTCGGGCGTGCCACTTCCCGCCGCCGTCCAAACCAACCGCCCCGATCCCCAACAGGAGCGGCAATCCCCCCGGCACGGAGGCGTCCAGCCGTAACGGGGCGCCTCCTCGGCCACGTCCGGTGATCGCCCGGCACCGGGCCACCCTGAACCGATAGCCCCGGCCATCGAGGCGTCACGCACAGGACTGGCCCACGGCTGGTTCCGCCGCGGGCGGCGGCCAATCAGTTGACAGTCGGAAGGTCAGGGCTCTGCCCCTGAAACCCGTCTGGGGGCTTTGCCCCCAGAGCCCCCAGCAAAGGCAGTGCCTTT
>DATAPW010000051.1:0-12902 GCA_036265005.1 Acetobacteraceae bacterium | reverse complement strand
GCCATGATGCCCTGATCACCAGGGGGGCATCATGAGGACGAAGATGACGCATGCCATGCGCATGGAATTCGCCAATGCGATCCGGGGGCGCTATGCGGCCGCGGCAAATAAGGACAAGCACAGAATCTTGGCGGAGTTCGTGGCGGCGACGGGGTATCACGAAAAATCCGCAATTCGTGTCCTGAACACCCCGCCGGAGCCGAAGCGCCGGCGGACCCGTCAACGCCCGTCGCTTTATGATGAGGCGGCTCGGGGTGCCTTGATTGTGTTGTGGGAGGCTTCCGATCGAATTTGCGGCAAGCGGCTCAAGGCACTGTTGCCCATTCTATTGCCAGCGCTGGAGCGCAATGGACATTTGAAGCTGGAGACGGAGATCCGCTGTAAGATCCTGTCTATGAGCGCCGCGACGATCGATCGCCTGCTCCGGATGCCGAGGCGCGCAACGCTTACAAAAAAGCCGCCGCGTGTTGTGCCGGAACCCCGGCGGCGCATCAAACTACGTACCTTTGCAGACTGGAATGAGCCGCTTCCCGGCAACATGGAAATGGACCTGGTGGCTCATTGCGGGGAGGCAAATCGCGGTAGCTACATTCACAGTCTGGTTCTGACCGATATCGCGAGCGGATGGACGGAGGCCGCGCCGATCGTGGTTCGAGAAGGCAGCTTCGTGGTCGAAACACTCGAGCGCATCCGCATGAGCTTGCCCTTTATCCTGAGAGCGCTGGACGTGGACAACGGCAGCGAGTTCGTCAACAACAGGCTGATCGAATATTGCCTGAGTCACGGCATCGAACTCAGCCGTTCGCGGCCATACCGCAAGAACGATCAAGCCTGGATAGAGCAGAAGAATGGCGCCGTTGTACGGAAGCTCTTGGGCTATCGACGCTTTGAGGGCTTGGCGGCAGCGAGGGCAATCACCCGCCTCTATGGAGCGTCCAGGCTGTTCGTGAACTTCTTCCAGCCCTCGTTCAAACTGGCTGCCAAGCAGCGCGACGGCGCAAAGGTGGCCAAGCGCTATCATCCGCCACAGACGCCCAGCGAGCGCCTCCTCCAGGCGGAGAGTATCCCGATGGCCACCAAGAGTACGCTGCGCGGCATCGCCGCGGGTCTCGATCCGCTGAAACTGTTGGAGGAGATGCGAGCGGTGCAGGCGCATCTGGCGGCACTGGCAAACGGTGAAACACCGCCACCGACAACATCCGAGCCGCCCAACCTGGCCGCGTTCGTCGCAAGCCTGTCGAGCGCCTGGCATGCAGGCGAGATCCGCCCGACGTTCTCCATCGAGACCAAACCGCGATATCTGCGGAGCCTGCAAAAAGTCCCAACACAGATCCTTGTTGCGAGCCCCCCTCCGGCGTCCACACCGGTGACCCCACCAGCTCCTGTCGCGACATCCGCGAAAATGCACGAGAAGCCGGAGCCGGTTTACGCCGAGCCTGGCCACGCCCGTATCCAGGCGCTCCGCATGGCGTGGCCGATCGTATGCCGCCGATTGGAGGAATTCCCCACCATCAACGCCATGCAACTCTTCGAAGAGCTGTGCATTCAGTTTCCAGGTCGGTTTACCCGCAAACAGTACAAAACGCTCGTCCAGCGGGTCAGTCTCTGGCGCCAGGCGGCTCGAGCACGCGGCGTCGTCGTTGGGCCCAAGACCTATCGTCGGCTCAGCGACAAACCGCGTGGTCGACGTCCCGATATCTTCAGGCACCATTGGGAAGAGATGGCTCGATGCCTTGAAGAGCAGCCGGATCAAACCGCACTCGAACTCCTCGTCGAGTTCCAGGCCCGCTACCCAGGACAATACAGCTCGCGACAGCTTTACACGTTGCAGAAGCGAGTACGGGCGTGGCGCCAACAAGCCGTGCAGCGGCTTATCGGCGGGGTCAGCGACCTGCCGCCATACATCGCTTCGGATCCCTCACGTCCGGCTGCCGGTAACATTCTCAGTGAGGCAGCCGGTAACAGAATTACGTGAGGCAACACGCGGGACGAAGGGCGCCCCGACATTCGACCTACCTCCGGCGGGTCGAACAAAGGGCCGCTTATGACTGTGGTGGGCTGTCACGTTGCTTGGGCGGTCGGCCGCGGCGGCGCGATATGTCGCCACCGGGCCCTGCCGGTGACTTTGGGCGCATCGCCTCGGGAACCAGATCGGCATGCTGGCGCAGCCGGTAGCTGGCACCTTCGATCTGAATGACAACGGCGTGGTGCAGAAGTCTGTCCAACAAGGCAGTCGCGACGACCGGATCCCCGAAAACTTCCCCCCATTCGCCGAAGCCGCGATTGGAGGTCAGGATCATCGCGCCTCTCTCGTAGCGGGCGTTGACCAGCTTGAAGAACAGATTGCCGGCTCCGGTGCCGACTGGAAGAACAGATTGCCGGCTCCGGCGCCGACGGTGAGATAGCCGATCTCGTCGATGATCAGCAGCGAAGAACGACAGAGGAAGCGAATGCGCTCGCGCAGACGGCCTTCGCGGTCTGCCTTGGCAAGTGAATCGATGATGTCGGCGAGAGGCGAGAAGTAGACGCTGCGGCCGGCACGGATGGCCTCGACACCGAGTGTCGCGGCCAGGTGACTTTTGCCGGTGCCGGATTGGCCGATGAAGTGCACGACCTCATGGGGTTCTGTCACGCGTCGCGCCAGACCGGCGCGGCTGGCAGCATGGGGTCATCCTTCGTAGGATTGCCGCGGGATGGGAGGACGGGGACTGATCGCGATGGATTGCGTCGGCTGTGGCCATTGCGGTGGTTGCGCGGCGTCTCCGGGCCAGCCGGGCCTCGCTCGCCGGCAAGGTGATGGTCCAACTCGGCATCCAGGATGCGTTCCGCCAGCGCCTTCTTCAGCGTGTCCAGCAGCCCATCCTTGCTGAACACCGCTTGCGGCTCCTGGCCCGACAGCAGCTCATCAATGATTTCGTCGCGGATTGTCATACTCAGGCCGCGCGATGCGTTGCAAACGGCGCGAGGCGTGACAGAACCACCTGGCCCGCGTCGTCTCACACCAAGACCGAATGTCTCACCCACAGCGTCGTGAGACTGGGTCACATCGCGGCGCGACACATTTGCTCGCCAAAGCCGCCGCATTTCCGGCGAGTTTGGCCCCCCTTGCTGCGCGCCATGCGCACACCCACGATTATCATCCTGGCCATCGTCGGCAGCATCCTCGGCCCCATGGCCGTGCAGGCCGACCCCAAGCCCGATCCGGGGACCATCATCACCGGCCAGGGCGAGAATGACGCACTGGCCGGCACCGACCGCTACTACACCAGCGGCGTACGGCTCGGGATCACCCTGCCGACCGGCGACCTGCCCGGCTTCGCCAGCGACCTCGGCCATTTCCTCTGGGGCAATGGCCAGCAGCGCCTGTCGTTCGACCTGTCGCAAAACATGTACACGCCGCGCAACACGCAGACCGCGCAACCCGATCCGCACGACCGGCCGTATGCGGCAATTCTGATCGGCACCGCCTCGCTGGTGCAGGACACCGACACCACCCGCAACATCGTCTCACTCGGCCTCGGCGCCATCGGGCCGGCCGCGCTGGGCGAGGAGGCGCAGAACGCCGTGCATCGCGTCGTCCGCTCCAAGTCCACGCTGGGCTGGGACGACCAGCTTCCCGGCCAGCCGGTGGTTGAGATCACCGCCGACCGGATCTGGCGCCTGCCGATCACCGACCCCGGCAGCGCGCTGCAGGTGGATGCACTGCCGCAACTCACCGCGGGGCTCGGAACCTGGCGCGGCTACGTCCAGGCCGGGGCGCAGATCCGCGTCGGCCAGGGGCTCGATTCCGACTTCGGCGCCGCGCGTATGCGCCCGGGACTGAGCGGCGGCGACGCCTTCAATGCCACCCGGCCGCTGGCCTGGTACATTTTCGCCGGTGCCGACGGCCAGGCGGTGGCCTGGGACGAAACCCTGAATGGCGAGCCGTTCACCCACACCAGCCATGTGCCGCTCGCGCCGCTGGTCGGCGAACTGCAGGCCGGCGTCGTGGTGATGGTCGCCAACAACGTGCGCGCCAGCTTCACCGAGGTCTGGCAGACGCACGAGTTCTATGGCCAGTACGGCCACCTGTTCCAGTTCAGCTCGGCCGCGCTGTCGGTGAAGTTCTGACGCTATGACCCGCTGGGAACCAGCCGTGGCTTGGAGCGGATCAGGCTGGACGCGCGGCGCGCGCCCGCCAGCAGCGTCACCCCGAGCCCGGTCAGCGCCACGTAGTGCACCGGACGCAGGCCGAACCTGATCGTTTCGTTGGCCGCCAGCACGCGCCACGGATTGATGCCGGTCGCCAGCGCGTACCAGGCGAACTCGATGGCGGCGGCGGCGCACGCCGCCAGCACGGTCAGCCCCAGCGGCGTCAGCAGGCTGCGCTGCCATGCCATCGGCAGTGCCCGCCACAGCATCAGCCAGACGAACAGGCCCGAGAAGTACACCGGCTCCGACACGTTGGATTTCGACTGGATGAAGTAGTGCAGCAGCGCCACCACGCTGAGCCCATAGATCGACCGATGCAGCATCTTCCACCGCCGGCCGAGCCGCCTTGTCCAGTCGTCGGTCGAGGTGGTTCCGAGCACCGCAAGGCCGAGCAGCGTGACGAAGCCGATGGTCAGGTAGAACCGCCGGAGTATCTCGGAGGCGACCACCAGCAGGTGGAAGTTCTGGTCCACCACGTACAGGCAGAGATGCGCCACCGCGTAGGCCAGCGCGGTCAGCCCGACGATGCGGCGGACCAGCAGGATGCGCGGCCAGTTCAGCAGGCGCGCCGCCGGCGTGATGGTCAGCGAGATCAGCAAATAGCGGATGGCCCAGTCGCCGGCGCCGTGGATCACCTCGGTCACCGGCCGCCCGCCCAGCGCGCCGGTCGCCCACCAATATGCCAGCACGCAGCCGGGAACGAAGCCGGCGGCGAGCACCGCGGCCTTCAGAGCCAGGAAGCGGCCGTGCCGGTCGCGGCACGGGACGATCATTGCCGCGGCTCCGCCGAGCGACGCAGGTAGTCCGGCGGTATCTGGAACACCGCAGGGTCCTGCGGCGCGTACTGCACCGAGATCGCGCTCACCTGGGCCTGGCCGGCCGTGCTGGCGCGCAGCAGGACGCCGTCGGCGGTGATGCAGACCGACGCCTTCCGGCGGTCATGATCCAGTGTCTCCCATTCCGTGCAGGCCTGCCCGGCGACGGTATCCTCGCCGCGTCGGACATAGGTGCCCTCGCCGGGATTGCCAGCCATGCCGGCCACGCCTTCCGGCGCTGCCATGTCGACCACGGACCGTGTCGCCTCGCGCACCACGCTCATGCGTTTCGCGGCGTAATCGACGATCACGTACAGGCCGGCGGTCGGCGGATCGATGCGCATGGTCTGCGACGCCGCCAGCCAGCGCACCCGCTGGTCGAGCCGCCTGCCGTCCGGCAGCGGACCGGCGCCGGTGGCGCGGTAGGTGACATCCACGTCCCGGTTCGGCCGCAGCCGCGGCTGGTCGGCCAGTCCGGGGACCGCCGCAACCGCCAGGCACGCCACCAGCACCGAGGTCGCGGCCGGCCTCATCCCGGCTTGCGCGGCACGATGTCCAGCCCGCGGAAGCCGGCGGGCGGCGCGGCGGCGCAGGCCATGCCGATAGCCGGGGCCATTGCCGCACGACCCATCGGCTCAGCGTCCTGCCAGTCCGGCGATTTCCGCGGCGACCGCCGATGGGTCCGCCATGATCGGGAACCGCGCCGGCGCCTCGAGTGCCACGGCCAACCGGGCCTTGTATTCGTCGCGCGGCAGTTCCTCGGCGCCGAACTGCGCGAGGTGGGCGGTGACGAACTGGGTGTCGAGCAACCGGAACCCGCCGAGTCGCAGCCGCACCACCAGGTGCACCAGCGCCACCTTCGAGGCGTCGCGCGCCAGGCTGAACATGCTCTCGCCGAAGAACACGCCGCCGATCGCCACACCATACAGCCCGCCGACCAGTTCGCCGTCCTGGCGGCTCTCCACCGAGTGGGCGTGGCCGATCCGGTGCAGCTCGCCGAACAGCCGCTCGATCTGCAGGTTGATCCAGGTGTCCTCGCGGCCCGGCGCGGCCGATGCGCAGCCGGCGATGGTGGCGGCGAAGTCCTCGTCCACAGACACAGTGAATACGTCCGACAGCACGGTGCGCGCCAGCCGCCGCGACAGGTGGAAGCGATCCAGCGGCAGCACGCCGCGCCGCTCCGGGTCCAGCCAGTAGAGCCGTTCGCCGCGCCGGGTTTCCGCCATCGGGAACAGCCCATGCCGGTAGGCCCGCAGCATCAGGTCAGCCGTGATCTCCACCGAACGTCGGGACATGGTTTGCATTGTGCGGCGGACCGGGTGCGCAAGGGAAGCCTATTGCCGGTGATCCGCAGTGGTGGACTAATGGGCGCGCGAGGTTGCCATCGAGGGGAGCGAGACATGACCAAGTACACCTGGGAGCACATCCATCTGCGTTCGCCCGATCCGGCGGGAACTGCGCAGTGGTACCAGGACAAGCTGGGCGCCGAGGTGATCCGCACGCCGCAGCCGGACGGCTCGACGCGGATCGACCTGAACCTGACCGGGCAGAAGATCTTCATCGCGCAGGCAGATCCCGCGAAGACCGGCACGTCGCCGCAGACGCCGTATATGGGCCTCGATCACTTCGGCCTGACGGTGGACAACATCGACGCCGCGGTGGCCGAACTGAAGGCCAAGGGCGTGCCGTTTACCATGGAGCCGAAGACCATCCGCCCGGGCGTGCGGATCGCCTTCCTGACCGCGCCGCAGAACGTGTCGATCGAACTGATCCAGCGCGGCTAGGCGGCAATCACCGCCCGGTCAGGATGCGCTCGACCAGCTGCTTCACCGTCGGGATGAAGCCGTTCGAGTAGAACGGGTCCATCGCGAAGCGGAACGCGTTGTGGCCGCTGAACATCAAGTTGCGCTCCATCGCGGCAGGATCGTCGCTGTCGTGCACAATGTGCTGCAGCGTCTTCTGAATGCAGAAGCTGCGCGGGTCCGCCTTCTTGCCCGTGGAGTAGTCGGGCCCGGTCTGGCTCCAGTTGGAGAACCGGCACTGGCTCAGGCAGCCCATGCAGGCGGTCTGGTCGGCGAGGATCTCGCGCGCCTTCGCCGGCGTCACGAAGATCAGCGTGCTGTCGGGTGTGCGCAGCGCCTCGGTGAAGCCATGGGCCTCCCAGGCGCGGGCGCGTTCCAGGTCGGTCGGCGTCAGATAGACGACGCGCTTGCGCGGCCCGACGCCGAATTCGGCGACGTGCGCGCCGATGACCTCGGTGGTGAACGCCGCCTGGCGCTCGTTACGTTCCCGCAGTTCGCCGATGAAGCCGTTGTTCACCGCGCTGGAGTAGAACCCCGTCGGGCTGAAGTGGTTCAGGAAGACGTCGCCTTCCTTCAGTGTGCGCAGCCGTTCCTTCCAGGCCGTGCCGATTGGGCTCTCCTTGGTCAGCAGCGGACGGGTGCCGAACTGGAATGCCATCGGGCCGAGGTCCGGGTTGTCGATCCAGTCCTGCCATTCCTCCAGCCACCAGACGCCGCCCGCCATGATGATCGGCGTGTCGTGCAGGCCGAACTCGCGCATCAGCTTGCGCAGGGCGAGCACGCGGGGGAACGGGTCCTCGGGCTTGGTGGGATCCTCGCTGTTGGACAGGCCGTTATGGCCGCCGGCGAGCCAGGGATCCTCGTAGACCACGCCGCCGAGCAGCGTCGCCGCCTTGGAATAGGCGCGCTTCCACAGCGCGCTGAAAGCGCGCGCCGATGACACGATCGGGTAGTAGTAGACGTTGAACCGCGCGGCAATGTCGGACAGCCGGTAGGGCATGCCGGCGCCGCAGGTGATGCCATGCACCAGGCCTTTCGCCTGCTCCAGCACCTCGGTGATGATGCGTTCGGCGGCGCCCATTTCCCACAGGATGTTGGCGTGGATGCGCCCCATCCCGCTGGCCAGTTCATAGGCACGGCGCGCCTGGGTCAGTGCGCCCTGCACCGCGTAGTTGACCAACTCCTCGTGGCGCTCGCGCCGGGTGCGGCCATGATAGTCCTGCGGGATCCGCTGTCCCTGCACATCGAAGCTGTCGGCGTTGACTGCGCTGAACGTGCCGACGCCGCCGGCGAACGCCCAGTTGCCGGACGAGATGCCGTTGGAGATGGAGATGCCCTTGCCGCCCTCGACGAGCGGCAGGACCTCGATGCCCCCCATGCGGATCGCGTTGATCATCTTCATGGCCTCCGCCCCCCCAGGCCGTTTGATACAACCGTTACGTCGCCTGCCGATGGATGCAAGTGTTTCTGTCCTTCGGCAGGCGTCGTCGGTGGTTTTTGGGCGCTATTCGCCGACTGCGGGCTGCTCGGAACCCTCGACCGGCGCGACATGCTCATGCCGCTCCCGCCGCTCGCCCCGGTCGCCACGATCCCCGCGGTCGCGATCGCCGCGACCCGGCTTGGCGCCGACCTGCTCGGTGATGTCGTCGCCGGTCGCCTGATCGACCACGCGCATCGACAGCTTCACCTTGCCCCTCTCGTCGAAGCCGATGACCTTCACCTTCACCGGATCGCCGACATTCACCACGTCGGTGGTCTTGCCCACCCGGCCCTGCTGCAGCTCGCTGATGTGCACGAGGCCGTCGCGCGAGCCGAGGAAGTTGACGAACGCGCCGAAGTCGGCGGTCTTCACCACCTTGCCGTTGTAGATCACGCCGACCTCCGGCTCCGCGACGATGCCGCGGATCCAGTCGATCGCCTTCTGCGCCTGGGCGATGTCGGTGGCGGCGATCTTGATCGTGCCGTCGTCCTCGATGTCGATCTTGCAGCCGGTCTGCTCGACGATTTCGCGGATCACCTTGCCGCCGGTGCCGATCACTTCGCGGATCTTCTCCTTCGGCACGTTCATCATGGTGATCCGCGGCGCCGTCGCGGCGACATCGTCGCGGGCGCCGGTGATCGCCTTCGACATCTCGCCCAGGATGTGCATCCGCCCGTCACGCGCCTGAGCCAGCGCGATGCGCATGATCTCCGGCGTGATCGAGGTGATCTTGATGTCCATCTGCAGCGCGGTGATGCCGCTGTCGGTGCCGGCCACCTTGAAGTCCATGTCGCCGAGGTGGTCCTCGTCGCCGAGGATGTCGGACAGCACGGCGAAGCCCTTGTCCTCCTTGATCAGCCCCATGGCGATGCCCGCCACCGGCCGCTTCAGCGGGACGCCGGCATCCATCAGCGCCAGCGAACTGCCGCAGACGGTGGCCATCGAGGAGCTGCCGTTGGACTCGGTGATCTCCGACACGACGCGCAGCGTGTAGGGGAACTTCTCCTTCTCCGGCAGCAGCGGATGCATCGCCCGCCACGCCAGCTTGCCGTGGCCGACCTCGCGGCGGCCAGGCGAGCCCATGCGGCCGGCCTCGCCCACCGAGTACGGCGGGAAGTTGTAGTGCAGCATGAAGTGCTCGCGGTACTCGCCCGCCAGCGCGTCGATGATCTGCTCATCCTGCCCGGTGCCCAGCGTGGCGACGCAGAACGCCTGCGTCTCGCCGCGGGTGAACAGCGCCGACCCGTGCGCCAGCGGCAGCACGCCGACCTCGGCGATGATCGGCCGCACGGTCTTGGTGTCGCGGCCATCGATGCGGATGCCGGTGTCGAGGATGGCGTTGCGGACGATGTCGGCTTCGAGGTCCTTGAACTGGCCCTTGGCCATTTCGACGTCCAGCCCCTCGGCTGTCAGCGCCTCCATGACCGCCTTCTTCACTGCATCTACCTTGTCATGCCGGGCGCCCTTGTCCGGCTCACGGTAGGCGGTGGCGAGGTCCGCGGCGCCCAGCGCCTCGATCCGTGCCTTGAGCGCCTGTGCCTCGGCGGAGGGTTCGGGCAGCGCCCAGGGATCCTTCGCGGCATGTTCCGCCAGCTCGATGATCGCCCGGATCACCGGCTGAAAGCTCTCATGGCCGAAGTTGACCGCGCCGAGCATGACGTCCTCGGGCAGCTCCTTGGCCTCGGACTCCACCATCAGCACGCCTTCGGCGGTGCCGGCGACCACCAGGTCGAGATCGGTGTCCTTGATCTGGTCGGCGGTGGGATTGAGGATGTACTGGCCGTTCTTGTAGCCGACGCGGGCAGCGGCGACCGGGCCGAAGAACGGAATGCCCGAAAGCGTCAGCGCGGCCGAGCAACCGACCATGGCGACGATGTCCGGGTCGTTTTCCAGGTCGTGGCTCAGCACTGTGGCGACCACCTGGACCTCGTTGCGGAAGCCGTCCGGGAACAGCGGGCGGATCGGCCGGTCGATCAGGCGGGAGACCAGCACCTCCTTCTCGCTGGGCCGGCCCTCGCGCTTGAAGAAGCCGCCTGGGATCTTGCCGGCGGCGAACGCCTTCTCCTGGTAGTTCACCGTCAGCGGGAAGAAGTCCTGGCCGGGACGGGAGGTTTTTACCCCGACCGCGGTGCACAGCACGATCGTGTCGCCGTAGCGGGCGAGCACGGCGCCGTCGGCCTGCCGGGCGATCTTGCCCGTCTCCAGGATCAGCTTGCGTCCGCCCCAGTCGAGTTCCTTGCGGAAGTAATTGAACATTCAAACGTCCTTACAGATGCGCGGCATCGGCGGACGGCATGCCGTACGTCCCTGGGGCCCAACTGGGGCGGGAGGCGGCGTCTCGGGTTACAGGGGAGGCGGGCTGCACGAGCGGGTAAGAGCGGGCGCAGCCGCGGACCATGTAACCGGAAACGCCGTCGCGATTCCCGCACCTCGGGTCGCCGGAACGGCGGTCTGTCGGTCCGCCGCTTGTCGCGGCGTTCGAGGGCCTGGCCGGCCCTCTCGGCGTTGCCCCGCACCACCATGGTCCGGGGGTAGGCGCCGCTGATGCCAATATAGGGGTAATCAGCGGCGAATGCACTTAACGGCGCAGGCTGAGCCGGCCGATCAGTGTTTCGTAGCGCTTCTGGTCCTTCGCCTTCAGGTAGTCCAGCAGCCGGCGCCGCCGCCCGACCAGCATCAGCAGGCCACGGCGCGAGTGGAAATCCTTGGCATGGGTCTTCAGGTGCTCGGTGAGGTTGCCGATACGCTCGGAGAGCAGGGCGACCTGGACTTCCGGGCTGCCGGTATCGGCCGACCCGGTCGCGTATTCACCAATCAGCGTCGTGCGACGCTCCGCGGTAATCGACATCGGATATACTCCTCGTATCAGGGGTGACGCGCCGCGGAGGCTGTTCAGAGCATCCGTTCGGGCTTCATCCAGCCGTCTTCCAGCCGGGCCAGCCCAATCACGCGGCCCCCCGCCATGGCACGGACCAATCCACCGGAGGGATCGGCCGACCCTGGAATTCGGCCCATCAACGTGACCAGGCTGATTGCCTGGCCGTGCCCTAGGCCGGCGGCCTCCGATTCGGTCAAGGCCAGCGCCGGGATGTCGGCCAGCGCGGTCACGACCGGAAGCAGGAGGTCCGGGGAAGCCGGCGCGGTATCGTCCGAAGCGCGGAGTTTGTCCAGGGGAATTGCCTGGGCCTCGGTGAACGGTCCCACCCGGTTGCGCCGCAGGGCGGCAATATGGCCACAGGTTCCCAGGGCCGCGGCGAGGTCGCGGGCCAGGCTGCGCATGTAGACGCCCTTGCCCGAGGCGACCTCGAAGACGGCGTTGTCCGGGTCCGGGCGTTCGATCAGTTCGAAGCGGTCGACGCGGGCGGGGCGGGGTTCCAGCACCGGCGCGCGGCCCTCGCGGGCCATGTCGTAAGCGCGCTCACCGGCGATCTTCACCGCGGAATAGGCCGGGGGGATCTGCATGATGTCGCCGCGGAACGGCGGCAGGGCGACGTTGATCTCGACATCGGTGGGACGATTGGGCGAGATGGCGGTGACCTTGCCATCGGCATCGTCGGTGTCGCGGGCTTCGCCGAAGCGCAGGGTGAAGCGGTACAGCTTGGTGCCGTCCATCACGTAGGGCACGGTCTTGGTGGCCGCGCCGAAGGCGATCGGCAACACCCCTGTGGCCAGCGGATCGAGCGTGCCGCCATGGCCGGCCTTCTGCGCGTCGAACGCACGGCGGACCCGATTGACCACGTCGGTGCTGGTGAGGCCCGGCGGCTTGTCGATGATCAGCCACCCGTCGAGCGGGCGGCCGCGAGGTTTGCGGCGGGACATGGGTGAGGACGTTCCTGGAAGGGCGCGGGGTTAGGCGGAGCGCAGCAAGGTGTCAATGACGGACGGTCGGGCCTTCGCCCCGGACCCCACCAGAGGGCGCTGCCCGCTGGACGCCCGCCAAGGGCCGGGGGCCCTTGGAACCCTTCACTTTCGATCTGGGGAGTTTCATCACATGCTGCCCCTGTCATTTGGCCTGTTGCTGGTGGCTGCCCTGATCGGCAGCGGACTCGCTGCACTGCATCTGCGGGCCGAGCGGACGGCGCCGCCACGCTGGGCGTTCGGGACAATCCACGGGCTGCTCGGCGCCATCGGACTCGCGACGCTGTTCATCGCACTGCGCGGACCGCCGCGCGGTGTGGCGATGGGCGTCGGCGCGTTCGGCCGCATCGCCGCCGTGCTGCTGGCGATGGCGCTGCTGGCGGGACTCGCGATCGTTGCTATCCGACTACGCCGTCGGCATGTGCCTGGACTGGTCATCGGCATCCACGCGACGCTCGCCGTCAGCGGCGTGGTGATCCTGGCCGCCTATGCGCTGGTGGGTTGAGCTGTGTGTCCAGACGCCGGGGATGCCGCTGCACGAGGCCAAACGAACAGGGTATCGCGCACCGCACCGTCGCCAGACAATTGCGAGCATATCGCTGAGCAACTGCGGAGTCGCCGTACAACGGCGATGAACTCGGGGACATCCTTCTGGACGGAGTGCTTGCAATCTGCGTGATCAGCCTGCGCCAGGTCGCGGGCAACTGGAGCGGCTTCGATCCCGCTTGGCTGAAGCAACTTGGTCCATGCATTTTG
>DATAPW010000050.1:0-6712 GCA_036265005.1 Acetobacteraceae bacterium | reverse complement strand
TCCGCCGGGTCCGGCGCCGATTTCCAGCCCTTCACGGGACGGTAGGGGTCGGCGGTCTCGTCGTATGTGGCCGTGGCATTGGGAATAGCCAGGATCACGGGGCCCGGTCTGCCGCTGCGCAGCATCGTGAAGGCGCGGCGCATCAGCTCAGGCGTACGCTCGGGCTTGTCGAGATAGCCGAACCACTTCGACACGGTCTTCATGGCCGATGCGACGTCGTACTGGCTGTTGCCCGAGCTGCCGGCCGGCACGCCATCGGTGATGCACAGAACGGGCGAGCCATCCTCATAGGCCTGCGCCAGCCCAGCGTAGGCATACTGCATGCCGGCGGCATTGACGCCCCCTTGGAAGGTGCACACCCCGATCCGTGAACCTGCGGTGATGCGCGAGAACGCGTCGGCGACCGCAACAGCGTAGCGGTCGTCGCGCATCATCAGCATCGGCACCCCTTCGCGGCCGAGCGCGTTGTTCACCCGGCAGACCGGGAAGGTCGAAACCCAACCCACACCCTCCTGCTTGAGAATGCGGCTGATGCCGGTCGCTACATCGATCGTCATGGATGTGGTCTCCTTTGCATGGAGCCGAGCCGTCGCACTGAAGCCGTTTCTCAACTGCCGCAGCGATGTGATCGGCCTCGCAATCGCGGGTAATCCGAAAAATGACGGGCACCTGTCGCCCTGGCAAGAGGCGTCGGGCATGCGACATCCCGGACACACACACACACAAGAACGGCTGTGCGAACAGGCATTGACGGCCCCATGCTCTGATGGGCACCGCACGCCGCGCAGGCGACCGGGGTGTCGGGCTTTCGAAGGATGGAAGCCCTGCGGCGAAACACCGAACCCGCAGCGCCGAGTTCAATCGGCAGGTTGCCCGGGACTTTCTTGGCGGCGATCCATCGATGCGCGTCTGGATCGCATCAAGCTTCGGAGGCGTATCGCGCCTTATTGGCGGCACGTGGTCTGGTCGGCTCGATGGGGCGGCGCAGCAATCCGCACGACGATGCAAATGCCGAGACGTCGTGAAGACACTGAACGTCGAGGCCGACTATCCGATGGCCTACGAAAACTTCGAGGATGCCGACGCGCACATCCCGCACTTCATCGATGACCTACACAATCGCAGGCGGCTGCATTCGGTGCTCGGCTGCTTGAGCGCCGTGCAGTTCGAGGAGCAAACCTTCAGGGGCGCACTCCAATCGGGGGTAATATTCAATGCCGATTGCGCTGACCCAGCATCGTCTGCCGGCATATCCACGAGCAGCCGTTCGATCCCGAATCCGACGTGACCCTGGAAAGCAGCCCGGCCCCTGCGTGTCACAGGTCAGGATGAAGACCTCATGCAGCGGAGCCTGCTTCAGCACGCCACATGGCCGGCGCTTGGCAAAAGCCTCGTCGGGTGCCTGGCAGCTATCTCCCAGTCCCGTCAGCGCGTGTCTCGCTCACCCGTCTTGCATTGTTTTTGGTAGCTAAAACACGAGCCTCGCTCGGCGCGACAACCTGTCGAAATATTGGTCGGAGCGGCGGGATTCGAACCCACGACCCCCAGTCCCCCAGACTGATGCGCTACCAGACTGCGCTACGCTCCGACCGTGGGGTCCGTCCTCTGTCGGCTCGACTGCGCTGACGCCCTGTCATCGCCGAACCGCCCCCGTAGCATAGCGCGGCGGGGCAGCATGGGTCAAAGCAACCCGTGCCGCAGCCCGACGCGGACGCGCTACCCGCACAAGCCGTTGAGGAACAGTCTGGCGCCGCTCAATGCGACGTCGAGGAGGAACTCCGGCCGGCATTGTAGCCCTGCTGGTACGATGCCTGCTCGTTCTTCTTGACGTTGTCGTAGATCAGGCCACCGATCAGCCCCGCGCCCGCGCCCGCCACGGCGCCCAGCGCGGCATTGCCGCCGATGGCGCCAAGGATTGCGCCGCCGCCCGCACCGATCGCGGTCCCCGAAAGCGCGCGTTGCTGCGTATCCGTCATGTTCGAGCAGCCCGCCAGCGCAAGCGCACAGACCAGCATCGTTATCGTCGTCTTCATGGCGTTCGTCCCCCGTCACTCACTTCCGTCGTGCGCACGGATACTGTTTCGCCAGGAACGCGGCGATGCCGTCCTGGGGAGGCATTGCGAGCGTGTCCGGATTGGCCTTGGTCCACTGCACGAAGCTCGCCAGCGTCTCATTCCGCGTGGGCATCGGCTCAGGCATGCAGTAGGTCCGCGCCTTGTGCGTTGCTTCGACCTCTTCCAGCACGCGATAAACCCCCACGCCGAACCCGTGGCAGAAATTCAGCGCCGCAGTACCCATCGGATCGGACGGCGCGGCCGTGCAGAGTTCCACCAGGTCGCCGGTCGAGCGGAGCGTGAAGGTGTCCTGGGTGACCGCCGCATGGCCCGGTCCACAAGAAGCTGCCGCACAGAATGCAGCCGTCAGCCACAGCCGCCAGCCTCGCATAGTCCAGTGTCGCATAGGCGTTCCCCCGTTTTGATAGTCGTGGTCGCCGCTCTCGTCGGTGCCGCAAGTCCCCGCCGTCCGTAGCGGCCTACGGCAGCAGGGCGCGCAGGGCCTCCAGTTCGCGCAACATGTCGGTCAGCAACGCCCGCAGGCGTTCGGTCTCCGGATCCACCTTGGGGCGCACATTGATCCGCGCCGTCAGCGCAGCCGATGGCTGCAGCACCAGCTCGGGCATCGGCAGCTCCGGCTCCGACGGCTCCACGGTGGCGCGCTCCGCCTCGGCCGCCTCTTGCTCATCGGCCGGCGCGGGTGGAATGTCGTCCGACAGCTTGCCGCCGCCTTCGCGCAGTAGCCGCTGTACGCCCTTGATCGTATAGCCCTGAATATACAGCAAATCCGAAATCCGCCGCAGCAGCAGGATGTCGTCCGGCCGGTAATAGCGCCGGCCGCCGCCGCGCTTCAGCGGCTTCACCTGGGGAAACTTGGTCTCCCAGAAGCGCAGCACATGCTGCGGGATGTGCAGTTCGTCCGCCACCTCGCTGATGGTGCGGAATGCATTCGGCGCCTTCTTCGGCCGCGACCGCCCGCCGGGAGATACCGCGGCATCGTCCCCGGAGTCGCTCATTCGTCGTCGTCCTCGCTGGGCGTCGTGCCGTTGACCCGCGCCTTCAGCACGTGGCTCGGACGGAACACCAGGACGCGGCGCGGCATGATCGGCACTTCCTGCCCGGTTTTCGGATTGCGGCCGACGCGACGCCCCTTCTGGCGCACCGAGAAGGTGCCGAACCCACTGATTTTTACGGATTCTCCAGATTCCAGCGCAGCGGACATCCGCTCCAGGACGGTCTCCAGCAGATCGGCAGACTCGTTCCGTGACAGGCCTACCTGCGTATAGATCGTCTCGGCCAGATGTGCGCGCGTGACGGTCTGCATCGTTGAACGCTAGGCAGGGAGTCCCCCGGCGTCAAGCGATTAGCGCAGCAAAAATCAATCAGGATCAGGATGTTGCGACCACACGCCGGCAACGGCTGACAGAAATTACATGCGCACCAGCGCGGAGCCCCAGGTCAGGCCGCCGCCCAGCGCCTCCATCAGCACCAGGTCGCCCCTGCGGATGCGGCCGTCCTGGCAGGCTTCCGCCAGCGCCAGCGGCACCGAGGCAGCCGAGGTGTTGGCGTGGCGATCGACCGTGATCACCACCCGCTCCGGCGGCAGGCCCAGCTTGCGGCCCATCGCATCGATGATGCGGCGATTGGCCTGGTGCGGCACCAGCCAGTCGATGTCGCGCTGCGTCAGCCCGTTGGCCGCCAGCGCCTCCTCCACCGCCTCAGCCAGCCGCGTCACGGCGTGGCGGAACACCTCGCGGCCGTTCATCACCAGGTGCCCCGGCATGTCGCGCCGCCCCACCGCGCCATCGACGTACAGGATGTCGCCCTGGGCGCCCTGCGCATGCAGGTGGGTGGAGAGGATGCCGCGATCGATGCTGCCGCTGCCCTGGCCGGCGCGCAGGAACACCGCCCCCGCGCCGTCGCCGAACAACACGCAGGTGCCGCGGTCCTGCCAGTTCAGGATGCGCGAATAGACCTCGCTACCGATCACCAGCACGCCGCGCGCCTGGCCGACCCGGATCATGCCGTCGGCCACCGACATCGCGTAGATGAACCCGGCGCAGGCGGCCGCGAGGTCGAAGCCGAAGCCGTGCGTCACCCCCAGCGCCGCCTGCACCCGCAGGGCGGTGGCAGGGAACGCCTGGTCCGGGGTGCTGGTGGCCAGGATGATGGCGTCCACCTCGCCCGGCTCCGCCCCGGCATGGGCCAGGGCGGCGCGCGCCGCCGCGGTGCCCATGAAGGCGGCGGTCTCATGCGCCGCGGCGATATAGCGCTGGCATATGCCGGTCCGCTCGCGGATCCACTGGTCCGAGGTCTCGACCGTGCGGGCGAGTTCGTCATTGCTCACGGCACGCTCAGGCAGGTACGCGCCGACGCCGGCGAGGATTGATCGAAGTGGCATCGTTTCCCTACGGAGCGGTGGCGAGATGCGTGCCGCTGCCGCCTTCCTTGTCCTGGGCCTTGTCCTGGGCCTGGTCCTGGGCCTTGTCCGAGGCCGGGTCATGGGCCTTGTCCGGAGCGCCATTCTTGGCAGCCAGTGCCATCAATCCGGCGATTCGGGCCAGATCCTCGCGAATGTGGTCATTGAAGCGGTGCACCACCATGTCCATCGCCACGTCCATGGCGTGGGCGAAGCCCTGGGCGTCGGTGCCGCCATGCGACTTCACCACCACGCCGTTCAGCCCCAGCATCACAGCGCCGTTGTAGCGCCGCGGATCGAGCCATTCGCGCAGCCGCTCCAGCCCCGGCCGCGCCAGCAGGTAGGCGATGCGCGTGGTCAGGCTGCTGCGGAACACCTGGCGCAGCAGGTCGCCGATCAGCTTCAGCGCGCCTTCGCCGGTCTTCAGCGCGACATTGCCGGTGAAGCCGTCGGTGACCACCACGTCGGTGGTGCCGGCGGCGATGTCGTGACCCTCGACGAAGCCGACGAACTGCGGCGCGATATGGCTGGCGCGGAGGGTTTCCGCGGCGAGACGCAGCGTGTCGTCGCCCTTGAGTTCCTCGGACCCGACATTCAGCAGCCCGATCGACGGCGCGGTCAGTCCCAGCACGGTGCGGGCGAACACGTCGCCCATCACGGCGAACTCGACCAGGTTCCGGGCGTCGCACAGCACGTTGGCGCCGAGGTCCAGCATGACCACGTCGCCGCGCGCCGAGGGGCCGATCGCCGCCATAGCCGGACGGTCGATGCCGGGCAGCGTCTTGATGACGATCTTGGCGAGTGCCAGCAGGGCCCCGGTGTTGCCGGCGGTGACCACGCCCGACGCCTCGCCGCCGGCCACCGCGTCGATCGCGACGCGCATCGAGGACCCCCGAACGCGCAGCGCGGTGGTGGGCTTCATGTCGTTGCCGATGGCCTCGGGCGCGTGGCGGATCGAGCAGGCGGCGGCGGCCCGGCGATGGCTGCCCAGCAGCGGAGCCAGCTGGGCCTCGTCGCCGACCAGCAGGAAGCGGGCGCCCGGATGGCGTTCCGCGGCGATCTCCAGCCCCTCGACGATCATGAGCGGCGCGTGGTCACCGCCCATGGCGTCCACCGCCAGTGTGTATGTCGCGGTCAAGGGTGGACGGAGGCCACGCCGCGGGCCGGCGTCAGGCCCGGACAGCGCCCTTCAGCGCATTCCCGGCGGGGATCACCTCGCGCCCGTCATAGAAGCCGCAATGGCTGCAGACGTGGTGCGGCCGGCGCAGTTCGCCGCAGTTCGGGCATTCGGCGTGGGCCTCACGCGGCAACGCCTCATGGCTGCGCCGCATGCCGCGGCGGGACGGCGACGTCTTTCTCTTGGGAACGGCCATGGGACTGCGCCCCTCCGGTCTGAGTGACGCCCTGCGGTCCGGAAAGGGCAGGAGGGGCAATCACAACTGTTAACAATGCAAGCCGCGCCGTCTAGCAGAGGGTCGGTCACGTCGCAAGGCCGGCTGGGGGAGGGGAGGGGTGCGGTACTCTTCCGTCACCTCTCGCGACGGGGCGAATCCAGGCGTTGCAGCGCCCTGCGATGCCGTCAGTTTACACCCATGGCCGCCCCCGACACCGGCTCCGGGGACATCAACAGCATTGTGGCGCGCTGACGGGGCCGCGCGTCGCGACCGGACCCTCGTCGGGCGACACCGAACAGAACGACCACGTGTTGGAACGCGTGCTGGAGGCGGCGCACTTCGATGGCAATACCCCATCGGGTCGCATCGATCTCTCCTGCGCCATGCGCCGGCATCCTTGCTGCCCGGTGGCCCTCCGTGGTCCTCGGCGTCCTTTGTGTCGAATCCTGACCGCAGCAGCCCGCCCCGGCGTCCGCCATATATGATAACCTTGACAGAAAGCATAACTAACGTCATAGTGCCACCATGGACATCAATCCGGATCCCCAGAGCCTCGGCCTCACCTACCTCCTCCCCAGGGATACCTACTGGCAGCTCATCAACACGCTGCGCACCAGCCTGCCGGCACCGGTCAACGACACACCCCTGGAGCCGCCTTTACCGAACTGACGAACAGGCCAAGAACCTCGCCGGTGACTGTGGACTGGGAGCCCGGGGAAGGCAGACTGACGCCTGCTGCTCCCAGCAGCGCCACCAGATCGCCGACCAGCTCGACGCGAGGCGGATCGCCGTCGGTTTCCGGCGGATGCAGGACGACCTTGTCGATCAGCGAGCGAGCGGCTTCG
>DATAPW010000049.1:0-4777 GCA_036265005.1 Acetobacteraceae bacterium | reverse complement strand
CGACCGTTCGGGATGGACGGACCAGCGAAGCGGGCACCTCGCTCGCAAACGGGCTTGTTCGCCCCTGGAGCCTGCGGGCTCCGCTTCACTATCGAGCCAGCAATGCTACCATCACCAGCCGATTTCTCGATACAAGGAGCGATCCGACGCGGCAATCCCCATCCAATTGTGCGCGCACAAACCGATCGGGGATTGCTTCGTCGCTTCGCTCCTCGCAACGACAATGGGGGTGGCGGACTCTGGTCAGCCCGAAAACGAGACATTCATATTTGGACACAAAACTTCCGGTTGTGGCACGCGCCTTAGGGTCACGCATAGCTCGGGCGACGTCGGTATCGGCCCGCGCCTTCATACCCGCGAAACCAATCGCAGGGTAAAATGGCGACAACAGGTCTCGTCAGAGCCGATTCCCGCGGGTCGCCCGCGCGGCGGCGTAACCAGCGGACGCTTATGGGTTCCCGGCGAAAACCCATAAACCTTTAACGCGTCTTCATGCGGGGGTACGAGTAGATCTCTTCCGCTTGATTTATCGCCTGGTTGATCGAGATCAAAGCGCCGCCTGCTGGGATAGCGTAACCTTCAACGCCACCCTCGAGAGAGATGTCGTGGAACTTCCGCTGCCCATGATGCTGGTATGACGGCCTCGCAGGTAGCGGCTGTCCCTTACCTATCGGCCCACGCTAAAGTCGAAGGGCTTGACCCCGCCCCCGCGATCGCCGGCTGCCTGATATTCGCTGTTGTATTGTTCCTGCCACCTATTCTGAATGATGGCGACACGTTCTGGCAGATCAGCACGGGCGCCTGGATCGTCGATCATCGCGCGATCCCGGCCTCTGATCCGTTTTCCTTCACTGCTGGCGGCCGTCCCTGGTTTGCGCATGAATGGCTAAGCGAGACCCTCATGGCACTGGCGTTCCGCACAGCCGGAATGCAGGGCATCCTGATACTGGCCGCTGCCGCGACCGGTCTGACCGCCGCCGTGCTGTTGCACCACCTCCGACGTTACTTGCCGGCCATCTACGCCTTCGCAGCCCTGGCCGTTGCGCTGTCCGCCGCTGCGCCGTCCATGCTCGCCCGCCCGCATCTGATCGCGTGGCCATGCCTTGCTTTGTGGTGCGGCGGCCTTTTGACGGCCCGCGCCAATCGCACCGCACCGTCTTTCGCGCTGCTGCTCATCATGGTGCTCTGGGTCAACCTCCATGGCAGCTTCATGCTGGGCCTGCTGCTGCCCGGCACATTCATGATCGACGCCCTGCTCGATCCTGGCATCTGCCGTCGTCGGATTTTCACTTCCTGGGCAGGATTCATCCTCGCTGCCTGGTCGGTGGCTTTGATCAACCCGGACTTTCTCGCCGGCGCACTATTCCCGATCCGCGTGGTTGGCATGCAGAGCCTCGCCTGGATTGGCGAGTGGAAGCCAACTGATTTCACCTCCCTCCAACCGATTGAGATCATCATCCTGGGCGGTCTCGCATTAGGCCTTGCAGGCAAGCTGACATTGCCTCCGATCCGATTGCTCATGTTTCTAGCCCTCATCCATGGCGCGCTATCGCATGCGCGCCATGGGCAGCTTTTGGCTATTGTCGGGACGCTGATCCTGGCGGAACCCTTCGGTGCAAGCCTGGGGCGCGGTGGCGCGGAAGCGCCCGGCCTGGCGTGGCGATGGTGTTCGGTCGGCGCCGTGCTGATCGCCGTGACGGCACTGGTGGTACGTGTCTCTCTACCTCTGGCGCCAGAGCGTACAGGTGTGACACTCGCCACTACCCTTGAGGCAGTTCCGCCCTTGCTGCGCGCGCGCCCTGTCCTGAATGAGTATGGTCTTGGTGGGCAGCTGATATTCAACGGCGTCCGCCCGTTCATCGACGGTCGCACTGACCTTTATGGCGATACATTTGTCTATCGCTACCATCGTGCCGTCTCGCCGGACCGCTCCGAACTCGAACGCACGTTGTCTGACTATCGCATTGAATGGACAATCTTCCCCTCCACCCACCCGATCGTTGCCATGATGGATGGGTTGCCCGGATGGCGGCGCTTGGTAGATGCGGAAGGCACCGTTATCCATGTGCGCGCGGATGAACTGCCTCAATGACGGTCGGGCAGACCGATGAGTGCCAATCAAGCCGCGATGATCGTGCCGTGGCGCCGTGCTGTTGCGCGGGCGCCGGAAAGGCTGCCGGTATTGTGCATCGCTACCCTGATGACCGTCGCTGTCGTCTGGAATTCGTGGGTTGGGCTGCGCTGGCAACCAGCTGAAGCGGCGATCCTGGGTCCGGCCTTGGCCCTGTTGGCGATCGCCGCGTATGCCGCGTCTCGTTCTATTCGCCAGCTCTCAGAGACATCATTCTACCTCTGCCTTTGGTATCTTTTCACTGCATTTGCGGTGCGCCTCACCTACTTGGCATTTTCGACGGGATATCCGCTCCAGGATGCCAGGCTGATGGCCGCTGATGCAGCCATCGGGTTCGATTGGGTGCACTGGTCGCGGTTCATCGGGGCGCATTCTTTGGTTTATCGGCTGCAGGGATTGGCGTACATGAGCATCCTGCTGCAGATCCCGCTCCTCGTAACCGTCTCGGCATTCTGCCGCCCGCGCGCACGTAACGCCGAAACATTCATTGCGATCTGCGTGGCCCTGGCGACCACGGTGGCGATTGCCACATTCGTTCCAGCGATTGGCCCTGGCGATGCGCTGGGATTGCGCGCTGATGTCGGCCCGGTCGTGCCGGTCGTGGACACCTTGCGTGGCGGGACAAGCGGGGTGCCTCTTCCGTATGTCGGAATCGTGGCTTTCCCGTCGTTTCATACTGTCATGGCCATCCAGTTCGCCTATGCGCTGCGTGGCACTCGATGGCTGTCCCCAACAGCCCTGGCGCTGAACGCTCTTGTGCTGTCATCGGTGCCCGCAAACGGCGATCACCACCTGGTTGATGTTTTGGCGGGTTCGATCGTCGCGATCGCCGGTATCTGGATTGCAAGACTGCTCGTCTGCACTCGCAGGAACCGATGACATTGGATCGTTCTTGCGAGGCGCTGTCGGCCTTGCGGCGGGTTTGCGTGGAACGGGCGCGTACCCATGTCATGCGGTTCGTCACGGGCCTGGCGAGCTGCCTGTTCGGTGCGAGCCCTGGCGGCGGAAACGTGTGAGGAATGGCCGGAAAGCAACGCTTTCCGATAAGCCTCAAAGCTCCCGCGCAGCAACTTATTCAGCTTCACGGCTGGCCTTTAGCCCACCGCCTGCCGCGACGAACAGATTGACCGTTTGGACGAACCGCTCCGTGCGCGCCTGGACCAGGTTGAGGCCTGCCAGTTGCTGCAGGCGCTGCGCGTCGAGCACTTGCAGGATCGTCGTGTTGCCCGCGGTGTAGGCCTCGCGATTCAGAGTCAATGACCTGGTTGCGGAACTGAGGGCGCGCTGCTGCGCCGTCACAGCATCGGCGCCGTTCTTAAGGGCGTGCAATGTGTCCGCGATTTGCCGGAACGCGGTCAGCACCGTCTGCTGATATTGCGCGAACGCAGCCTGGTAGGCATCCTGCGCGGCCCGCCGGTTTGCGGTGAGGGCCCCGCCGTGAAAGATCGGCGCGGTGATCCCGCCAATCAGGCTCCAGGCAGCCCCGGCCGGTCCGTTCAATAGACCCTGTTCGGCAACATTGGCGCCCAATGTGAATCGCGGATAGAGATCGGCCGTCGCTATACCCACCTGTGCGCTCGCGGCATGCAGTTGCGCTTCGGCTGCGCGGATGTCAGGGCGCGAGCGGACCAGTTCGGACGGCACAACCAACGGAACGTCCTGGGGAAGCCTCATGCCGGCCAGGCTGAAGTCCGGCGCCGACCAGTCAGCGGGCGCACTGCCGACCAGTGTCGCGAGCGCATCCTGGGCCATGTCGAGTTGTTGCCGTAGTGCGGGCAACAACGTCCGATCCCGATCCATTTGGCTCTGGGCCGTGGTGACGTCCTGATCCGATGCCGCACCAGCCGCCAGCCGGGCTTGCACCAGGCCGAGCGTCCGCCGGTCGGAGGCAACAACACTATTGACGACGTCGATCTGGGCGCGTGTCGACGCGACCTGCAGGGCCTCGAGGACGGTGTCGCCGGCGATGCCCAATTGCGCGGCGCGGAGAGCCTCCTGCTGAACATCTTTGTCCGCGGCGGCGAGTTCGATGCTGCGGCGGGTCCGTCCGAAAACGTCCAGGTCGTAGTTGACGCCGACGCCGCCGGTATAGGCCGAAAAGGCTGGGAATGTCGCCGCCTCCGGACCGAGGAAATAAGCGCCGTACTGCTGCCTCGCGAGCCCACCCGTCGCGTCGAGTTGCGGCAACAGCCCCGCGCGCGCAACTTTGATCTCTTCGGATGCTTTCGAAAGATTCGCACGCGCGATTTCAAGCGTTCGATTGCTGCTCAGCGCCAAAGCAACCGTCCGATCCAGCTCCGGCGACCGTAGGCGTGTCCACCAATCCGCCTCGAGCACACCGCCGAGGTGTATCTGTTGTGTGGCATCTCCCAATGCCGGGGTTTTGGCGGTCACGGCTTGGCCCATGACATAGTTGGTTTCATGGGGCTGTGAAGGAGTGACAAAGTCCGGGCCGACGGCGCAGCCGGCCGCGCCCGCCGACATCAGAATGAGCCCGAACAGGCTTCGGTATCCTGCCCGCCACTCTGCAACGATTGCGATCATCCGGCAGTGAAAGGCTTCGTTATTGGAGCCGCCATCCAGCACCACACGTGTCTTCCCCACGCGCAGTCCACAAAACATCCGCACTCTAATTGATTTCTCGAC
>DATAPW010000048.1:0-1550 GCA_036265005.1 Acetobacteraceae bacterium | reverse complement strand
CGCGTGCCTCGTCGTGGTCGGCGACCGCCGCGACCGGGCGCTTGTCACCTTCGAGCACCTCGATGACTACAAACGCGGTATTGGGGAGCAGGGCGCCGCGCCAGCGCCGGGGACGAAAAGCGCTGATCGGCGTCAGCGCCAGCAGGGCCGCGTTGATCGGCAGGATCGGACCCTGCGCGGAGAGATTATAGGCGGTCGATCCCGCCGGCGTCGCCACCAGGATGCCGTCGGCACTCAGTTCCGCCATGCGCTCGCGTTCGTCGATCAGGATGCGCAGGCGCGCGGCCTGATGGGTCTGGCGGAACAGCGCGACTTCATTGATGGCGTGGTGCAGATGCACCCGGCCGTGGACGTCGGTGGCGCGCATCAGCAGTGGATGGATCACGGATTCCCGCGACGCCGCCAGCCGGGTGTGCAGGTCATGGGTCGAGTACTCGTTCATCAGGAAGCCGACGGTGCCGCGGTGCATGCCGTAGATCGGCTTGCCCGAATGCATGTGACGATGCAGCGTTTGCAGCATCAGTCCGTCACCGCCGAGCGCCACCACGACGTCGGCGCCGGCAGGATCGTGATTGCCGTACATCTCCGACAATTCCGCCAGTGCCTGCTGCGCTTCCGCGCTGGCGCTCGCAACGAAGGCGATCCGGTCATATCGCTGGGGGCTGGTCATGGAAATCGCGGGCTCGTGCTGGCGCGGATGGGAGCGGGTGCGCCGGGGTCGTCTATACGACCTCTGCCGGCTTTGTCGAGATGGCCGGGCGCCAGGAAATCTCAGGGTTGGCGATATCAGGGTTATTGCGCGGCGCCTCCGGCACTGGATCAACTCTCCGCGGGTGAGCTTGCGCAGCGGGTCAACCTGTCGCAGTTTTGGGCTAGAAAACGCGGCCGTCGGCAATGGACCGCTGAAAACCGGCTGGAAACAGGGAAGGCAATAAATATGGCCAGATCTTTGAATATGGCCGGATCTTTCGCGGCACCTCGCGATCTGCGCCTGGTGCTGGCGGCTCTGGTGTTTTCGCTGGTCTTCCCGCTAGCCATGGGCGGCGCCCGTGCGCAGGATGCGGCGCCGGAGCAGCCGGCCGCTGCTCCATCAGCCCAGAAATCAGGCGACCAGAAGCCTGGAGAAAAGGGCGGGCGTGGCAGTAATACGCCGGCGTCACCGGCCGCGGCCGAACAACATCGCCTGCCGCCGGATGTCACCACCAAGCAAACCCTGGCGCTTCCGGGACGCTCGCTCGCCTTTTCGGCGACCGCGGGCTCGATCCGGCTGTTCGATGACAAGGGCGAACCGCAGGCCGATATCGCCTATACATCCTACCAGCTCGATGGCGCTGATCCGGCCACCCGTCCGGTAACCTTCCTCTTTAACGGTGGTCCGGGGGCAGCTTCGGCCTATCTGCAACTCGGTATTGCCGGCCCCTGGCGGTTGCCGATCAATGGCGATGCGGGGGTGTCATCGGCGTCGCCCGATCTGCAACCCAATGCCGAGACCTGGCTCGATTTCACCGATCTCGTCTTCATCGATCCCGTCGGCACCGGCTACAGCCGTT